>NZ_JAOWHQ010000069.1:0-495757 GCF_030332565.1 Citrobacter sp. Cpo109
GGAAGGTGCGAATAAGCAGGTCATTTCTTCCCAAGCTGACTCGCTGATTAAAATTTCGCGGATCTGGGCCGATTTTTTTCCCGCAAACACATCGAATCAGCCTATTTAGGCTATTTTTTCCACCATTTCTGGCGTTATTTCCGGTTTTTACTGAGATCTCTCCCACTGACGTATCATTTGGTCCACCCGAAACAGGTTGGCCAGGGTGAATAACATCGCCAGTTGGTTATCGTTTTTCAGCAGCCCCTTGTATCTGGCTTTCACGAAGCCGAACTGCCGCTTGATGATGCGAAACGGGTGCTCCACCCTGGCACGGATGCTGGCTTTCATGTATTCGATGTTGATGGCCGTTTTGTTCTTGCGCGGATGCTGCTTCAAGGTTTTTACCCTGCCGGGACGCTCGGCGATCAGCCAGTCCACATCCACCTCGGCCAGCTCCTCGCGCTGTGGCGCTCCTTGGTAGCCGGCATCGGCTGAGACAAATTGCTCCTCTCCATGAAGCAGATTACCCAGCTGATTGAGGTCATGCTCGTTGGCCGCGGTGGTGACTAGGCTGTGGGTCAGGCCACTCTTGGCATCGACACCAATGTGGGCCTTCATGCCAAAGTGCCACTGATTGCCTTTCTTGGTCTGATGCATCTCCGGATCGCGTTGCTGCTCTTTGTTCCTGGTAGAGCTGGGTGCCTCAATGATGGTGGCATCCACCAAAGTGCCTTGGGTCATCATGACGCCTGCTTCGGCCAGCCAGCGATTGATGGTCTTGAACAATTGACGGGCCAGTTGATGCTGCTCGAGCAGGTGGCGGAAATTCATGATGGTGGTGCGATCCGGCAGGGCGCTATCCAGGGATAATCGGGCAAACAGGCGCATGGAGGCGATTTCGTACAGGGCATCTTCCATGGCACCGTCGCTCAGGTTGTACCAATGCTGCATGCAGTGAATACGCAGCATGGTCTCCAGCGGATAGGGCCGTCGGCCATTGCCCGCCTTGGGATAAAACGGCTCGATGACAGCGGTCATATTCTGCCATGGCAGAATCTGCTCCATGCGGGAGAGGAAAATCTCTTTTCGGGTCTGACGGCGCTTAGTGCTGAATTCACTATCGGCGAAGGTGAGTTGATGGCTCATGATGTCCCTCTGGGATGCGCTCCGGATGAATATGATGATCTCATATCAGGAACTTGTTCGCACCTTCCCTAAAATCAGGTTTTATCCTTTTACTGGCCTTATTTTCTGCTGCCAGTGTTCAGGCTGCAGGCGGTATTGCATTAGGCGCTACTCGCGTTATTTATCCAGCCGATGCCAAACAAACGTCCCTGTCTATTAGCAATAGTGATACCAAAGAACGTTACCTGGTCAATTCATGGATCGAGAATAGCGCAGGCGTTAAAGAAAAATCGTTTGTGGTTACGCCTCCGTTGTTTGTCAGCGAGCCCAAAAGCGAAAACACGCTGCGTATCATCTATGCAGGTGTTCCGCTGCCTAAAGATCGTGAGTCGCTGTTCTGGATGAACGTGAAAGCCATTCCGTCAGTCAATAAAAACAGCCTCGAGGGTAAAAACGTTCTGCAACTGGCGATTCTGTCCCGCATCAAGCTTTTTGTACGTCCGAATAATCTGCAGCAAATTCCGGAAGATGCGCCCGGGATGCTGAAATTCTCCCGTACCGGCAACCACCTGAAAATCAACAATCCGTCAGCGTATTACGTCACCTTGGTCAATCTCAACGTGGGGAAAACGAAGGTTGATAACGTGATGGTCGCGCCGAAAAGTGATGCGCAGGTCCTGCTACCAACGGGCGTTCAGGGCAATGTCACGTTCCAGACGGTCAATGATTATGGCGCCGTGACCCCGGCCCAAACGGTTAGCGTGCGTTGAGATAACGATGAATAAGACAACGTATTTTCCTGGCCTGTTACCGGGGGTTACGCCACCGCTGGCGGGGGTGGCGTTGTCCACGATGGAGGCGCTCTTTCCCTCTTTAAGCCATGGGGAAAGCTATTTTAATCCGGCCTTTTTATCCGCGGATACGGCAACCGTGGCGGATTTATCACGTTTTGAAAAAGGCAATCACCAGCCTGAAGGCGTTTATCGTGTGGATATCTGGCGCAACGATGAGTTTGTTGCCACTCAGGATATACGTTTTACGACCAGCGCGGGAAAAGCCGGGGAGAAGTCCGGTGGGCTGATGCCATGTTTTGGACTCGACTGGGTGAAGCGCCTTGGTGTCAATATCACCGCATTTCCGGCACTCAGTAAGGATGCGAACGATACCTGTATCAATCTACCTGAGGCGATTCCAGGCAGCGAGATTGCATTTGATTTTTCTACCCTGCGCTTAAACGTCAGCCTGCCTCAGGCGTCAATGTTAAACAGCGCGCGTGGCTATATTCCGCCGGAAGAGTGGGATGAAGGGATCCCGGCTGCGCTGGTCAACTACAGCTTTACCGGTAGCCGCGGCAGTGACACTGACAGCTACTTCTTAAGTATGCTCAGTGGCCTGAACTATGGCCCCTGGCGCTTGAGAAATAACGGCGCATGGAGCTATTCCAAAGGTGACGGATACCACTCACAAAGCTGGAAAAATATCGGTACATGGCTTCAGCGCGCGATTATCCCGCTGAAGGGTGAACTGGTGATGGGCGACAGCAACACCGGCAACGACGTTTTTGACAGCGTCGGGTTTCGCGGGGCGCGGCTCTATTCCTCAGACAGTATGTATCCCGACAGCTTACAGGGCTACGCGCCTACCGTTCGCGGCATTGCGCGTACCGCAGCGAAACTGACCATTCGTCAGAATGGCTATGTGATTTATCAAAGCTATGTTTCACCGGGCGCTTTTTCGATAACCGATCTCAACCCGACGTCATCCAGCGGTGACCTTGAGGTGACAGTGGACGAAAAGGACGGCAGCCAGCAGCGCTATACGGTGCCGTACTCCACGGTTCCCTTGTTACAACGAGAAGGGCGTTTCAAATACGACGTGGTTGCTGGGGATTTTCGCAGCGGCAATAGCCAGCAATCTTCACCGTTTTTTTTCCAGGGAACATTAATTGCCGGGTTACCAGAAGGCTACACCGCTTATGGCGGTACGCAGCTGGCCTCACGTTACACCGCGGTAGTTTTAGGCACTGGCCGAAACCTGGGGGACTGGGGGGCGGTTTCTGTGGATTTAACCCATGCGCGCAGTCAGCTGGCGGATGACAGTACGCATCAGGGGCAGTCTTTGCGTTTTCTGTATGCAAAATCGCTGAACAACTTTGGCACAAACTTCCAGCTGTTGGGATATCGCTACTCAACGCGCGGCTTCTATACCCTTGATGACGTCGCGTATCGCAGCATGGAAGGCTATGAGTATGAATACGACAGCGAAGGTAATCGCCACGACATGCCCGATGTGAAGAGCTATCACAATCTGAGTTACAGCAAAAAGGGCCGCTTTCAGATTAACATTTCGCAGAACCTGGGAGACTACGGCTCGCTGTATGTTTCGGGGAGTCAGCAAACGTACTGGAATACCTCAGACACCAATACCTGGTATCAGGTGGGCTATGCCAGCGGCTGGCAGGGGATTAGCTATTCACTCTCCTGGTCGTGGAATGAATCGGTAGGCATCTCCGACACCGACCGTATTCTGGCATTCAATATGTCAGTGCCGTTCAGCCTGCTAAGCGGACGGCGCTACTCGCGTGATAACGCGCTCGATCGCACCTACGCCACCTTTAATGCCAACCGCAACAGCAACGGACAAAACAGCTGGCAGAGCGGGATCGGCGGGACGTTACTGGATGGGCGCAACCTGAGCTACAGCGTGAATCAGGGGCACAGCAGCACCAACGGCTACAGCGGAAACGCCAGCGCCAACTGGCAGGCGGCCTATGGCACGCTGGGCGTGGGATACAACTACGATCGCGATCAGCATGACTACAACTGGCAGCTCTCCGGCGGCGTGGTGGGGCATGCGGACGGTATTACGCTCAGTCAGCCGCTGGGGGACACCAACGTGCTGGTTAAAGCGCCTGGCGCGCAGGGCGTACGAGTAGAAAACCAGACCGGCGTGCAAACCGACTGGCGTGGATACGCGGTGATGCCGTATGCCACCGTTTATCGCTATAACCGCGTCGCATTAGATACCAATTCAATGAACAACAATACCGATGTGGAAAATAACGTTAGCAGCGTCGTGCCAACGCAAGGGGCATTAGTGCGCGCGGCGTTTGATACACGTATCGGTGTGCGGGCGCTGATAACCGCGAAATATGCAGGTAAACCTGTGCCATTTGGCTCCGTTGTGCGTGAAAACACCAGCGGCGTGACCAGTATGGTGGGCGAAGACGGGCAAATCTACCTGAGCGGCTTGCCGCTAAAAGGTGAATTACTGATCCAATGGGGGGAAAGCGCTAACGCTCGCTGCGTGGCGCACTATGCCTTGCCTGAGGAGAGTCTGAAACAGGCGGTGACGCTCACGAACGTTACGTGCGAATCTCCAACAGCACGACAGGAATAATACGATGAAACGACAAACGGGTTTGTTACTGGGATGCGCTTTACTGCTGATGGCCCATTCGTCATGGGCGACAGTCTGCCAAAACTCGAATGGCACACCAACGGATGTTTTTTACGATCTGTCGAACGTCTTTAACAGCAGCAATAACCGGCCGGGACAGGTGGTGACGTTACCGGAAAAATCGGGCTGGATTGGCGTTAATGCTACCTGTCCGGCCGGGACGACGGTGAATTACACCTATCGAAGCTACGTTACGGAACTCCCTGTGCAAAGTACAGAAAATGGTTTTCAGTACCTGAAACTCAATGACTACCTGCTGGGGGCTATGAGCATCACCGATAGCTCTGCTGGGTTGTTTTATCCCCCGCGTAATTATATCCGTATGGGAACTCATCCCAACGTACCTAAGCAGCAGCCTTTTGGCGTAATGGATTCAAAGCTGGTGTTTAAACTCAAAGTGATTCGCTCGTTTATTAACATGGTGCCGATCCCGCGCCAGACCATGTTCAGAGTCTATGTCACGACCAGTACTGGAGATGCGCTAAGCACGCCGGTTTATACCATCAGCTACAGCGGTAAGGTGGAGGTTCCACAAAACTGTGAGGTGAACGCAGGGCAGATTGTCGAGTTTGATTTTGGCGATATTGGCGCATCGTTGTTCAGCAAGGCGGGGGCAGGAAACCGTCCCGAAGGCATTAATCCGCAGACCAAAACGGTGGCGATAAAATGCACCAACGTCGCTGCACAAGCCTACTTAACCATGCGGGTAGAGGCCGAGAAAGCCTCCGGGCAAATGATGGTATCGGACAATCCTGACTTAGGGTTCATTGTCGCCGACAAAACCGGTAGACCGCTGACGCCCAATAATCTGTCCAGCACGATCCCATTTCAACTGGATGATAACGCCGTGGCAAACGTGAGTATTCGGACATGGCCGGTCAGCGTGACAGGGAATAAACCTACCGAAGGGCCTTTTACTGCCCGTGGCTATCTGCGAGTAGATTATGACTAACAAGCAAACGCCAACTTCATGGGCGCTTTTGGTGATGCTGCCCATACTGATATTCAGCTCGTTGTGCCATGCGGCCTCATCGCTGGGCGAAATCAATATTGAACTGCGCGGAAACGTGGTGGACTTTACCTGTGCGGTGATTGCCAGTGACAGCAATAAGTCGGTTGAATTGGGCACCTGGCCAACAAAGCAGTTACAGACCAGCGGGGATACTACCCAACCAGTCGCGTTTACGCTGAAGCTGGAAGGCTGCCCGCCGGGATCCGCGTCAATAACGTTTTCTGGTACTCCGGCCCCCGGTACGACGTTGTTGGCGCTTGATGACGCAGTGATGGCGCAAAAGGTGGCGATCGAACTGCATGACAGCGACCGTACGCGATTACCGCTCGAGCAGGCCAGCCAAACCGTGGGGATTGATGAGAACGGCAATGCCACGCTGACCTTTTTCGCCAACTATATCGCGTTAGCAGACGGGGTTCAGCCAGGCCTCGCCAGGGCCGATGCCACATTTATGATTAACTATAACTAATCAATGCGCGGATAAAATGCTCCCGAACGAAGTCTCGCCGGGAGTGCTATTACATTAATTCATGCATTTTTGCGTAATCGATCAGCTCAACGATAGTATGTAAGCCGAGTTTGGCGTAGATGTTAGCTTTGTGAGCACTAATCGTTTTATTGCTGAGTAACAGCTGCTCAGCAATTTCCTTATTAGAGAGGCCATTTGCCAGATAACGCAAAACCGTAACTTCGCGATTAGAGAGCGGCATGTCATTCAATACACCTTTTTTCATATTTATATTGTTAATGAAGTTTAGGGTGTCTGAAGGGAAAAAAGAATATCCCGATAAAATCATTTTTACCGCATTGTAGATATCATTCAAATCCTTTCGTTTACTGACAAAACCATTTGCACCGGCCCGGATAGCACGCCCGGCATAAAAGGACTCCGATTTGGAGGAGAGAAACAGCACCCGAGTATTCTCCTGCAGAGACTTTATTCTCTTGAGTAATGTAAATCCATCTGAACCAGGTAGTTCAATATCCAGAATGACAAGATCGACAGGGTAAGTGCGCAGGTGCTCTATTGCCGTACGGCTGTCATCGGTCTTCAACACAACCTGGATATTACTGTTTTTTTCAAGTAGTACTTCTATCGACATTCTGACAATAGGGTGTTCGTCCATAATGATAACGGATGCTGGTTTCATTGTTGTATGCCTCAAACTGTATGCGTATCTTGATAATTTTATAAAACATCAGGCGTTATAATATTGTCAAATAGCCAAGGGTTGTTCTGAGGGAGAGTCGAATAAATATTATTTCATCCTTGTTTATTCGGTTGCTCTTCTACAGAACAATGAATTTGTGGAAAATCCATTTCACACTGGGAAAACTAACAATTAATCAGAAAACTATGGGGATTATACCTGCTCTGTTCTTTCGGAAAAGGCTTACAACATTCAGGTTGTTAATGTCAGTTAGGATGTTCTAAAAGATCCAGATGTGTTAATGACTATTGGCATTATTTTACTGCTGTTTGAATTATGGCAGACTGAAAAAAATTTTTAAATGGTAAAAACAATACAATAAACTAATTGTTTAGGATTTGTTAAGGTGGGAATGACGCTATTTGTGCTGATATGCACAGAATCAGTATGGTTTACTGGGGTGGTGGAAGTTAGCATAATACCAGGAATAGTTGTAAATATTAAATAGTTGTGAAATTTAGATCTTTTATCTCATATAAAAATAAGTAATTTCCTAAAAAATCTTATGGCACATAGGGTTAGGGTGTTAAATTAAATGAGCAGAGGTAACGCTGAGGCGATGTATCAGGTGCAAAAAATGCTGCCGGTTTGCTAAGCCCAGACGCGCAATCAGCTGGTTCAGGCGATAGATGATACGGTGGTAGGGGCGAGCTTGTAACAAAGCAATCTCTTTTAAGGAGTTACCTTGTAAAAGTAATTCCACCATCTCCCAATCGAGCTGGTTTATGTGCCTGGAGTGAATATAGTTAAGGACTGGCGACAAGAAAGCGCGGCGCATCTCCGGGAGGCGCAGGCTACGTGACAAGATATAAAATGGACCGGACAGAGAAATAAAAGGGATTAGGTCTTCATCGTGGCGGGAAAGCAATATGAAGATTTGGATGTTATTCCGCGGTTTAATTAGCTGGCGCAGATACTCCAGAACATCAAAATAAGAGATTGTTAAACCTTCCATATCAACCACTAACTGACTAATTACCGACTCTCGCAGGCTGACTTTGGCCGATTCAATGGTCTGGAAGATCGCGGTACGTGCTCCTGAAAATAAATGTCGACCCAGCGCATAGGCCAGATAGTAATCTGTCGTAATAATCGCCTGAGATATAGTGTCACTCGGTAATGCGTATTCGATTTTTTGCGTCAGATACTCAAGTTGGTCAAATACCTGTGATGTGTAGTGAGGATATTGCCAGGTACAGTTAGTGTTTCGTATTCGGCGATGTCGATCCCGGCGTTTTGCGCTGTGCATCCTTTTCCATTCCATTTCTGTTGCGGCAGGTCTGGATAAATTGCCGACTATAAACATCCCTGACCCAAGTTTTCTCCAGCGTAAAGGCGAGTTTCCTTGTGCTGTTGGGTTTCAATGCTTCAGCAATCATCAGACTGGCAATTGCGTATCCCATCAGAATAATCTGCCGGAAGTTTTCTGATGTCTTACTCAATGCCCAAAAAGTCGTTTTATCCAGTTCAACCTCTCTATGGGATTAGATAAAATATTACCGGGTGTGTCTTTCTGTTACCCCGGAAATAGTAAGCCAGGATTATTCTGGCAGCCTGAAGCCAGGTACAGTAGGTGTCGATACTTAATTGGTGATGAGATTTTTCTCAATAAAAAATCAGGCAGAAAGATGCCACCTAATTTTGTAGAAAGTTCAGATGCGCCCGGATGTATCTTAAGAATTGCTGATCGTTTTTCACATGCAGCTTTTTCATAATGCTGCGACGGGTGGCTTTGGCCTGAATTTCGCTTACCGAGAGCAGGTGAGCCGTTTCGGCTAAGGTATAGCCGCTGGCGAGAAACATTAAGAACTGACGTTCTTCGATAGAAAAGTTGCGAGTGGTGCAGTAATGGCAGATAGTTGCGGGCACGTTGTTGCGCAGCGCACGTTTTTGCAGGATGAGGACTAATTTTTTAGTCATTTCCTCAACGTCATCTTCCCGATAGATCAGTGGCAACATGTACAGGCAGGGCCGGAACATCAGCTTATCTTTATCGTTTCTGTTGCAGATGACAACCCGGTGTTGGCGGCGGGTATGGACCGGAATCTGATAGCAATCGGCGCTGAGCCAATCTTCATCTAGGGAAATAAACGCGATGTCAGCGCGATCGATATCCTCGACAGGCAAAAAGCAAATCTCCTGATGCCACTGATTTGCCAAATGGGAGATGATAATTTTTAGTCCATGTTCGAAGTGACTGTTTTCTTCCTTGATGGCGATACTTAACATTAAAGAGTTCCTGAACCGCTGGAGGGGTAAGGGAATGTTAAGCAAAATCATAAATATTCTAAATACATGTATCCCTAAATCTGGCGTTTCGTGAGCTGAGTTGTTACCAGGCGATTTCCTGGATACCCTTGAACAAGCAGAAAAAATCAACATTCGTTCACTTCGCCAGCAACTGAAACAAAAGGCATTGACTCAGCAGGCGCTGACCGTATAATTCACGCGTTTCATCTGCATGAAGTAATCACTTCGCAATGCGCCCTTAGCTCAGTTGGATAGAGCAACGGCCTTCTAAGCCGTAGGTCGTAGGTTCGAATCCTACAGGGCGTACCATTCAAAATCAGTCCCTATACTCAGCTTCAACGTACCGTTACGCGCGGGACAATTTTTCTTTTTCCAGCCAACGTTCTACCTCATAAAGACTTTGTTGGATCTCCTCTCTGAGTGAAAAATCACCCAACGGCTGCTGTTCAAGTGCTGCACACATCGTGCTGGCTGAGCGCATTCCCATGCTGGCGCAGCTGCTTTTTAGCTGATGCGTCAGACGTTTTATCCGCTCGTCGTCATGTGCTGCGCGGGCAGCGTCAATCTCATCTAATACAGGAAGAGTGTGTTGCTTAAAGAGCGCTAACCATTCGTGCACCTTTTGCCATCCCATAACCTGGATATCTCCAGCCAACTGCTGAAAATCTAACCGTTTGTTGTCATTTTCTGATGCAAGCGGGGGAGTCGCACTACCATGCAGATAATGCGTAATAAGTCGACTGAGTTCATCCCGGGGGACTGGTTTTTGAATAATGCCAAGGAACAGGGTGCTGGTTCTTTGGCTTAGCGTTTCGTCGATGACGTGCGCGCTAAAGCCGATCAGGCTAAGTGCCGGATAGTCGTGGGCTAACTGCTGTGCCAGCGTGATCCCGTCAATATCAGGAAGATCGAAATCAACCAGAGCAGCATTGTAGCGTGTATCTTCCTGCAATATTTTTAGCGCCTCAGCGGCACTGCTGGCAGCAGTAACCTGTGCGCCATTGAGGATGAGCATTTCAGTACTGATACGTTGTGTAAGAGGATTATCCTCGATAAGCAATAAGCGTAAGCCCTGTAACGATATGGAACGTTGTGCGGGTTTCATGATGGGCATCGTGGTTGCCCGCAATGGCAGACGCAGCTGGAAACAGCTCCCGACGCCGGGTGTGCTGGTGACGCTCAGCTCTCCCTGCATTGCCTGGGCGAGACTGGCGCTGATGGTTAGTCCGAGCCCGGTTCCACCTCGTTTACTGCTTACCTGAACAAACGGCTGAAAAATATCGTGCTGGCGGGCAGGGTCAATTCCACATCCCGTATCTTCAACCTCGATGTACCAGTTTTTGCCCTCACATCGGCTATGCAGGATGATGTGTCCCCGATCGGTAAAGCGTAGTGCGTTGTTTAATAAATTAGTAATGATTTGCCGGATACGGCGCGGATCGCCACGCAGGGAAGCGGGAACGTCATCGGCAAAATCCGCAACCAGCACGACCGGGCGACCAGCAACGCGGCTGTTCATGAGTTGAATCGTACTTTCCAGCAAGGGTTTGGGTTCAAAAGGCTCATCGCCTATTGCCACATTTTTTCCACCGGCTTCGATGGCGGAATAGTCCAGGATATCGTTGAGGATGGTCAGCAAAGACTCGCCCGAGTCGGTGATTGCGCGTAGATTTTCCCGATGTTGTGCCAGGACGGGATTGTCTGAGAGCAACTGCGCAGTGCCGAGGATACCATACAGCGGGGTGCGTATTTCATGGCTCATGGCGGCAAGAAACGCCGATTTTGCCTGGTTAGCTTTTTCAGCTTCTGCACGGGCCTGTCGGTGTTCAGATACCATAGAACGCAGCTCGGCGGTGCGAGCTTTAACCTGTGCGGCCAGATGTTCGCGATGGCTATTGAGGGCGTGAACGCTGCCGCGAAAGGCATCCATCAACCGCCCGATTGTATCCAGTTCACGAACGCCTGCGGTTTCCGGGAATGGGGAGTCAATATCCCCCTCCAGCAGACGCTGTAACGCCTGGGTTTGCTGTGCCAGTGGTCGAGTGACTGAGCGATAAACCACACGCCAAAGTATAAGAATCAGCAAACATAATGACACGCCACCTAACAGCAGCAGCAAGTGTTGCCCGCGCTGGCTGGTCTGTTTGAGATGCGCCAGTCCACTTTGATTACGCTGGCCGATGGTTTCCACCAACTGGCTGACTTCGCTACTGAAACGGGTAAATTGCTCGATATTATTCTGCGATAAGATCTGCAATTGGGTCGTGATGTCATTATCCTGGCGATACAGGGACAGCAGCTCAACATAACGGCTAATCGTATTGACGGTGTTGGCCACCTGAGTGCGCACCACGGGATCTTCAATACGTATTTGTCGGCGCTGAAGTACTCTGACGGCGGCATTCAACTGGTTTTCCAGCGCAGCGAGGTTATTCTGCGCCTGGTTATTCCCCAGGTTCATGACCATTTGCTGCACGCGTAGCGCACTCAGGCGCAGTTCATTCATCTGGTTATAATATTCCAGATCGATATCGATGAGCCTGTCCAGCGCGTGTTCAGCGGCCTGCCCCTGATGGCTCTCAATCAAATCGTAAATGCTGGCCTGTGTCGCACCTGCCGACGTGGCGGCATTACTGGCCTGTCCGCGTGCCATTTCGGCAACGTCAGCGGTGGCCTCAATAATTTGCTGGCTGAGTTGTTGCTGTTGAGCGCGTAATTTCAGGCGTTCGCCAACCATCTCCCCCTGGTGGCTTAACGATCGGGCGATTTCTTTCTCCTGCTGTTCAATAGCAGAAGTATCAAAGCCCTGTTCACGAAGGGTTTTGAGTAATGTGGTTATTTTCAGGCTCTGGGCGGTTAACATTCTCCCCTGAGCCAGCCACATATTTTCATTGTCTGCGGTGGTCAGATTTTGTGCGGAAAACAGTTCCCAGGCGCTGGCTTCGCTGAGCTGGCGCGCCATATCCATGGTTGGAATTAGCGCCTGGGTATTGGCCTGCTCAACCTTGCTGACAAAACGCAGGTTATACCAGCCTGTCAGCGTACTGATGAGAGTCAGTGCCGCCATCAGCGCAAAGCCTATCCACAGTCGTTTAGTCAGAGATAAATTCACTGTCTGGTCGCCACAGTTTAAAAAGGTTGAGTCCAAAAGAGGAAAGCAACTAGGATAAAGCCTTATCAATGTTGAGGCTATCATGCGCGTATTGGTTTTCCTGTTAATCACGATTTTTCCCGGTTTGAGTCATGCGGCTGGAGCCGCATTGCTGCGCTGGCAGGATACGCAGCAGGCAGTCCCGGAACTGCAATCGGACGTTACTGCAAACAAAGTCTGGAAACTGTGCGCGCTGTATCCCAGCCTGAAAGACTCCTATTGGCTTTCAGTGAATTACGGCATGCTTGAGGCGGCGAGAAAATACGGAGTAAGTCTGAAGGTGTTAGAGGCGGGAGGGTATCGTCAGTTCTCCACGCAAAAAACACAAATCGCCCAGTGCCAGCAATGGGGAGCAGATGCCATATTGCTGGGTAGTAGCACGACGACCTTCCCGGATCTTTCCGCGCAGGTAGGCGCGTTGCCGGTCATTGAGGTAGTGAATGCGATACACGATCCGACGGTGAAAGCACGGGTTGGCGTTCCGTGGTTCCAGATGGGGTATCAGCCGGGCCGCTATCTGGTCAAGTGGAGCGGCGGCAAACCGTTAAAGGTTCTGCTATTGCCAGGACCTGATGACGCCGGAGGCAGTCGCGAAATGGTGGCAGGATTCCGTCAGGCGATTGCCGGTAGTCAGGTGCACATCGTGGATGTGGCGTTGGGGGATAATGATATTGAAGTTCAGCGCAACCTGTTGCAGGAGATGCTTGAGCGTCACCCGGAGGTCGATGTGGTTGCCGGTACGGCAATTGCTGCGGAAGCGGCGATGGGAGAGAAGCGGAATCCGGGGACGCCGCTAACCGTGGTCTCTTTTTACCTGTCGCATCAGGTATATCGCGGACTTAAACGCGAAAGAATCATTATGGCTGCTAGCGATCAGATGGTCTGGCAAGGTGAACTGGCGATTCAACAGGCGATCAGGGTGCTACAAGGGCAACCGGTACCGGAAAATATCAGTCCGCCGATCCTGGTGCTCACCCCGAAAAATGCCGACAGCCAGCATGTTCAGCGCTCGCTGTCTCCTGGCGGGTTCCGTCCGATTTATCTGTATCAGTACACGTCGGCCGCTAAAAAATAACCTTCGCCGTGCTGTGTCACCAGTAAATCAGCCCGTAGCTTGTGGCGCAAACGGCGGATCAATACATCCACGGTGCGTAAGTCTGGATTGTCTACCCGTCGTGCCGAAAGCATACGCAGTAAACGTTCGCGGCTGAGAATTTCCCCCGGATTGGTGACAAAGGCGACCAGCATTTCATACTCGGCGCGGGTGAGTTTGATCGTCTCATCGCCCAGCTCCAGGGTATGCCGGGAGACATTCAGACAGTATCCGGCAAACTGATAGCAGTTATCTTTGGTCTCCGGCTGTGCCTGACGGGCAAGATCGGTACGCCAGAGCAAATTTTTAACCCGAACCACCAGTTCACGTAGCTCCAGCGGCTTGGTGACATAATCATCAGCGCCCATTTCCAGGCCAACGATCCGGTCAATTTGATCGCTACGACCTGTCACCAGAATGATCCCCACCGTTGAGCGTTCGCGCAGGGCGCGGGTCAGCATTAAGCCATTTTCGTCCGGGAGGTTGATATCCAACAGAATGAGATCGACAGGATGTTGTGACATGATTTCACGCAGACCAGCTCCGTTGGCGGTAACAGAGACATGATAACCTTCCTGTTCAAAATAAGCCTGTAACCGTGCCTGGGTGACCGGTTCATCTTCAACAATGACAATGTGATGCGGCATCCTGATGGCGTTCTCTTTCTGTTCATATCTGTTCACATTGTGCCGTAAGCCATTCATCCTGACCAGTGTTACTGTTCACATTTGAGAAATAAGATCCTCTGTAACTAAACCATAAGATTACAGGGGCTATTATGCGGAAACTATGGAGGGCGCTGCTCAGACCGAGCGCACGTTGGTCAGTGTTGGCGCTGGTCGTTATCGGGATTGTGGTCGGTATTGCGCTGATCGTCTTGCCGCACGTTGGTATTAAATTAACCAGTTCTACCGAGTTTTGCGTGAGCTGCCACAGTATGCAGCCGGTTTACGAAGAATATAAACAGTCTGCACATTTTCAGAATGCCTCCGGGGTACGCGCAGAATGTCATGACTGCCACATTCCATCCGATATTCCAGGCATGGTGAAACGTAAGCTGGAGGCCAGCAACGATATTTACCAAACCTTTGTTGCCCACTCTATTGATACTCCAGAGAAATTCGAAGCCAAACGCGCTGAGCTGGCGGAGCGCGAATGGGCGCGAATGAAGGAGAACAACTCCGCGACCTGTCGTTCTTGTCATGACTATGATGCGATGGACCACGCTAAACAACATCCTGAAGCTGCGCGCCAGATGAAGATTGCGGCCAAGGACAACCAATCCTGTATCGACTGCCATAAAGGTATTGCACACCAGCTTCCCGATATGAGCAGCGGTTTCCGCAAGCAGTTTGATGAGTTACGCGCCAGGGCGAACGACGATGGCGAGACGCTCTACTCTCTGGACATCAAACCTATTTATGCCGCCAAAGGTGATAAAGAACCTGCAGGCTCACTGCTGCCCGCTTCTGAAGTGAAAGTGTTAAAGCGTGATGGTGACTGGCTGCAAATTGAAATTGTCGGCTGGACCGAGAGTAATGGGCGTCAGCGCGTGTTGGCGCAACTGCCGGGCAAGCGCATTTTTGTGGCTTCCATTCGTGGCGACATCCAGCAGCACGTGAAGACGCTGGAGCAAACCACCGTTGCGGAAACGAATACGCCATGGAGTAAATTGCAGGCCACTGCCTGGATGCAGAAGGGCGATATGGTCAACGACATCAAACCGATCTGGGCTTATGCCGACTCACTCTATAACGGAACCTGTAACCAATGCCACGGCGCACCAGAGAAAGAACACTTTGATGCTAACGGTTGGATTGGCACGTTGAACGGCATGATTGGATTTACCAGTCTGGATAAACGTGAAGAACGTACCTTGCTGAAATATCTGCAAATGAATGCCTCTGACACTACGGATAAGCCGCATGGCGATAAGGGAGAAAGCAATGAAAAATAACGATCTCTTTCAGGCATCGCGCCGACGTTTTTTGCTGCAACTGGGCGGCTTGACCGTAGCAGGTATGTTAGGGCCTTCGCTGCTCACGCCGCGTAGCGCTAATGCCGCAGAGGTGCAGGGGGCAGGCGTCAAAGAGGGGATTCTGACCGGTTCTCACTGGGGGGCGATTCGTGCCACCGTGGTTGACGGTCGTTTCATTGAGGCCAGGCCGTTCGAGCGCGATAAATACCCGTCAAAAATGATTGCCGGACTCCCGGATCACGTACATGGTGGAGCGCGTATTCGCTACCCGATGGTCCGCGTGGACTGGTTGCGTAAACGCCATCAGAGCGATACCTCGCAACGTGGAGATAACCGCTTTGTGCGCGTTTCGTGGGATGAAGCGCTGGATTTCTTCTATCAGGAGCTGGAGCGCATTCAGAAGACTTATGGTCCGAGCGCGCTGCTAACGGCCAGCGGCTGGCAATCGACCGGGATGTTCCACAATGCTTCCGGGATGCTGGCGCGTGCCATTGCGCTGCATGGCAACAGCGTGAGTACGGGGGGCGACTATTCCACCGGTGCCGCTCAGGTCATTCTGCCGCGTGTGGTGGGATCAATGGAGGTCTATGAGCAGCAGACCTCCTGGCCACTGTTACTCGAAAACAGCAAAACCATTGTGCTGTGGGGTTCTGATCTCATCAAAAACCAGCAGGCGAACTGGTGGTGTCCGGATCATGATGTCTACGAATACTACGAGCAACTGAAGGAAAAAGTGGCACGGGGCGAGATTTCGGTCATCAGCGTTGACCCGGTCGTCACCTCGACTCATGACTACCTGGGCCGTGACAAGGTTAAGCACATCGCCGTGAATCCGCAGGCTGATGTACCGCTACAGCTGGCGCTGGCACACACGCTGTATACCGAGAAGCTCTACGATAAGCATTTCCTCGAGAACTACTGCGTTGGGTTTGAGCAATTTCTGCCTTATCTGCTGGGAGAAAGTGACGGACAGCCTAAAGATGCCCAGTGGGCGGAAAAAATCTGCGGGATTGATGCTGAGACAATCCGTGAACTGGCACGGCAGATGGCGGGCGGCAGAACGCAAATTATTGCCGGCTGGTGCGTGCAGCGTATGCAGCACGGGGAACAGTGGGCGTGGATGATCGTGGTGCTGGCCTCAATGCTCGGGCAAATTGGCTTACCCGGGGGGGGATTTGGCTTTGGCTGGCACTACAACGGCGCGGGCACCCCAGGGCGTAAAGGCGTTATCCTGAGCGGATTTTCTGGTTCCACCACCGTTCCACCGGTACATGACAGCACCGATTATAAGGGCTACAGCAGTACCATCCCGATCGCGCGTTTTATCGATGCGATTCTGGAGCCGGGCAAGAGCATTAACTGGAACGGTAAAACCGTCAAGCTGCCACCGTTGAAGATGTGCGTTTTTGCCGGTACCAACCCGTTCCATCGTCACCAGCAGATCAACCGTATTATTGAGGGCTGGCGTAAGCTGGAAACCGTTATCGCCATCGACAATCAGTGGACGTCGACCTGTCGGTTCGCTGACATCGTATTGCCGGCGACGACCCAGTTTGAACGTAACGATCTTGACCAGTATGGCAACCACTCCAACCGCGGCATTATCGCTATGAAGCAGCTGGTGCAGCCGCAGTTTGAAGCGCGTAATGATTTCGATATTTTCCGCGATCTTTGCCGCCGCTTTAACCGTGAAGAAGCGTTCACAGAAGGGCTGGATGAGATGGGCTGGTTGAAGCGCATCTGGCAGGAAGGAAGCCAGCAAGGGAAGGGACGCGGTGTTCATCTTCCGGCTTTCGACGTTTTCTGGAATCAGCAAGAGTACGTTGAATTCGAACATCCGCAGATGTTTGTCCGCCATCAGGCCTTCCGCGAAGATCCTGACCTTGAACCTCTGGGGACGCCGAGCGGTTTGATCGAGATCTATTCGAAAACTATTGCCGATATGCAATATGACGATTGCCAGGGGCATCCAATGTGGTTTGAGAAAATCGAACGTTCACACGGTGGGCCTGGATCGCAACGTTGGCCGCTGCATCTGCAATCCGTCCACCCGGATTTCCGTTTGCATTCACAGCTCTGCGAGTCCGAAGCGCTGCGTAAGCATTACGCGGTAGGTGGCAAAGAGCCGGTGTTTATTAATCCGCAGGATGCCAGCGCCAGGGGGATCCGCAACGGCGATATAGTTCGTGTATTTAACGCGCGTGGACAAGTGCTGGCCGGCGCGGTTGTCTCCGATCTCTACTCGCCGGGCGTGGCGCGCATCCATGAAGGTGCCTGGTACGATCCTGATAACGGTGGAGAAATCGGAGCGCTGTGTAAATATGGCAATCCGAACGTGTTAACCCTGGATATCGGCACGTCTCAGCTGGCGCAGGCGACCAGTGCGCATACTACGCTGGTGGAAATTGAGAAATATGCCGGTAAGGTGGATAACGTGACGGCGTTCAGCGGCCCGATAAAAATGGTGGCGCAGTGTGAATATGTCCCGGTGGAGAAGGTGACGTCATGATGAAACACACCTCCCTGACGACAGAACAGATGGCCTGTGTTTATGCATGGTTGGCGCAAATGTTTTCCCGGGAGCGCGACGGTGAGGGATTAGCGCAATTGCAGTCCAGCGAAATGGCTGAGTGGTTTACCGTGCTCAAAGGTGAACCGTTGCTTGAGGCGGATGTTCTTTTGCTGGAAGCGAAAATTGCCGCGCTCAAGGTACGTGAAGACGCTACCCTGGAACTGGCGGCTGATTTTTGCGGCCTGTTCCTGATGTCGGATAAACACGCCGCGTTACCCTATGCGTCGGCTCATCTTGAAGAAGGGCCAAACTACGGGATCATTAAACAACTGTTATCTGATGCGGGCATGCAGGTAAGCGATACGTTTAGCGAATCAGCCGATCATCTGGCGATTTTTATCGAACTGCTGAGCCATCTGCATTTTTCTCTTGGTGAGCCAGGGGTTAGCCGTCAGCGTATTGATGCGTTGCGCAGAGAAACGCTGGCGGGGCTGTTACGCTGGTTACCGGAGTTCACCACTAAATGCCGCAGATATGATGACTTTGGTTTCTACGGTGCGTTGAGCCAGCTGCTGCTGGCATTTGTCAGGCTGGATCATCAGAACTGAGTGATGGCCTGAGCCACAGAAAAACGGGAGCACATTCGCTCCCGTTTTAACCCTATCACCGCACAACCAGCACCGGGCATTTCGCGTGGCGGACTACGGCTGCCGCCGTTGACCCCAGCAAATACGTGCTAAAACCGGGCTTATGTGAGGCAATCACAATAAGCTCGGCGTCCACCGCCTCCGCCAGCTTGAGGATCTGATCCTTCGGTGGGCCGTAAACTACGTGGGTCTGAGTCCTGCCGGCAGGAATATTGAACTGCTTAATAATCTCTTCGAGTTTTTCGCTGGCCTTGGCCTGCAGACCACTTCTGTCCGGAAATTCGGTAGAGTAGGCCAGCCCCAGAGAGGCATAGAACGGAACGGTAGGAATAACGGCTAAAAAGTGGACCTTCGCGGTTTTGGCATGCGCCTGGACCTGCGGCACAACATGACGAGTAAGATCGGCTTCAGAGATATCAATGGGCACCAGAATTGAGCGATACATATTCACTACCTCCTGTTTGTTTTACCTCTATCCCAGAGTGTAGCGAAAGTTGTTTCTGTATAATAAGTGACCAGATCAAGGATGTGTGCATCAGTGCGCGTCAATGAAATGTGTGTGTCGTATGGCTGGCCGTAATGTATATGTGAGCGAAACAGTAAGATAGGTATCTTCATTAATACGTGTAATCGCAAAATAGAAAAGGGTTCTTTTTTACATGCTTTCATTGTATATTTAATTATATAACGAGTATTGGCATGTGATTAATTTCAGCGACTTTTACTGTTTATAAAATTTTTATTCTGAAGTTTGTGTGGTTAATGGATAATCAAACCTTGCATGTAGAATAAAACTCTAATTTTAAACGAAATTTGATATTTACATTTCATTCTCACTAATTATGCGAGCCCCTTCAAACTTACCCGTTGGCTGATTCTTATTTCTCTCTTTGCTTGATGAATATCAATAAATAGCTGCTTTAGGATATTTATTGTCTACCTCTAAAAGGGTATTCATCTGATGGAAATAAAAGATGAGAAAAATAAATAAAACTATCCTATGGACGATGCTGCTGTGCATTGTTCTTGGTGCAGTTATTGTTTTGGCGGGGCAATGGACATTACATAAAACCTCGAGTACAGAATTCTGTTTGTCTTGCCATACGATGCAGGCGCCCTACGAAGAATATACAGGCTCGGTTCACTTCCAGAATCAGAAAGGCATTCGCGCAGAGTGCGCGGACTGTCATATCCCGGAGGGCGGTTTGGATTTTCTGGTGGCTAAGCTGCGGGCCTCAAAAGATGTTTATCATCAGTTCATAACCAAAAAAATCGATACCCCGGAAAAATTTGAAGAACACCGTCTGGAGATGGCGCAAACCGTTTGGGCACAGCTCAAGGCTAATGATTCTGCGACCTGCCGTAGCTGCCACAGTATGGACGCCATGGATCTTGCCGCACAAAGCGCGGATGCTCAGAAGATGCACAAAATGGGCATCGCGGAAAAGCAAACCTGTATTGATTGCCATAAAGGCGTCGCCCATTTCCCACCTGAAATAAAAATGGATGACAGTGCGCTTAAAGGGCTTGAAGCGCAGTCAGCCTCCACCCCAGCTTCAGCAACTGAACTTTATGCTGTGAGCAACACCGCGTTGGGCGATCTGGGAACTGTTTACCCGGCAACTAAAATGCAGGTCCTGAAAACAACGGACAACGCGCGACTGGTCGAGATTCGCGGTAGCCAGATGCAAGGAAGTGAACAGGTTATTTACTACGCAGCAGGGCAGCGTTTGATTCTTGCCAGCCTGAGTGAAAAAGGTCAACAGTCGCTGAAGATCCTCTCCGACTGGAAAAAAGATGACTACGGCAATGCGTGGCGAGATGTCGTGCTGCAGGGCGAATGGAGCGGTTCCGCACTCGCCAGCCGTGAACCTATGTGGGATTACGCGCGCAAACTCGACAATGTTTACTGCGCGGGCTGTCATGCGCCAATTCCGGCGAATCACTTCACGCTCAACGCCTGGCCTTCAGTAGCCAAAGGGATGGGGGCTCGCACCAATATCAGTGAAACCGAACTGGATATCCTGAGCCGTTACTTCCAGTACAACGCTAAAGACATGAATAAATAAGCGATCAATCAGGAGAAATCATGAAACTCACAAGACGTGACTTTATTAAGACGGCTGGCGCGGCAACCGGGACAATGGCGATTTCTTCGGTGATCCCAATGCCAGCCTGGGCCGAAGGCCAGAATGGCGGGGCAATCCTGACGGCAGCACGTTGGGGTGCGGTATACGTGGAAGTAAAAGACGGAAAAGTGGTTTCCTCAAAAGGTGCGTTGCCGAAAACGGTGCCGAACTCATTACAGCAAACCGCGCCAGATCAGGTTCATACCAATATCCGCGTTAAGTATCCGATGGTGCGCAAAAGCTATCTGGAAAACCCGGGTAAAGCGGATGGCAAACGCGGTAACGATCCTTTCGTGCGGGTTAGCTGGGAGCAAGCGCTGAAGCTCATTCATGAACAGCACAGCCGGATCCGCAGCAGCTATGGTCCCGCTTCGATATTTGCCGGTTCTTATGGCTGGCGATCCAGCGGCGTTCTGCATAAGGCGCAAACCTTACTGCAACGCTATATGAGCATGGCCGGTGGCTACGCTGGGCATACCGGAGATTATTCAACCGGTGCCGCGCAGGTGATCATGCCATACGTTGTGGGATCGGTTGAGGTTTATGAGCAGCAAACCACCTGGCCGATGGTGCTTGAGCACAGTCAGGTCGTGGTGCTGTGGGGGATGAATCCGCTCAACACCCTTAAGATTGCCTGGAGCAGCACGGATGAACAAGGGATTGAATACTTTAATCTGCTGAAGAAATCAGGGAAAAGCGTCATCGCCATCGATCCGATGCGTTCTGAAACTATCGAGTTCTTTGGTGATAACGCGACCTGGATTGCGCCACATATGGGGACCGATGTGGCAATGATGTTAGGGATAGCCCATACGCTGGTGAAGAAAAACCTTCACGACAAAGCCTTCCTGGAAAAATACACTACCGGATATCCGCAGTTTGAAGAGTACCTGCTCGGCAAGAGCGATAAAGTAGAGAAAACCGCCGAGTGGGCATCTGGCGTGTGTGGCGTGCCTGCTGAGCAACTGGAAAAGCTGGCGGAAATTTTCTCCAGCAACAAAACCATGCTCATGGCAGGTTGGGGGATTCAGCGCCAGCAATACGGTGAGCAAAAACACTGGATGCTGGTGACTCTGGCGGCGATGCTGGGGCAAATTGGTACCGAAGGCGGCGGCTTCGGGTTCTCTTATCACTATTCCAACGGCGGTAACCCAACGCGCACCGGTGGGGTCTTACCGGCGATCTCCGCCAAAATTGAGGGTGGGTCATCGGCAGGTAATGACTGGGCGGTTTCCGATGCGGTGACCAGCCTGCCGGTAGCGCGAATTGTCGAGGCGCTGGAAAACCCAGGCGGCAAATATCAACATAACGGTAAAGAGCAAACCTTCCCGGATATCAAAATGATCTGGTGGGCGGGCGGCGCTAACTTTACCCATCATCAGGATACCAACCGCTTAATCAAAGCCTGGCAGAAGCCTGAACTGGTTGTCATCTCTGAATGCTACTGGACCGCTGCGGCCAAACACGCCGATATCGTTCTGCCAATCACCACCTCGTTTGAGCGTAACGATCTGACCATGACCGGTGATTACAGTAACCAGCATCTGGTACCGATGAAGCAGGTCATTGAGCCGCAGTTTGAAGCGCGTAGTGATTTTGACGTCTTTGCCGATCTGGCTGAGATGCTCAAGCCGGGGGGGAAAGCTGTCTACACCGAAGGCAAAGACGAAATGGCGTGGCTGAAGCAGTTCTATGACGTCGCGCAAAAAGCCGCCCGCGCCCAGCGTGTCGCCATGCCTCAGTTCAACGCGTTCTGGCAGCAGAATAAACTGATCGAAATGCGTGAGAATGAAAAGAATAACAAATATGTGCGCTACGCGGATTTCCGCAGCGATCCGGTGATGAACGCACTTGGAACGCCGAGCGGCAAGATAGAAATCTACTCGAAAACGATTGAAGGCTATCAGTATAAAGACTGTCCGCCGCATGCGTCCTGGATTGAACCGGATGAATGGAAAGGAACTGCGGATAAAGATCAGCTGCAGCTACTGACGGCGCACCCGGCACATCGTCTGCATAGCCAGCTGAACTACGCGTCGCTGCGTAAAGAATACGCGATTGCCAATCGTGAACCGGTGACGATTCATCCGGATGACGCAAAAGCCAGAGGGATTGCCGAGGGCGATCTGGTCCGCGTATGGAATGCTCGCGGACAGGTTCTGGTTGGGGCGCATGTCAGCGACGGCATCAAACCGGGCATCATCTGTATTCATGAAGGTGCATGGCCGGATATTGAAAACGGTATCTGTAAAAATGGCGGCGCGAACGTGCTGACGGCGGATATCCCGACTTCAAGACTGGCGAATGGTTGTGCCGGGAATACCAGCCTGGTATACGCAGAAAAATACACCGGTGAAGCGCCAAAACTCACCGTCTTTGATGAACCAGCAATTGTCACCATGTAATGATGACTGATAAACGGGGGCCGTAAGGCTCCCGTTTTTTTATGCTGTTTGGGCAACGTTTTACTGTTGTTACTCAGCCAGCACTATCACATCTCCCGTTGCCGGGGCGTCAGTTCGCGGTAGCCACAATCGCCCCCACGAACCGGTACAATGACAGCCGAGCAGTTTTTCGGGGTGTTGTTGCTGAATAAATTGTCGGGTCCGCCATAGCTTAGCGGGGGAGGCTGCACGTAAATGAAACCCACCGACGAGGGCATAAATTTTGTTAACCCCGGTGATTTTCTGGCAATGGCGTACGATGTTCTCTATTCCCCGATGCCCGCAACCAGTAATGATGACTAACCCGCGTGCAGATTTATAGATCAATACACCTTCGTCACTGATGTAATCTGGCTGGAGTGTTTTCTCGCTAATCACGCCATAGGACTGTGGTGTGCGGACGCTAATTTCTCCGGACCACAAAAAGCGATCGCTGATAGCCAGCGGCTCGCGGGTGTATTCCATGATGAATCGAGAGTAGTTGTTATCACGCGAGAGTTTTTTAATTTTTCGTGGTGTTCCCGCAACCGTTATCGATGCGTAACGCTCGCAGGCCAGTTGAGGATGGCAAATGATACGGCTGTTATCCGCAAGCCACGGCACGCCGCCGCAGTGATCATAATGACCGTGCGAAAGTACTACGGCGGTTAATTGGGTCAGGTCTACGCCCATTTGCGTAGCGTTATGCATGAAGCTGCCATCCGGCCCGGTATCAAACAATATTGTGGTTGTTTCATCCTGAACTAACAGACTTAATCCAGGCTTGGCCAGTAATGTTTTTCCAGCGCCAGCAGCATGTCGGTTTTCAAGCAGCACCGTGAGGGTCAAAGCCATGTCTGACTCCAGTATTAAAACGGCATACTGTAATGCATCGCTTTTGAGAGCGCTGTGATCGCAGCGCTCTTTAGCGGTATCTGTTATTCACGCACAATTTTGCCAGCGTTTCCTGCATCGCTGTCATTCCAGCTACCGTGACCATTTGTTTTAATCGTGTAAGTGGCATAGCCGACACGGAAGGTCATCGTATCCTTATAGGTATTTACGTCACGCACTTCATTACCATTGACGTAAACGCCGGAATCTTCGACGTGAATATCAACGCTGCGTTGACCATTGGCAAATTTGGCTACGTAATTTCCGCTGAATTTGCCATCAATACCGGCATTATCGTGGTTATCCCGGTCTGCGGTATTTTGCTGTTTTTCACCATGATGATGACGATTCTGCTGGCCGTTGCTGTTCTCAATAAAGCCATGATCGCGGTTCCACTGATAGGATTTATTCACATCGCAGCCATTGAGTTCACTCATCTGCGTACAACCTGAACGTTCATACTTTTTCTGCATTGCCGGGGTAATTGCACATGCTGTTGTGGCAGTTGTCAGACCAAGGACCAGGAGGGTTAACAGACGTTTATTCATTTTTTTACTCACTATCATCATTAAATTTATTTATAGGAATGCGAACTTTTGGATTGTCATGTTTACGACGACGGCAGTCTCCCATTAAATATTAATGAAGCATACCAGGGGGAATCCTAATTTATAATTAGGGTGGGGTGATCAATGCTGTAATACGCAACATAATAAGCTGTTTATTTACTTATTTTATACAATCCGGGTAGAGAGCTAAGATGTATTTACTTTTAGAAGAAGGATTTAATGAATTATTAATATTGACATTAACGATGAAGTGGGACGCGGGCTTGTATATAAACAGGCCCGCGTGGGGAGAGTAGTCCACAATATTCAAACTTCGCGTATTTATGGATGTCGTTGTCAATATAGTTCGTCTTTACCCCTGAGTGGAGATCTGCGCGCGGTGCTGCTCGGCCTGTACCTCATGAGCAAATGAATGGCCGTTGTTTACCGATTGGTGAACAACCATCGCTTTTTCATGTTCATTCATTTGTGAAAATGATTTCGCATTGGTTGATGTTGACGATGAATTATTTGCTTGCGCGGCATGTGCTTGTGCCATTTGTTGATGTGCAGGGGCATCGCTGTTATTCATCATTTCATGAGCCATTACGGCCTGCTGATGCATTTTGGGTGTTTCTGCCGCATTAACGCCAGCTGAAATAAAAAACGCGATAGCTAAAAAAGAGGACATCTTATTCATCATATTTCTCCTGTTTGGGTTTACGGAAGAAAGTATAATTAATAGGGGCTGTCAGTGGCGTGACAGGATTATGACGGTTGTGTCAGACAACAGGTGATGACGGGTATAAGCGTCATCTCCATAAATTACATCGCGTGCTTGGGCAGCGTCAGAATAAAGCGAGTGGCATGAGTGTCGGAAGTCACCGAGACTTTTCCTTGATGGGCAGTCACAATTGATTTCACAATCGCCAGACCAATGCCGCTGCCTTCGCCCTTACGCTGTCGTGAAGGGTCCACTCGATAAAAGCGGTCAAAGAGTCGCGGAAGATGTTGCGGGGGAATGGGGTTTCCGGGATTCTCAACGACTATCTGCACCTGGCCATCCGCCTCTTTCACCCGTACGGTTACCGACTCGCCTTTTGGCGTATAGCGCATGGCATTTGACAGCAGATTACTCATTGCCCGGCGTAACATTAATGGGTCGCCTGAAACCCAGCATGCGCGTCCTTCAAACCGTAAACCAACCTCACGCTCTTCAGCCCAGGCTTCGAAAAAGTCGAACACTTTACCGACCTCATCAGCCAGATTGAGCGCTTTTTTTTCTGGGATCAGCTGATTGTTATCCGCCTGCGCCAGAAACAGCATATCACTCACCATCTTCGACATACGGCCAAACTCTTCGAGATTAGAATACAGCACATCTTCCAGCTCTTTTTGGCTGCGGGTCTGGCTGAGCGCAATCTCCGTTTGAGTGACGAGGTTAGTTATTGGCGTGCGGATCTCATGGGCAATATCTGCCGAGAAGTTCGACTGGCGTTTAAATACGTCCTCGATGCGTTCGATCATGTGATTAAACGAACTCACCAGCTGTTCCAGTTCAATAGGAACAGCTTGCGGATCGAGGCGTACATCGAGATCTTTCGAGGTGATATTTTGGATGCGACGACTGACGTTACGAATCGGTTCATGACCTTTGTATACGGCGAACAACACGATAAAAACAATCATCATGCTAATCAGCGATGCTGTCATAATCAGCTTGTTTTTCAGATCGTTAATATAGTGCAGATGAAAGTCGATCGATAATGCCAGATACAGCGTATACGCTGGTTTTCCATCGGCAAGTTGTCCTACCGGCAGGCGAATCATTCGCCAGTTAGACGATGTTTTCTGTCCGTGGATATGTTTGGAGGTTTGCAGTGTGGGGCCTGAGATAATAAAAACATCGCTGGCATGAGCATTTTTATCGGGCCTTGCACTGGCGATAAACTGCCGAAGATCCGGCGCATTGGGCGAATGGAAAATGGCCTTCTGGTTGCTATCTTCCAGAGAAATAATGACGTTCGAATAACCCGCCACCACATTTTTTAGCGTTTCCAGGCGGCGTGATTCTGGCTCGTTGGGTTGGTTAATAATCCTCTCCAGCGTGGCGCTAATCTCTTGTAAATCGTTGATGTCCTGCTCGGCGAAGTGGACTTTCACGGAGTGGATCATTATCCATGCAAAGGCGAAAAATGAAGCAATTGTCGCCAGGCTGATAAAAAAGGTCAGTCGTGTCGCCAGTGAAAAAGGGCGCCGCCATCGTTTACTGGTCATCAGGAACCTCAAGCATATATCCCACACCGCGCACGGTCTGAATCAGTTTCGGCTCAAAATCGTTATCAATTTTGGCGCGCAGACGCTTAACGGCGACGTCGATGGCATTAGTATCGCTGTCAAAATTCATATCCCAGACCTGGGAGGCGATCAGTGAGCGGGGTAAAACTTCCCCCTGATGGCGCAGGAAAAACTCAAGCAGCGTAAACTCTTTGCTGGTCAGGGTGATGCGCGTACCGCTGCGGGTGACTTTCCTGCTGACCAGATCGACCATTAAATCCGCGACCTGAAATTGGCTTTCGACAATCACCGCAGCGCCCCGGCGCAGCAGCGTTCTGACCCGTGCCAGCAGTTCGGCGAAGGCAAACGGTTTAACCAGGTAATCATCAGCACCCAATTCCAGACCTTTAACCCGATGCTCAATGGTACCCAGTGCGGTGAGGAGAAGAATGGGCATTCCTTTGTTGGCGGAACGCAGCATCCGCACGATATCCCAGCCGTTTACATCCGGCAGCATGATGTCGAGTATGAGCAGGTCGTAATCGCCGGTCATCGCCAGGTGATACCCGTTCAGGCCGTTATCCGCTAAATCCACGACAAAACCCGCTTCCGTCAGGCCTTTTGTCAGGTATTCACCGGTTTTTTTCTCATCTTCGACTATCAAAACCTTCATCGCATTCTCCTTCTCGCACTGGTTGTGCGGACTTTCAATTCTAGGGAAGCGGGATCGGATAGCAATCTGTTATTAGGAAAATGACAGTTTTGTCATTTTCCTGTCACCGGTTAAACAGAGTCACTTCGTTAAAGTACAAGACTATAAATTCCTACTTATTTTAGGGACATCAGTCCGGTCAGGACGAGAAGAACTATGAGCAAATTTAAGCTTCTTACTCTCAGCGCTATATTCGTGCTCGCTGGTTGTTCATTGGCGCCGGACTATCAGCGCCCGGCTTTGCCGGTGCCACAGCAATTTTCTTTAAGCCAGAATTCCCTGGTGTCGGCTCCTGGCGAATACCAGGACACGGGGTGGCGAACCTTTTTTGTTGACGACCAGGTGAAGGCGTTGATTGGTGAGGCGCTGATCAATAACCGCGATTTACGCATGGCGACGCTGAAGGTTCAGGAAGCGCGAGCGCAGTATGGCGTCACGGACGCTGACCGTTATCCGCAAATCACGGCAGGCTCCAGCGGTACCTACAGCGGTAAATTAAAAGGTGATAGCAGCACCGATCGTGAATTCGAAGCTGGACTCAATCTTAGTTTCGACCTGGATTTCTTTGGGCGACTTAAAAATATGAGTGAAGCCGAACGGCAGAACTTCTTCGCCAGCGAAGAGGCGCGTCGGGCGGTGCATATCTTATTAATTTCCAACGTGTCGCAAAGTTATTTCAACCAGCGCTTGGCTTACGCGCAGTTGCAAGTTGCCGAAGAAACGCTGCAAAACTATCAGCGCTCTTACGCTTTTGTAGAGAAGCAACTGATAACCGGTAGCACCAACGTACTGGCGTTGGAACAAGCGCGCGGTGTGATTGAAAGTACGCGTAGCGAAATTGCCAAGCGTAAAGGTGAGTTGGCACAGGCCAATAACGCGCTGCAACTGTTGCTGGGTACATACGGGAAATTACCCGATGACCAGGCGCGCAGCCGTGGGGATCTTAAACCGGTAACGCTGCCGCCATCACTTTCATCGCAAATACTGTTGCAGCGCCCGGATATTATGGAAGCTGAGCACGGATTATTGGCGGCAAATGCCAATATCGGTGCTGCGCGGGCGGCATTTTTTCCGTCGATAACGTTGACCAGTTCCGTGTCCAGTAGCAGTAGCGATCTTTCCAATTTATTTAATGCCTCCAGTGGCATGTGGAATTTTGTCCCCAAAATAGAGCTTCCAATCTTCAACGCCGGACGTAATCAGTCCAATCTCGACCTGGCAGAAATTCGCCAGCAACAGTCAGTAGTGAATTACGAACAAAAAATTCAGAACGCGTTTAAAGAAGTGGCGGATGCACTGGTGTTGCGCCAAAGCATTGCCGATCAAATTAGCGGGCAGCAGCGTTACCTGGATTCATTGCAAATCACACTACAGCGCGCCAGAGCGCTTTATCAGAATGGTGCAGTTAGCTATATCGAAGTATTAGATGCAGAACGTTCTTTATTCGCTACGCGGCAATCGCTGCTCGATCTTAATTACGCCCAACAGGTTAATGAAATTAAGCTGTTTGCTGCCTTAGGCGGCGGTTGGGTGGAGTAATCCTTAATATTAACTTTTCAGGAGCATGATGTATGAATACTACCGCCAAAGCCGTGCTGTTTAGCCTTTTCTCTATGGTTATGTTTAACGCCCAGGCCAATGAAAATCAGCATGGCGAGATGATGAATATGCAGCCAGCGGCTCAACAGGAACAACTCATTAGTGCTACTGGGGTGATTGAAGCTGTTGATATGGAGAGTAAAAAAATCACGATCAAACATGACCCTATTCCAGCGGTGAACTGGCCGGCCATGACGATGCGCTTTACGCTGGTTGCTGATACGAAGGCTGATGATATTAAGCCTGGTGATAAGGTCGCGTTTACGTTTGTTCAGCAGGGAAATCTCTCTGTGTTACGCGATATTCACATCAGTAAATAACGTTCTCGCTGGTCTCTTTTATTCTTGCCCGGGTTTTTGCGAACGCGGGCGAGACTATCGCGCAATGGAAATCACTATGGCGTCTTTAAATATTAAAAATACCGCGCTTATTCTCGGTAGCATGATTGCCGGCGGGATTATTTCTGTCGGTGTTTATACTTATTATTCATCGGCAAAAATATCGTCTGTAGCCGGGCCAGTTCAGCAAAAAGAAGCCAGAAAAGTGTTGTTCTGGTATGACCCCATGTATCCGAACACGCGCTTCGATAAACCGGGTAAATCGCCGTTTATGGATATGGATCTGATCCCGAAATATGCCGATGAAGAGACCGCGAACGCGTCATCACCAGGCGTGCGCATCGATCCTACACAGACCCAGAACCTGGGACTGAAAACAGAGCCAGTGCGTCGTGGACCACTGCACTACGCGCAAACTTTCCCGGCCAACGTTAGTTATAACGAATACCAGTTTGTTATTGTTCAGGCACGTTCTGCGGGCTTTATCGAGAAGGTTTACCCGCTGACAGTGGGGGACAAAATTAAGCAGGGTTCGCCGCTGATCGACCTGACTATTCCTGATTGGGTTGAGGCGCAGAGTGAATATTTATTGCTGCGGGAAACGGGAGGTAGCGCGACGCAGGTGGAAGGGATTCTGGAGAGATTACGTCTGGCTGGAATGCCTGAAGCGGATATTCAGCGCTTAAAATCGACGCGTAAAATTCAGACTCGCTTTACCCTGAAAGCGCCTATCGATGGGGTGATCACCGCATTCGATTTGCGTACCGGTATGAACATTTCCAAAGACAATGTGGTCGCGAAAATTCAGGGTATGGACCCGGTATGGGTTAGCGCGTCGGTCCCGGAATCTATCGCCTGGCTGATTAAAGATGCTTCGCAATTTACCATCACCGTGCCCGCCTGGCCGGATAAGCCTTTCACCATCAGCAAGTGGAGTATCTTACCAAGCGTTGATGCTACCACGCGTACGCTCCAGCTCCGTTTACAGGTCGATAACCCCGACGAGGCGCTCAAGCCCGGGATGAATGCTTACCTGCAACTGAAAACACAAAGCGAGCCAATGCTGCTGATCCCGTCTAAAGCGCTGATTGATACGGGTACCGAGCAGCGGGTAATCACCGTTGATAACGAAGGCCGATTTGTGCCGAAACAGGTTGCGGTATTCCATGAATCTCAGGGGCTGACGGCTATCCGCTCCGGCCTGACCGAAGGCGAAAAAGTGGTGTCCAGTGGCCTGTTCCTGATTGATTCTGAAGCGAATATCTCTGGCGCACTGGACCGTATGCGCGCCCAGAACAGTAAGGCGCAAGACGCAGCCGCCATGCCAGCCCAGGCGACCCATTCACACTGAGGACATGATAAATGATTGAATGGATTATCCGTCGTTCGGTGGCAAACCGTTTTCTGGTGATGATGGGGGCGCTGTTTCTTAGCGTCTGGGGAACCTGGACCATCATCAATACGCCGGTTGATGCGCTGCCCGATCTCTCTGATGTTCAGGTGATCGTCAAAACCAGCTATCCGGGGCAGGCGCCGCAAATTGTTGAAAATCAGGTGACCTACCCGCTGACCACCACCATGCTGTCGGTACCCGGCGCGAAAACCGTGCGCGGTTTCTCGCAGTTTGGTGATTCCTACGTGTACGTCATTTTCGAAGATGGTACCGATCCTTACTGGGCGCGCTCGCGCGTACTGGAGTATCTCAACCAGGTTCAGGGAAAATTACCGGCTGGCGTTAGCGCGGAAATGGGACCGGACGCCACGGGCGTCGGCTGGATATTTGAGTACGCGCTGGTGGATCGCAGTGGGAAACATGATCTGGCGGAATTACGCTCTCTTCAGGACTGGTTTTTAAAGTATGAGTTAAAAACGATTCCTAACGTGGCGGAAGTAGCTTCGGTAGGCGGCGTGGTTAAACAGTATCAGGTCGTTATCGATCCGATGAAGCTGACGCAATATGGCATCAGCCTGGCGGACGTGAAATCGGCGCTGGATACGTCGAATCAGGAAGCGGGCGGCTCATCTGTTGAGATGGCTGAAGCGGAATATATGGTCCGCGCCAGTGGATATCTGCAAACGCTCGATGATTTTAATAACATCGTCCTGAAAACAGGGGCCGACGGTGTACCTGTTTACCTGCGCGATGTGGCGCGCGTACAGATTGGGCCGGAAATGCGCCGTGGGATCGCCGAACTGAATGGCGAAGGCGAAGTCGCGGGCGGGGTGGTTATCCTGCGTTCCGGTAAAAATGCGCGTGAGGTGATCTCTGCCGTTAAAGCCAAGCTCGATACGCTGAAAAGCAGCCTGCCGGAAGGCGTAGAGGTAGTTACAACATACGATCGCAGTCAGCTCATCGATCGCGCCATTGATAACCTCAGCTACAAGCTGCTGGAAGAGTTTATCGTCGTGGCGCTGGTGTGTGCGTTGTTCCTGTGGCATCTGCGTTCGGCGCTGGTGGCGATTATTTCCCTGCCGCTGGGGCTGTGTATCGCGTTTATCGTGATGCATTTCCAGGGGTTGAACGCCAACATCATGTCGCTAGGGGGAATTGCCATTGCCGTCGGGGCGATGGTTGATGCCGCAATCGTGATGATTGAAAACGCCCATAAGCGGCTGGAAGAGTGGGGGCATCAGCATCCGAATGAAAAGCTGGATAACGCAACGCGCTGGAAGGTCATTACTGACGCCTCGGTAGAAGTCGGCCCGGCATTGTTTATCAGCCTGTTGATCATCACGTTGTCGTTTATCCCCATTTTCACGCTTGAGGGGCAAGAAGGGCGACTGTTTGGCCCGCTGGCGTTCACCAAAACGTATGCCATGGCAGGCGCGGCGTTTCTGGCCATTGTGGTTATTCCGATCCTGATGGGATTCTGGATCCGCGGAAAAATACCGGCAGAAAGCAGCAACCCGCTTAACCGTTTCCTGATCCGTATTTACCATCCGCTGTTGCTGAAGGTGTTGCACTGGCCCAAGACCACTATTCTGGTGGCGGTGCTTTCAATACTGACGGTTATCTACCCGCTGAATAAAGTCGGTGGTGAATTCCTGCCGCAGATTAACGAAGGCGACCTGCTGTATATGCCTTCGACATTGCCGGGGATCTCAGCGGCGCAGGCAGCGGACATGCTGCAAAAAACCGACAAGCTGATCATGACCGTTCCTGAAGTGGCGCGCGTGTTTGGTAAAACCGGTAAGGCAGAAACCGCAACAGACTCCGCGCCGCTGGAAATGGTTGAAACGACGATCCAACTGAAGCCGCAGGACCAGTGGCGTCCGGGGATGACGATGGACAAAATCATCGCCGAGCTGGACAAAACCGTACGCTTGCCGGGGCTGGCGAATCTGTGGGTTCCGCCGATTCGTAACCGTATCGACATGCTCTCTACGGGGATCAAAAGCCCAATTGGCATTAAGGTGTCGGGTAATGTTCTGGCAGATATCGACGCCACGGCGGAGCAAATTGAAGAGGTGGCCAGAACCGTGCCGGGTGTCTCTTCGGCGCTGGCCGAGCGTCTGGTGGGCGGACGCTATCTCAACGTAGATATCAATCGTGAAAAAGCGGCCCGGTACGGCATGACTGTAGGTGCTGTGCAGCTGTTTGTCACTTCAGCGGTAGGAGGGGCAATGGTGGGCGAAACGGTGGAAGGGATTGCACGCTATCCTATCAACCTGCGCTATGCGCAGAGCTATCGTGATAGCCCGGAAGCATTGCGTAATCTGCCGATTCTGACGCCCATGAAACAGCAAATTACGCTGGCGGATGTCGCCGATGTGACGGTGGTTTCGGGGCCTTCGATGCTGAAAACCGAAGATGCGCGACCAACCAGTTGGATTTACATCGACGCCCGAGATCGTGACATGGTCTCAGTGGTGAACGATCTGAAAAAGGCTATTGCTGAAAAGGTCCAGTTAAAGCCGGGGACCAGCGTGGCGTTTTCGGGGCAATTCGAGCTGCTTGAGCGCGCCAGCCATAAGCTCAAGTTGATGGTGCCAATGACGCTGATGATTATCTTCGTCTTGCTTTATCTGGCCTTCCGTCGCTTTGGCGAAGCGCTGCTGATTATCACCAGTGTGCCTTTTGCGCTGGTGGGCGGCATCTGGTTCCTTTACTGGATGGGTTTCCATATGTCGGTCGCAACAGGGACCGGATTTATCGCCCTGGCAGGTGTTGCTGCGGAGTTTGGCGTGGTGATGCTGATGTACTTGCGCCACGCTATTGAAGCCGAACCCGCGCTGGAAAATCCGCAAACCTTTACGGCGGATAAGCTGGATGAAGCGTTATATCACGGTGCCGTGCTGCGCGTGCGGCCAAAAGCGATGACCGTGGCGGTGATTATCGCGGGTCTGTTACCTATCTTGTGGGGGACGGGAGCAGGCTCAGAAGTCATGAGCCGCATCGCCGCGCCGATGATTGGCGGCATGATTACCGCGCCATTGCTGTCGCTATTCATTATTCCGGCTGCGTATAAGCTGATGTGGCTGCACAGACACCGTAGCCAAAAGTAATGCTTTGAAACGCTCGCCTGCGTCGGTTTGGTCGCCGAAGCAGGCGCTGCGTTATACCTCCAGTGCCTTCACGCGTTTGCGGTACTCGCCCGGCGTACAGCCAAATTCTCGTAAAAAGACTTTATGGAATGACGATTCGCTGGCGTAGCCCACCGACTCGGCCACCACAACCAATGGCTGCGACCCACGTGACAGCATCTGGGCAGCGAATTGCAGGCGTAAAGTGGTTAATACTGCGAGCGGCGTGGAGTTTGAGACTTCACGAAATAGCTGCGCGAAGCTGGCCCGCGACATATGCGCACGTTTCGCCAGTTCTTCGACGGTCCAGGCAAATGCCGGGGACTCCAGCATCATGAAGACGACAGCCCCTAGTTTGGGATGAAGCAGTAGATTCAACACGTTTTGAACGGGGGTCGCCTTGGTTAACCATTCGCGAACGGCTAAGGCGAACAGTGTGGCGCATTGTTGACTGCAGACTACACTGGAACCTGGCAGAGTACTCATGGATTCCTGTTGCATCAAAGCAATCATGGCCTTGAGCCAATGGCTGACAGGGCTATTTTCATCAGGTGCCAGAACCAATACTTCCGGTAACGCAGTTAAAAAATAGCGTGAGGAAGCGTGCAATCGAAGGCTGCCACAAACAATGTGTGTTTGTTCATCGCCAGACTGGCAGAGCCGATGTGCGGAGTTTTGCGGCAGGATCACGATAGTACCGGGCCGCAGAGTAAAAGATGTCCCATCGGGCATGTCCAGTTGGGCTGCACCTTGTGTGACCGTATGCCAGCGGATAATGGACAATTCACCTGCTGCGTGCGGCAGTTGCCAGTCCCTGCTCAGTAGGCAGTTTTGGTCAATTGAGCCTTGTGGGTCGTTAAGCATCAGTAATCGGCTAAGGGCATCCATGGAGACTCCTGAACATTTTTTTGTTGTCGTTTATTGAAACGCTATTATCTCTTTATTTCATTATTATATTAATACCTTCAAAGTGTTAGTGTAATGATTCATTCTCGAAATGTTAGTCATCTTTAAGGCTATTTTAGACGATCTGACAGTTATCGGCGAGTTGTGGATACATTGTTCAGGCAGAGTTAGAGATATATTTCAGTTCATCAAACGAACAGTGACTTGGCGGAGAGACAGCATGAATCAGTATCAGGCGATTATTATTGGATTTGGCAAAGCGGGTAAAACGCTGGCGGCAACACTGGCCAAAACGGGTTGGCGGGTAGCGATTATTGAACAGTCAAACACCATGTATGGCGGGACATGCATCAACATCGGCTGTATCCCAACCAAAACCCTGGTACATGATGCTGAACTTCAGCATGACTTTACCGAAGCAATGCAACGCAAGGCCTCTGTTGTCAGTTTTCTGCGCGATAAAAATTTCCATAATCTTGCCGATCTGGAAAACGTGGATGTGATTGAAGGTCGTGCTGAATTCGTTGATAACCATACTGTGCGAGTCGTGCAGTCAACAGGCGAGATTGAGCTGAGCGGCGAGAAAATCTTTATTAATACTGGCGCCCAGTCAACGATTCCAAACGTTGAGGGTTTAACCACGACACCTGGCGTATTTGACAGCACCGGGCTGTTGAATTTGACGCAACGTCCAGAGCGTCTGGGCATTTTGGGCGGTGGGTATATCGGCGTTGAATTCGCATCAATGTTTGCCAACTTTGGTAGCAAAGTCACTATTTATGAAGCAGCTCCGCAGTTTTTGCCTCGTGAAGACCGGGATATTGCTGACGCTATCGCCAACATTTTACGCGACAAAGGCGTCGAGCTGATCCTCAATGCCAACGTGCAGTCGGTCTCCTCTCATGATGGTGCAGTACAGCTGCACATGCCGGAGGGGGCCCAGACGGTGGATGCGCTGTTGGTAGCATCAGGTCGCAAACCGGCGACAGAAAACCTGCAATTGCAGAAAGCGGGTGTGGATGTAAACGATCGTGGTGCCATTGTTGTGAATAAATATTTGCGTACATCGGCAGATAACATTTGGGCAATGGGCGATGTCACTGGTGGATTACAATTTACCTATATCTCGCTGGATGACTTCCGTATTGTGCGTGACAACCTGCTAGGCGAGGGGTTACGTAACACGGGCGATCGTCAAAACGTACCGTATTCCGTCTTTATGACGCCGCCGCTTTCCCGCGTCGGAATGACTGAAGAACAGGCTCGCGCCAGCGGTGCGGCGGTTCAAGTCGTGACGTTGCCGGTAGCGGCTATCCCGCGAGCGCGGGTGATGAATGATACGCGTGGTGTTCTTAAAGCGGTGGTGGATAGTGAAACGAAACAAATATTAGGCGTATCGCTGTTGTGTGTGGATTCTCATGAAATGATTAATATCATCAAGACGGTTATGGATGCAGGGTTACCTTATACCACATTGCGTGACCAAATATTTACCCATCCAAGTATGAGCGAATCATTAAACGATCTCTTTTCTCTCATAAAATAATAATAGCGTAGTCTGCATATTTGCCCCACCCGTGTGGGGCTTTTTTTATTTGTTTTTTATATTCCTGATACTAATTGACAGTTATTCTGGCGTTACGGATGAAATAAAATAAGGTGGCATGTCTTATTATATTCCCACTGAAATAACTCGTTAATGGAAATAGAAATGAACATGCTTAAAACTACGTTACTAATGACTGCGTTACTGACTGCTCCGGTGACATTTTCCGCGTTAGCGCAAACAGAGGTTGCCCACATTAGCGTATCAGCCGTGTCTGGCTCTCCTTCCGTGGTGGAAGATGCCATTGCGAAACTGGCGCAGGAAAAGAATGCGACTTCCTGGAAAATTACCTCAATGCGCATTAATAGCAGCACTCACGCAACGGCAATTTTGTACAAGTGAGGAGAGCCGGGATGGAAAAGTATCTTCGTATATTGGGCAAAGGCGATAGGGTTGGATTAACCTTGATTCGCCTGAGTATCGCGATTGTTTTTATCTGGATTGGTTTATTAAAATTTGTACCTTACGAAGCCGACAGCATTACGCCGTTTGTCGCCAATAGTCCGGTAATGTCATTTTTTTATGAGCATCCAGAAGAATACAAACAACATTTAACCCACGAAGGTGAATTCAAACCGCAGGCTCGTGAATGGCAGACGGCGAATAACACGTATACGTTCTCAAATGGCCTGGGCGTAGTCGAAGTTCTTATCGCTTTGCTGGTGCTGGCTAATCCTGTTAGCCGTTGGTTGGGATTAATTGGCGGCGTTCTGGCATTTGCCACACCAATTGTTACCTTATCATTTTTAATAACCACTCCAGAAGCATGGGTAATGCCGCTGGGTGATTTACACCACGGATTTCCGTACTTGTCAGGCGCCGGGCGGTTGGTGTTAAAAGATACGTTAATGTTGGCGGGAGCAGTGATGATTATCGCAGATTCATCCCGATCAATAATTAAGCAGCGGTATTGAATTTTTAACGTTGTGCCCTCTGTAAGATAGCAAGCCACTATAGTTCGATTCGGTACTTACCGGGCCAGCAGGATGCTGGCTTTTTTTCTGACTTAAGGTAAATTTATTAAGCATATATAAATTGCAATTATTCAATTTAGAAGCATAACGAGTCAGAGCTATATTTTTAGTTAATGATAGAGTGCAGTAAACATCTTCTCTTATCCCCCGCGATAGCACGCCAACCCGCATGTTGCGTAGCCCCTCCATCATGATTGCTTTATTTTTTTCTGTACAATTCTTGCTATCTGTTATCTCAAAACCTCATTTTAAAAATTTTGTTATTCGCTTTTGTTATAGCCAGTACGCAAGTTCGCGTGGTTTTAGGCCTGGCTTGAGCTAGAATTAATCCTGATTAAATGTTTTTACGTATCAATAACTGACTAAAGATAGTTAAAAACTTAATTTTTAACCAACTGTTTGACATGGAATCCACTATGGTAATTAAGCACCAGGGGTGGATGCTGATCTCGCGTTTTGTGAGTAACCAAAGGCGGGACATATCTTAAATATGGAAATAAGGGTTTTAGAATGAGCTTTGGCTTAGCAAAGGAAGACAAGTTTGAAATCATCGCTATCCTTCGTGAAGAGCTTCATAAGAAAACGAAACTGGAAATCCTGTGTGGAGACAGTAGCGTTATCACGCAGTTAGAGAAGATTGATTTCGAACGGTTTGTCATCTCCGGACACGGAGACATTGTTCCTGAAAAGGTCCAATACTTTATCCTGCACAGTGAAAGCGGGATTGTAAAATTTAGTGCCAGGTTCGAACAAACCTCGTCAGCAGGTGCGGAAGCAGGATTATCCTACTTCATCCCGGATATGATTTTCTTTGCCCAGCAGAGACAAAATCAGCGTTTTTCATTCCTGAAGGGTTATGACTTTTTCTGTTTTGGTCGTTACAAAAATGGAGAAAACTACTCTCTCAAGATTAAAAATATCTCGCAGGGTGGTTGTGCGTTAATCGTTAAAGATGTAAACGCCCGTTTTCTTTATAAAGATGCGGTGATTAAAAGTGCATCTCTGGATTTCGATACCTTTGGAAGTTTACAACTGGACTTAAAAGTGATCGATGTCGTCCCGATCAATGAATTTGATGAGGATAATCAGTTGTATTCCTGTCATCAGATTTCATGTGAGTTCGACTTTAAAAATCGTCGTGAAGAGACTGAAGTCGAGAAAATCATTATTAAATTTTTAATGAGTAACAAGATTAGAAGCTTATAAGGAACGGTGAACAGGATGTTGATGTGTGGCAGTGATAATTTTGTGGGCAATGGTATGTTTGCCTACCTGACCAGCAAACATGTACCGATACAAACATTCCAGTTTGAGGATATGTTGCATCAGTCATCATTATGCCAGCATCAAACCATGGTTTTTAATATCATTGATAATGAACAAGCGTGTTCAGACATTGTTCAGTTTTTGAATAAAAACCGATTCAAATTTTATAATAACGTCGTGGTGATTGTTGCTGATAGTTTGGTGGCGAAATTATGCGTAGAGTTATTATATGTCGAAAAAACAATAGTTTTGACTGAAAAATCTTCACTGCGTGATTTTGGTCAATTGGCAACATTATCAGTCGGGAAATGGAACCCCCGACTGTATCGTTCGCAAAAGAGATTAACCGAAAGAGAACAGCAGATCCTGAACTTACTGGTAAGTGGTTATACAGCCAAAGAAATTTCTGAGTTAGTTAGCCTGAACTATAAAACGATTCAGGCACATAAGATGAGAGTCGTCGCCAAGCTTGGCCTGACCAATACCTCTGATTTAAATAAGTTAATTGTCAGATTTACCCATCGTATGTCTTTTTTACCCTAACCTGACCATTCTTTTCTGATGTAATACACCTAATAGTAGATACAATTTGGGAGTGATTTTGACTGGTTTTTAATTTTATGATTTGTAGAGGGAGAGGGGAATGTTTAATTCCAATGAGGTGCTAACTGCGCTTGAAAAGGCTTTGAATACCAGTCAACTTTATATGGTTTATCAGCCTATTTTCAATTTGCATGCCCAGCGTATAAGCGGATTTGAAGCATTAATGCGTTGGAATAGTCCTCAGATGGGTATGATCTCTCCCGATGTTTTTATTACCTTACTGGAAGATAGCGGCAATATTATTTCCATTGAAGATATGGTTACTCACTCGCCGTGGGATGTTGCAACTTCCTGGCCTGACCCCATTGTATTATCCGTCAATATTTCCGCGCTTGAATTCTGCGATCCTCTGTTACCCCAACGCGTCAGACAAAATCTTGCCACTTCCGGATTGCCGGTCCATCGATGCCAAATAGAGGTCACGGAAACGTCACCGCTGTGTGACAGCCAGATTGCGGCTAAAAATATGACGGAATTAAAGGCGATAGGGGTCAAGCTTGCACTTGATGATTTTGGAACCGGCCATGCTAATCTTAATTACCTGTTGAAATATCCCTTTGACACCTTAAAAATTGATAAGGAATTTGTCACCGGTATTGAGCCCGACACCCGATCAACAAAGATTGTTGAGGGTATTATTTCACTGGCGCATAATTTTGGCATTGAAGTTCTTGCCGAAGGGGTGGAAACCCAGTCCCAGCTGGAGCGGTTGATGCAGATTGGTTGTGACAAAATTCAAGGCTTTTTCATTTCTCCCCCGGTGCTGGCAGAAGAGATCCCTTCACTCTTAGCACAATATAATCGTTAATCCCTCCTTTTCACGTTTCCCAACCCCTTGGTTGTTCCGCGTTGCTGTTAAGTCTGTAGGCCTGATAAGCGTAGCGCATCAGGCGACTTTGAACGGCAAAAAAAAGCCCCCTGCAGAACAGGGGGCTGGTGAGTTTATGTCAGCTTAGAACGATTTCTTAAAGCCGATAGAGGCATTGACTGGCGCTTCTACCTGCGACTTACTGCCGCCGTTGCTGAATTGCGTACCCAGCTCACCGTAGACCTGCAGGTTTCTGTCGATGGACCATGACAGGCCGGCTGCAACTTCAGTGCTGGAGTACTGCTGTGAAGATTCCAGCGTGGTGGTGGCTACCGCATTGGTAAAGTGCGTTTTGTCTTTTGAACCCAGACCCTGCCAGACGTTTACCCTGCCATACGGCTGGAATTTGCCATGGTTGGTGTCATAGTCAGCGACCAGACGCACGCCCAGACGCGCGGTAAAGGAATCCGCAGTATCCATTTTCACTTTCGTTGGGGTCACACCATCCAGCGTGCTGTTATCAAAGTCGCTGTACTGGTAGATCAACTGAGCCTGAGGTTCCAGACTCCATGCGCTGGCACCTAAACGGAACGATTTACCTACCTCTGTCGACGCCGTCAGCGTGTTGCCTCTGACCGTATACGAGCCGTTGTTACCGGTCGCCTCCAGGCGGGATTTATGGTTACCATACTGCAGGACGTTATCAACATACATACCGTCACCCGAGAACCAGGTAGCATAGCCGCCGACGTAAAATGCGTTGTCGTCGATATTACCGCCTTTGCCATCGCTGCCTGTCTTCGTGCCTTTCACGTTGCTGTCGATATCAAGGATGCTGGTATACATCCCGGCTTTCCAGCTTTCGTTAGCATACATATCAACGCCGACCTGAATGCCCATGGTATGGGAGCTGGTTTGCGTACCGGCCGCGTCATCCAGTTTGGTTTTACCGGAGTAGCCAATCATTCTTGCCCACGCGCGATTGTCTTCATCAATGCCCGGTTTAACCTCGTCACCCATACGTTGGTGCATGTTACCCAACAGGCTAAGATCACCCTGACGTACGACGCTGGCGAGGCCAGAATACAGCATGGTTTCTGGACGGTATTCACTTCTCAGATACCAGTTTTCACCCTGGCCCTGAGCATTACCCGCATGCAGTTGGTACTCAAACGCACCTGCAGCCATACGATCGGCGGCAAGATGGAAGGCATCCCGCGACGTTTGTGCGGTGGTGGTTGCGCCATTGAGCGCTGTCACCACTTCGATACCATCCCCAATGGTCGGCGCACCGAGACCAGAACCATCGACATCCAGCAGCGTGCTACCGCTGGCTTTACCGCCATCGATAATCAGACGGTCGGCAATGCCTGAGCCGCTACCATTCTGGATAGCCGCCATGTTGATAGTCCCTTTTTCGCCGGTGTAATCCCCTTTGACGGTTAAGGTTGTGCCAGTCTGCTGACCGATGAGCGAGACATCGCCACCGTTGCTCAGGCCCGCTACCGTTTGGTTGTAACCCTGAGTGTTCAACGTGGTGTCTGCGACCACATAGTGGTGCGATGCGCTACTCAGGGTGTTGGCATTACCCGCTTGCAACACGCCGTTGGCGATCAACGTCGCGCCGCTGTAGCTGTTTTCGCCTTGCAGCTCGGTAATGCCGCTACCGGTTTGATGCAACTGGCCTTTACCACTGATATTGCCGGTCAGCGCCAGGGTATCGCCACGATTGACGTTGAGTACGCCGTTATCAACGACATCCCCCTGAATGCTGCCGATATCACCGCCGTTACCCAGCTGTAAAACGCCTTGTTCGATGGTGGTGCCACCGGTGTAGGTGTTATCCAGCGTCAGGGTGAGGGAGCCTTTACCGGTTTTGGTCAGTTGACCGTTACCTTCGACTTCAGTCAGCAGAGAAACGTCATGCCCGTTGGTGTCGAATGTCCCGCCGCCGGATTCCAGCGTCACCTGACGGGCAGTATCAAACGCTTCGCCATACTTCAGCGTACCGCCATTAAAGGTAATTCCCGTATCTGCCGCACCCAGGTTGGTATCGCCCGCTACCTGCAGCGTCCCGGAGGTGATGGTCGTTCCACCGCTGTAGGTGTTGTCGCCTGTGAGGATGAGGGTACCGAGATCGCCTTTATTCAGGCCGCCGGTACCGCGGATAACGCTGTCGATAGTCGCGGTGTAGTTGGCGCCGTCTACTGTGCCATCGCCAACGCGAATCAGGGTGTTGGCCGTATCGGTGGTAATGGCTTCGCCGCCCACGCGATAACCATCGGTGGCGAACTGCGCGCCGCTGATGATGACGTCGCCTTTGCTGTTATCGACGGTCACGTTGCCTGCTTCACCCTGGAAGACGGCAAACGCGGCATCGGTAAACGGTGCGTTCAGCGCGCCTTCCGGCGTCGATTCATCGGTAGTCCAGTTGTCGTTACCCTGGCTGGATTGCCAGATACCGTCGCCGCCGTTGATGACGCCGTTGTTTTTCAGCTCGCCATTTTCACCACCGGTGCCGTCCCAGAAGCGCAGCGTTAGTCCTGCGTGGTTGACCAGGTTGACCTGATTTTTCACCGATGTCTGCACGTACAGGCTGTCAGCCGCTTCCGGCGCGTTAGCAATATCCATCACATTGTTGGTCAATGTGCCGGTGTAGTTGATGACGCGATAGACGCCGACATCAAAGCTGCCGCCCGGTGAGGTTTCAATGTTGAGCTTACCGTCGAGCGTCAGATCGCCATTTACGTCAATCAAGTCGTTGAAAGCACCGCCCGGGGTGTAAGCCTGACCAAACTGATAATCCAGCTGTGCGTTATCATTGAGCGTCAGCGAACCGGTAGTCAGTTTACCCACGCTGTTGATGGCCGCACCTGCGGTAATATGAGCGTCGTCCAGCACATCAACCGCGCCGCCAATAATCCCGTTACCGCCGAGCGTTGCCCCGGATTTCACTGTCACCTGGCCGGTAGCCGCAGACTGATTACCGTTGACCAGCAGTATGCCTTCATTGACGTCCGTGGTGCCGGTGTAAGTATTGTCGCCGGTCAACGTTAACGTACCGTCACCGATTTTCACCAGGCTACCGTCGTTGCCGCTGATAATGCCGCTGATGGTGTCATCAAGATGCAGATTACCCAGTGACAGCTCTTTATTGCCCAGTTCGACATTACCTGCGCCGGACAACGAGCCGATCGATGTTGCGCTGTCGACTGCGCTGATATCGACCTTACCGCCCGCCAGGTTTTTAACGACGGTATTTTCTGCCATCGTCTGGTCAGCGAAGGTCATCAGTCCGCTGTTGTTCACGGTGGCATTGCCGCCGCTGGCGTCTTCTTCCAGCGCCAGAGTACTGTCTTTTGACACGTTAACCGTCGCGTTGCCCGCGGTGGCGTTGTTGGTTAACACCGCTTTCGCCGTACCCGTCAGGTTCAGCATTGCGCTCGCTGCGGTGACGTTATCTGCCAGCGTTAACAGGCTGTCGGCGATGTTCATAGTCAGGGATTTCAGGCTGGTATCTGTCCCGCTGACATTGAGCGTCGCGCCCTTATTGACGTTCACGGTGCTGCTTTCGTTACTGCCAAAGGCTCCGGTTTTGCTGACGTTGACCGTCACATTGTTGGCGTTTCCGGTACCGGCAATTTCTGTGTCGCCTTTGTAGCTGTTTGCGCGGTCGAGCGACAAGGTGCTGCCCGCATCGCTAGAGCTACTGGTGACTTTCAGTTTACCGTCGCCAGTAATCTCACCGGTTGGCGTGAAGTGGTGCGAATTGAGATCGAATACCGCTGCGTTCTCATTCGCTCCCAGCTCAATGGTGCGATTGCTGGTCAGGTCCGCGCCCAGTTGCAGCGTTGAACCGTTATTGATTGCCAGGTCAGTTCCGCTCTGGCCGAGATTGCTGTCGGAGGAGATCTGCAACGTGCCGCCATCAATGCGTGTGCCGCCGCGATACTCGTTATCGCCGCTGAGGATCAGACGGCCAAGGTCGGTTTTCACCAGCGTCAGCTTGTCAGCAGTACTGGCTTCGCGGATAACAGACTCAATGGTCGCGGTATAGTTTTGCCCCGCGCCACCGGCGCCAACGCGCAGCAGCAGTTCGCCAGTTCCCGGCGTCTGGCCTGCGTGGGTCGCGTTTTCCGTAGTGGCATACGCGTTAAGCGCATCGCCTTTAACGACATAGCCATCGGCATCAAACTGTGCCCCGGAGAAGTTAACTTCTCCCGCGGCGTTGTCCACGGTAACTGTACCGCCTTTGGTGGTGAAGACGGCGAAGGACTTCTGTGCCCAAGGGGCGTTACCTTCACCGGTTGCGGTGGTCCAGTTGTTATCACCCTGGCTGCCGATTGCCATCCATTTGCCATCGCCACCGTCAATTTTGTTGTCGCCTTCAATGCCCGACGCGCCGTGGCTCTGATTGACGGTTGCGCCGTCCCAGAACTGCAGGGTAACGCCGTTGGCGTTCACCAGGTTGACCTGTTTGTCGATAGAGGTCTGGACAAAAATATTGCTCTTATCCTGGCTGTCCGGTATTGCGCCTAATTCCAGCGTCTGGTTATCCAGCGTGCCGCCGTAGTTATAGATACGGTACACACCCGGTCCGAAGTTACCGCCCTGTGAAGTGGTGACATCCAGAGTCCCGTCCAGTTGCAGATCGCCTGCGACGTTAATCAGATCGTTTAGCGCGCCGCCTGGCGTATAGGCCTGACCCAGTTCGAAAGCGGAAGTCGTTTTGCTACCAAGCTGCAGATTACCGTTAATGGATAACGTACCCGCACCACCGTCACCGGCGCTGAGGGTCGTGGCATCGTTCATCAGCACGTTGCCGCCGATAGTGCCATTACCGCCAAGTGTGGACGTGCCGCTAACGGTGGTGGCACCGCGCGCCGCGCTTTGATCGCCATTCACCAGCAGCGTGCCGTTGGTAACGGTGGTGTCGCCGGTGTAGATGTTGTTACCGTTCAGACGGGTAATGCCGCCGCCGATTTGCTGTAGTGCGCCGATACCGGAGATCACGCCGTTGAGCAGCACGGTGTTGGCGCGATTAATCGCCAATATACCGTTGTCGATAATGTCTGACACGGCGCTGACTTCGCCTGTATTTCCGCCGTCGCCCAACTGCAGCGTACCGGTTTGAGCGATAGTGGTAGAGCCGGTGTAGGTATTGTTAGCGGTGAAGATCGTGGTACCGCCCGCCGCACGTTCGAACTTCCCGTCACCGCTGATGATACCGCGATAAATTTGCGCCGCTGAAGCATCACCCTGGGTATCGAAGATAACCTTGCTGTCTGCGCCCTGGGTCGTAACATTGTAATCGCCAATGCTTGCGGCAGTACTGGTCGGCTCGACGTGGTCTCCGGTGCTCAGGGTTGCGCCATTGTTTACGGCAATGGTTTTGCTTGCCAGCGTCAGGTTTTCTACGACGCGGACATCTGCGTTTGAGCCGCTGATGGTCAGCGAATCCCAACCGGTGCCGATGTTGGTACCAGTGGTCAGATTGTCGCTCACCAGCGTACCAATCTTCGCACCTTTCGTATCTGTGAAGGTGAGGGCGTTGCCGCTACCTGCTTCAGTAGTGATATGGCGTGTTTTATCCAGCGTCACATTGCCGATGTTAGCTTTATTGTTACCGCCAGTACCGGCGAAATTCACTTCGCCAGCATAGGTGCCGCTACTCCAGATAAAGGTGTCCCGGCCTTCGCCGGTATTGATTACGCCGCTGGTCACACCGCCGCTAATATCAATGGTGTCATTGCCTTTACCGGACTGAATGGCTACGGCCGTGTCGTTGGTAGCCTGCAGGGTTCCCCTGTTGGTAACGGTTTTACTGCGGTCGCCGCTGGCGTCAATCACCGGCGAGGTGGTGCTGGCAGAGATAATCTTGCCGCTGTTGGTGACCGCGCTGACGTTCTTCGCGATGATCGCCGAACCGCCTGCGCTGCTATGCACGTTGATGTCGGCATTGGTGGTGATACGACCGCTGGTATTTGCGCGGATACCGCTGCCTTCGCTGTTTAGTACCTCAATGGTATAGCCTTTGCCGATGGTCAGATCGCCCGTCACCGAACCGCCATTGCGTTGTTCAAAGGCAAAGCCGGTACCTTTCCCGTTGACGTTGAGGATATTGTTCAGCCCATCCTTCATATTCAGCGCCACGCTGGTGCGGATCCCTGGGCCATCGTTGGCATTGATGGTCACGTCGTTGAGCGTGATATCGGTGTTGTTGGCATCGTTTTGAATGCCAGCACCAGTCCCTTTCGCGCTGATAGTCACACCTTTTGCAGACAGCTTACCGGCTCCCGTATCGAGACGAATACCATCGGCCGTACCATTGGTCGTGATGGCATCGCCGGTAGTACCGGTAATACTCAGGCTTGCTCCATTGGTCAGCAGAACCCCTGCGGTTCCATCATCAACGGCTACCTGGCCCAGTCTTTTTATCTGGGCGCTGTCACCTGAAGCCAGTACGCCAATACCGTTGCTGACATGCAGGGCGCTGGAAGAGTTGTTAGTTAAGCTCCCGCCTTCTTGCACATCAACGCCGATGCTGTTTACGCTGTCCAGATCGATAATCGATTTGGTGTTGAGGATCAGGTTACCCAGATTCCTCGCCACATAGGCGATAACCTTGTTGCCGCTAGCTTCAGAGGTAATGCTGGCATCAGAGGTGAGGGTTGTCTCCACCGATTCACCCTGTTCTGAGCCGTTTAAATTATGCGCCTTGCCGTCAACAATCCCGGCAGTGGTTCCTACACCGGTCAAATTGATGATGGTTTTATCGCTAATATTACCGCTTGCACCGCCTTCAATCACAATGGCAGTTGCGCCCATCCCCCCAATGTTGAATGTCGCTTCACCGGTGACAACGTCAGTACCTTTCCCAGTACCCAGTACGCCAACAGAGTTGTTACCGCTGAGTGATAGTTTAAGATCGGAGTAATCTCCGCTCACGGGGTCCTTACTGTTACCGGCAAATTTGGCGCCCTCAGCAACACGGAAGATAGTGGTATTAACCTGACCATTATCATTCATCTCTGTCTTGCCAATGTTAGCGACCGCATTGGAGCCGTATAAAAAATAGCCTATCTGCTTGGTGTTGTTAAATACAGGGCTACTGTCGTTATTGATATTCGCCGTCGCACTGCCACGAACGTGCACCCCGATGTCCCCGGAGCCTTTCAGCGTAATGCCGGAAGAGATATCCGCAATCGCCTGCTTTCCAGCGGAGCCTTCAACCCAAATAGCGTAGTTACGCTCGTTGGTACTACCTTCACCGTTCACTGTAATTTGACCGGCCTGGCTGGTGGTGACTTTGGCATCCGAGCTGTCTGCACGAACATGAATGCCAATATTACTTCTGCCGTTAACATTAATCTGGCCGTCATTACGAATAGTTTGACCAGCATTTGCGCCGCTGTTATGCACCGACATCCCGTAGTTTGACAGTCCGGATGTCGCACCATTAACTGAGATTTCGCCGGAGTTGATAACATTCCCGCTCGCACCAGCGACCAGTAAGCCGGCTGCGTTACGTACGCCGGTTCCGAGGGTAATTTTGCCTTCGTTAGTCACAGTCCCTGCGCCGCGCACATGGATACCTGCGCTGAGGTTAGCGCCGCCAGTCAACGTTACATCTTGTGCGGTGTTAGAACCATCACGACCGAGATAAATCGTGGCGTCAGTACTGTTAGTGAAATTGGCATTATCAGCCACTTCAACGCCATAAGCGGTACCTTTCCCGAAGGAGGCACCGTTGGCGTTACCGTCCACCACATTGATCGTTTTGTTGTTAACCCCGGTTGAGTCTCCTGACAACAGCATCCCAATGGCCAGCGTAATTGGCGTTGTTACCGTGGTATTGGTATCCCAGGGGTTGGCCGCAGAGGCGGTACCATAGTTACCTGTTGTGACAGCCTGGTTTATGATGCCATCGTTGGTGACAGTACTGGTCCCTTTGCCCTGCATACCGATAGCGCCGTAGCTATTTACAGACTGTCGTCCATCTTTATCGATGAACAAACCGGAGTTGATGGTGCCGGTGTTGGTTGCCGTAGCGTTTTCCGCCAGCATACCAATCGCCAGACTGTGGCCTGTGGAAGTACGCAGTGCGTTGAGGGAACCCTGGTTCGTAATGACAGCGCCATCTGCGCCTTTCATCACGCCATTAATGCTGCCATCTACCGCCAGCACAGAATCTTTGGTCACAGTGCCGGTCGCACCCGCGCCATGCGCGTAAACGGCGTGCAGCTCGGTATTACCGATCGTGGCGTTATTGGTATGGCTTTTACCATCCTTCCAGACCTGGTATTGCCAATCAACCGAGCCGGTTACGGTATCGGATTGCAAAACGCTGCTAATCAGATCCGCATACCAATCTTCAACGTCTTTGAGCGACATCGTGCCGCGATTGGCATCCAGCATCAGCTGAAGTTGACTGACCTTTTGCCCCTGCGAATTTAAAACCGTTGCATCACTTTCGCCCAGCAGCCAGTCGTTAAGATCGCCCAGTTCCTGAGTATTGGTGATATCAAACTCCTGAGTGCCGGTTTTCACTGCATCACCGTTGCTATCGAATCCGTAGGTATCGATAGTCAATACTTTGCCGAACTGGTCCATTGTCTGAGAACCGTTAAAGGTTTCGTTCGGGACGACGGGAGCGGCGCCAAAAGAGATGTAGTTATCGGAAATCCAGTTAACCTTGCTGCCTGTACCGCTGGCTTCAAGCAAGGCGCTATTTTTGGCAAGGAGTTTGATGGTGTTTTCTGCATCGCGGGCATTTTTCTGATCGTTACCAATGTTCAGATTGGCCGTCGAACCGTTGCTGGCCTGCGCAATGCCAAAGTTGTTGTAGATTTTAGAAAGGGTTGAGTCATAGGTATTTAACGTTATGCCATCTAACGGAGTTTCGGTCAGATAACGAACCAGTTCATCGGTGTTGTAGACCTGCATAGCCGCCGGGGTTTCTAATGCAGGATCGATGATGGGAATTTCTTTATCTTGCGTAGGTGTCGTTGTTGGCTGGTTGAAGTAATACTTTTTCAGATCTTCAACTTCGGTAATCGGGGTGCTAACGCCCCCAATGTTCGCTGTGAGCGTAATCTTCTTTTGATCTAGCAACTGCTCAATAGTCGCTGATTCGACCAGTCCGGTTTGGCCTTGTTCAATTTGCGGCAATGCGCCAGTGACGTTTAACACTGCACCGTTAGTGGTGTTCTGGTAGAGGAAGCCATCATTGTGGATGTTGTCCTTCGTGCCCGGTTGAATAACAATATTGTTATAATCAACGGAAATATCATGATCGCCAGTATTATCCGCCATAACAAGCGGAGAGGTGCTGAGTAATGCCGTTGCTGCCAATACTGCAACCGTTTTACGCGAGCTGCTTTTTTTCTTTCCTTTGGTTAATTCAGAAACGACTACCCAGATACCGAGCGCCGCGTTCCAAATAATGCTGTAAACTTTGTTCATATATAACCCTCGTCTACATTCCTGTTATGCATGTGTTAATACATTGAGTTGTTGGCTATGGTTGGCACGCGGATGTGCTACCCGGTAATAGATTTTTGGGAATAGGGTTTCCTTCCGTGCGATGCGGAATTAAAAAGCGAGTCGAAAGAAAACCTTTTTAAATAATAACCGTGATAATTGTCCTTAAATAAGTCAGTTACGGCTGGCTATAGTGGGAAATGGTGTACTTGAGCCGGGTGTTATTTTTGCCGAGTTTTCTGGCAATATTGCTTTTGTACGCCCCGATGGTTTTTTCACTTTTTTGTGATGCCCCGGCGATTTGTGTCAGTGACCATCCTCGGGCAAGCATCATCATTACGTTGAATTCGTTTGCTGTGATCTTGTTGTGTAATGCTTTGATATTTTGTTGGTTATTGTTTTTTGTGATACGTGTAACGGCATGGTGTAGCCGATCAAGACTGGCATCTTGATCAAGAAACAGCATGTTCTTCCCACAAACGGTTTGAAAAAGAGTAAAAGTAGCTTCATCTGCCAAAACAATAATTTTGGTGACAGGTCGTAAAGCCATGTTGCGGATAATCCTGGCATATTTTAAAAAATCTGATTTGTCAGGATTAATGATGATGCAATCCGTTTCATAAGGAAGCATTTTGACAGCAGAGAGCGTCTGGGAGGAGTAATACGCGATATCAATATATAATGATGAGCCACGTAGGATTTCTCGCATGCCTAGCCAAGGGTAAATTGAGTCACCCAAAAAAATAGCCTTTGACATAACGATCTCCTTGAAATTTTGGTGCAAGCAGCCGCCTCTTTTTGTAGGTTAAAAAAGAGTTTCTTGCGACGCGTGAAATGTTAATTAAATCTCGTATAACGTTCTGTGCTGTGAACGTATCCTTATTAATTCCAGATAAAACAGATATTTTCTGTATTTATTAGAATCATTAACTATTCTTAAAGTAGATATTACACTTTGTTAAAATTTAAGATAAATCGTTTATTTCAGCTCTGCGTAAATGATTGATAGATTTCGCTTATGAATCGCGTGAATAATGATTGAGTGATTTCTATAAAGGCAGGGTATTCCTATCCATTGGGGTGGGGATTTACATGAAAAACATTATATTTCAGATGGATACCCGTTTTTCTTAATGGGATGACTGGTGAGTAGGAGAATTCTTAATCAAGACCAGGACAAAGAGAAGGGGCGTCGAGGGGAAGAGAGAAGTATCGCTAAATTTGCAGTTATCGACCTGAAACTCGAGTATTCAGGTTGATAATTCTTAGTGTTGTGATTTTTTTAGGGAATTATCCTATTTTTGTCTTTTTGTGCTTAATTTTAAAAGCTCACTTGAAGAGGTTGTTTTTTCTGATTGCTATTGCTGATAGGGCTTAGCCCGCCAACAGTTCCTGTTCTACCTGATGCACCTGCTGTTCCAGCGTATTGCGGATTTCCGTAAGCGCCCGTTGTTGATCGGAGAAGTAGGCTTCTTTATCTGTCACGGAGGTGGCAAGCCGCCAGGCGTTCTCGGCTTCCAGTTCGGTAATCTCTTTGAGCAGCGCGTTAATTTGTTCTCTGAGCTGCTGTATTTTGCTGCGTAAATGCTGCAAATCGTTCAATCGGTCACTCGCCATCATCGGTTCGAGGCCGCTTTGCAATTGAGTCAGTAGCGCCCGGACGGTGGCAAGATCGGCATTTTGGCGCGCTAGGTTAAGCTGCACCATCATCTGATGCGCCTTCTCTTTCAGATCATCGGCTACCACGTCCGGGTGGCAAAGACGGCTGGCCTGACGCCACAGGCGTTTTAACTCATTACGTTCATCAGAGGAAAGCCGCTGGTCACGGCTAAAACGATGCTGTGCATCCTGCTGCTGCTCCTGATATTCATCATATTCATGGCTGGCCTCTTCCTGTGCCCGACGGGTTGCGCTGTCGTCCTGGCGAGAAAAGTCGTTTTCCAGCTCACGAATCTCCGCCAGAAGGGCGGTAATCAGTTCAGTTTGCTGCTGAATACGTTGGCGTGTTTCCACCGATTCGCGCGAATCTGAATTCTGGTTCATCCAGTGCTGCTTGAGCCTTGCCAGTTGATCAACAGCCTGGGAAATATAGTGCTGACAGGATTGATAGTCTTTTTCCCGGCGTTTTCGCTCTGCTTCCTGTTTGCGCTGGGCGCTGGCGGCGAGCTGTTTACGCAGTTCGAGAATGCGGCTCATCAGCGGTCCAAGACGAAGGTGATACAGATCGTTGAAATCATCGAGGATTTGAATGCGCGTGTTGCGCTTATCGATCAGGTCACGCAGCTGTGTTTCGAGCGCTTTGAGTTCCAGCTTACTGGCGGCAATGGCTGGATCCTGCCACGTAGAGACTGCTCGTTGAGATTGCAGCCAGGCCGATATTTCACGCAGGGCATCACTAAAGCGTCGTTCTTCGATCGCCTGCACAATGGTGCCAGGTACGACTGACAAAGGCTCATTTTTAAGATGCGCCACCTGCTGGAAAATAATCTCCTCATCTTCCAGTTCAATAGCGCTTTTGACGATTTCCAGTCGTTTGATGATCTTATTCATGACAGTCATTGCCTGGCCTGGCTAAAAAACGAGTGGCTGAAGTACAACAGGTTCACCCGTTTGAAAATGTTAGAAAAACAGTAAAGCGCATTCTGTGGCCTGCGATGCCTTTTCGTCCAGAATAATTCACTGTAATTATGAAAAACCGGAAGTCGCGCGCACCTGTCTGCATATTCAAACCTCTGTTTCATGTTTTTTACTCTCGGGTAATAATTCTTGATTCAGTAAAGATAATGCGTATAGTTCTCATTCTCTTTTATTATTAACTCCCTGTATTACTTCTGGTAAGGATCCCGACAATGAAAAAAACAACATCCGCGCTGGCATTGCTGATTGCTGCGGCGTTAAGCGGTTGTGCGGCGCATACCACGCCAGCCAGCAACGCCAGCGTTACGGAAAAAACAGCGCAACCTGCCGTCAGTGATGTGCAACAACGCGCGCTGGCGGATGGATTATATGAAATGGCGCTTAGCCCGGCAGGGGATGCGTTGTACGTTGCCAGCGCCGAAGGATTTAAAGATGTGCAGGGCGGCGTGGTTTACAAGCTGGATCCAAAAACGCTTAAAACGCTCGGCTTGAGTCATACCGATATGAAAAACTTTGGTATGGCTATCTCGCCTGACGGTAAAACAGTGTATGTCACCAACTCACTGGATGGTGGCCTGAGCGCGCTGAATACCGCTGACGGCAAAGTGAAAAATCGCGTACTGTTCCCGGAACGTAACCCAGAAGGTTTCCCGTATGGTGCGCGCCAGGTGCTGCTGCATAACGGTTTGCTCTATATTGGTGCCGTGGCGGATCCGGCGGTGATTTGGGTGGTTGACGCTGAAACCCTGAAGCTAAAAACCCGCATTAAAAATACAGGTAAATGGATGACCGGACTGCATTATTCCGAGGTGACGCAGCGAATTTATGCAGCTAACGGCGGCGGTGAAATTCTTGTTATCAACCCGCGTAATCAGCGCGTAGAAAAACGCTGGCAACCGCTGGGGGAACAACCTGCGCTGTTGCTGAATATGGCAGAGGACGCACAAACTGGCCGCCTGTTTGTCACCGACAACTCGAAAGCGAAAACGACCCTGGTGCTGGATATCCATACCGGTAAGTTGCTGAAAAAATTGGATGTGGGTGATTCGCTGGCGGTGAAATTCAACGCAAAACGTAACGAAATCTATATTACCCAGCGTGATTCAGGGAAATTACTCAGCCTGAATGCGACCGATTACAGCGTGAAGAAAAGCTGGGACTTACCGCCTAACCCTAACAGCCTGCTGCTCTCGGCGGATGGGCAAACCCTGTTTGTTACCGTGAAACAGAAATTTAATAAAGACCACTCCACCTCTGCGCCAGATAACGTGGTGCGTATCGATCTGAATAAATAATAACAACATGTTGCCGGAGGGCTCTCCGGCAACGTCGTCAGACTTTTAATGGCATGGCTATGGACAACACTAAAACATACGCACTCTTAATGAGAAAAACTGTGCTGGCCGCAACTATTGGCGCGCTTTCCGGCACGGTGAATGCTGCTGAGACCCCCACGGAAGCAGAAGAGACCATTGTGGTGCAGGCCGCAGAGAGAAGTGATTTTAAACCCGGTGGAGATACGTTACTGCCCGCTTTTCTCGACGGTCAGGTTGCTAATGGCGGCAGGCTGGGGATGCTTGGTCAGCAAAATGCCATGGATGTACCATTTAACGTTATAAGCTACACCTCAAAACTGGTCGAAGATCAGCAAGCTAAGACCGTTGCCGATGTTGTCGCCAATGACGCGAGCGTGCAGGCGGTACAAGGCTACGGTAACTATGCAGAGACATACCGTATTCGCGGTCTGAAACTTGACGGCGATGATATGACCTTTGGTGGATTATCTGGTGTGCTGCCGCGTCAGGTGGTGGATACGCAGATGATCGATCGTGTTGAAATCTTTAAAGGCGCGAATGGATTACTCAATGGCGCTGCCGGTAGCGGCGTTGGCGGAATGATTAATCTTGAACCCAAGCATGCAGACGATACGCCGATCACACGCCTCGGTATGGATTACACCAGTGACTCACAGGTGGGAACGTCGCTCGATGCCGGACGCCGTTTTGGTGACAATAACCAGTTCGGTGCTCGTGTGAATCTGTTGCATCGTGAAGGGGAGGGGGCGGTTGACGACGATAAACGTCGTACCACGCTGGCATCACTGGGACTGGATTACCGTGGCGACCGTTTCCGCAGTTCATTAGACGTTGGGTATCAGAAAAAGACGTTTCACGGTGGCAACATGGGGATCAATATTTACTATGTGCCATTTGTCCCCGATCTGCCGAAAAATACGCACAACTATAGCCAGAGATGGGGTTATAGCGATATTGAGAATGAGTTCGGGATGGCGCGCACGGAATATGATCTGACCGAGAACTGGACCGCTTATGCCGGTTTAGGTGCGCAGCACGCGCATGAGATTGGCTTGTACAGTGCTCCGGAAATATACAACCAGGCCGGTGATGCGAAAGCCGGACGCCTTGATACCAATCGTATTATTGATGCGTTCAGCGGGATGGCAGGACTGCGCGGGAATTTTGATACGGGTTTTGTGTCGCATAAGGTTAATGTAGGTTATTCCGCCGTCACTAAAGAAGACAAAATCGCCTGGCGCATGGGGTCACGTGCCGCGCGCCCGGACGTCAATATCTACGATACACAGAATGTACCAAAACCGGCGGTGACGGCGACGGGAGGCAACTATAGCGATCCACTAACCAGTGGACGTACGCGTAGTCAGGGGTGGTTACTCAGCGATACGTTGGGTGTGCTTGATGATCAGCTTCTGTTTACCGTCGGCGCGCGCCACCAAAAGGTCGTGGTGCGTGATTACAACAAAGAAACTGGCGCTGAAAACGTTAAGAACAGTTTTGACGACAGCCGCTGGATGCCGACGTACGGTGTTGTATACAAGCCGTGGCAGGAACTCTCCCTATACGCGAACCATACCGAATCGTTACAGCCAGGCAGCACCGCGCCAAGCAGTGCAGTGAACTACGGTCAAAGCACCGGAATCATCCATGCAAAACAGAATGAGGTTGGGGTCAAAACAGACTTTGGACGTGTAGGCGGTTCACTGGCGCTGTTTGAAATCAAAATGCCGGTCGCCCAGTTGGATAGCCAGACCCGGTATTACGCAATCAACGGCGAGCAGCGTAACCGTGGTGTGGAGCTGAATGTTTTTGGTGAGCCGATGTTAGGACTGCGGCTGAATGCCAGTGCAACGTGGCTGGATGCGACGCTCAGTAAAAATCAAAACGGTGTCAACGACGGTAAGACGGCAATCGGCGTACCGGACTTCTATGCGGTGCTGGGTGCTGAATATGATATTAAACCTGTTGAAGGACTCACCGCGACGGCGCGGCTGAACCATTCTGGTGCTCAATATGCCAACGCGGCAAATACCAAGAAACTCGACAGTTTTACCACACTGGATTTAGGTGTGCGTTACCGTATGTCACTCAATCAAAACCAGAATCAGATGATTTTGCGTGCAGGGGTTGATAACGTTACCAACGAGAATTATTGGTCAGGTATTGATGATACCGGGACTTATCTGTTCCAGGGTGAGCCGCGCACGCTGAAGGTTTCCGTCAGTTACGACTTCTGATTTTTCTCCCGAGCCTCGGTGCGTTGGGCAAGGAAGCCCGGCGCATCCAATCGATTATTGCGCCTTGCGACAACCAGGTTGAAATGTTAAAAGAAGCCCCTTCAATAAAAACGACACAGGGGAAGGGCGTGAAAAACGCGTCAACTGCATCTGACACCAGCGTGTCTGATGCCGCGTCAACGAATGAGCCGACGCTTCAGCGGGGGTTGCAAAACCGCCATATTCAGTTAATTGCACTGGGCGGTGCAATTGGTACCGGCCTGTTTTTGGGCATTGGCCCGGCGATTCAGATGGCGGGACCTGCGGTGTTACTGGGTTACGGTGTTGCCGGGATCATCGCTTTTTTGATTATGCGTCAACTGGGCGAAATGGTAGTGGAAGAACCCGTTTCCGGATCCTTTGCCCATTTTGCCTATAAATACTGGGGACCGTTCGCGGGTTTTCTCTCCGGCTGGAACTACTGGGTGATGTTTGTGCTGGTCGGCATGGCGGAACTGACAGCGGCCGGGATCTATATGCAGTACTGGCTGCCCGATGTCCCGACCTGGATTTGGGCCGCGGCATTCTTCGTGATCATCAACGCCGTCAATCTGGTCAACGTACGCCTGTATGGCGAAACGGAATTCTGGTTCGCGCTGATTAAAGTGCTGGCTATTATCGGCATGATTGGTTTTGGTGTGTGGATGCTGTTTTCCGGTAACGGCGGGGAACATGCAAGCATCGATAACCTGTGGCGTTACAACGGCTTTTTTGCTACCGGCTGGAACGGATTAATTCTGTCGCTGGCGGTGATTATGTTCTCCTTTGGCGGGCTGGAGCTTATCGGAATTACTGCCGCAGAAGCGCAGGATCCGCAAAAAAGCATTCCGAAAGCGGTAAACCAGGTGGTGTACCGTATTCTGCTGTTTTACATCGGTTCTCTGGTGGTGCTGTTGGCGCTGTACCCGTGGGTGGAAGTGAAATCCAATAGCAGCCCGTTCGTGATGATTTTCCATAATCTTGACAGCAACGTGGTGGCTTCTGCGCTGAACTTTGTCATCCTGGTGGCTTCGCTGTCGGTGTATAACAGCGGCGTCTACTCTAACAGCCGTATGCTATTTGGTCTCTCGGTTCAGGGGAACGCGCCGAAGTTCTTAACCCGCGTCAGCCGTCGCGGCGTACCGGTGAACTCACTGATCCTTTCCGGTGCGATTACGTCGCTGGTGGTACTCATCAACTATGTGCTGCCGCAAAAGGCCTTTAGCCTACTGATGGCGCTGGTGGTGGCGACGCTGCTGCTGAACTGGATTATGATCTGCCTGGCACATCTGCGATTCCGCGCGGCGATGCGTCGTAAGGGACGTGACACGCAGTTTAAAGCGCTGCTATATCCGGCAGGGAACTACCTGTGTATTGCTTTCCTTGGCATGATTCTGGTGCTGATGTGTACGATGGATGAGATGCGCCTGTCAGCTATCCTGCTGCCAGTGTGGATCCTGTTCCTGTTTGTTGCCTTCAAACTGCTGCGTCGTAAGTCCCGCTAAGTTTCTACCGATCTTGTTATTACCGATCCCATCGTCAGGATGGGATCGGATCCTCACTCAACGTTTATCGTGACCGTTCTCGCAATTTTGTTGCTGCTGACAGGATCTTTATTTTGTAATCGATTACTTTTCTATTGAATCTATTTTGTAATCGATTACTTTTTAAGGGTGGGGCAAAAAATGGTGTCAACAACCGAAAGTAGTGGAAAACAGAGCGTACAGTACCGGCTGCTGGTGCCCCGGCTGTCGCTAATGATGTTCTTACAGTTCTTTATCTGGGGAAGTTGGTCCGTCACGCTGGGGCTGGTGATGAGCCAGCACAACATGTCGCTGTTGATTGGCGATGCGTTTTCAGCCGGGCCCATTGCCTCTATTCTGTCGCCATTCGTCTTAGGGATGCTGGTAGACCGCTTTTTTGCCTCGCAAAAGGTGATGGCGGTGATGCACCTTGCTGGCGCGGCAATCCTGTGGTTTGTTCCGCAGGCATTGATGGCGCAAAACGGTGCACTGTTGATTGGTCTGCTGTTTGGCTACACGTTGTGCTACATGCCAACGCTGGCGCTTACCAACAATATTGCTTTTCATAGCCTGTCGGATAAGGACAAAACCTTCCCTGTGGTACGGGTGTTTGGCACCATTGGCTGGATTGTCGCGGGGATCTTTATCGGTGTAACCGGAATTTCGGACACCACCGGCATCTTTACGCTGGCGGCGATTATCTCTGTGATTCTGGCGCTCTACAGCCTGACGTTGCCCAACACGCCTGCACCGGCGAAAGGACTGCCGGTTAAAGTTCGTGATCTGTTTTGTGCGGATGCTTTTGCCTTACTCAAGGTCCGTCACTTTTTTGTCTTCTCGCTCTGCGCGACGCTTATCTCTGTACCGTTGGGAACCTATTACGCGTATACCGCGTCGTTTCTTGCTGATGCGGGCGTCGGCGACGTCAGTACGGCGATGTCGTTTGGTCAGATGTCTGAAATATTCTTCATGCTGGTGATCCCGTTCCTGTTCAGACGTTTGGGCGTGAAATACATGCTGTTAATCGGGATGTGCGCCTGGTTCGTGCGTTATGCCTTCTTTGCCATCGGCATCAGCGAAGAGGGCCGATTCCTGCTGTATCTCGGCATTCTGCTGCACGGCGTGTGCTACGACTTCTTCTTCGTGGTCGGCTTTATTTACACCGATCGTATCGCCGGGGAAAAAGTAAAAGGTCAGGCGCAAAGCATGATCGTCATGTTTACCTATGGGATCGGTATGCTGCTGGGCTCGCAAATTTCAGGCGCACTTTACAACCGGCTGGTGGCGGGGCAAACCGTGCCTCAGGCGTGGACTACATTCTGGTGGATCCCGGCAGTCGCTGCCGCAGTGATTGCCGTGATTTTCCTTTTCTCTTTCAAGTATGACGACAAAGAGCAGGCGTAATTTTCAGGAGGGGTTATGAAAACCATCAAGGGACCTGGCATTTTTCTGGCGCAATTTATCGGGGATCGCTCGCCATTTAACACCCTGGAGGGCGTGGCAAAATGGGCGGCGGAGCTGGGCTATAAGGCATTACAAATCCCGTGTAATCACAAGTCGCTGTTTGATGTCGAACAAGCTGCTGTAAGTCAGGCCTATTGTGATGATATTCGCGGAATGCTGGCCGGGCATGGGTTAGTGATTAGCGAATTATCTACCCATCTTGAAGGTCAACTGGTTGCCGTCCATCCGGCTTATGATGACGCTTTTGACGGATTTGCTCCGCCGTCTGTACGCGCTAATCCGCAGGCCAGACAGGCGTGGGCCATCGAAACCTTACACCAGGCCGCTGCGGCTTCACAAAGACTGGGGCTGACGGCACATGCCACGTTTTCAGGTTCGCTCGCATGGCCTTTCTTTTACCCGTGGCCACCGCATAATCGTCAGCGCTTTGAAGAGGCTTTTCTGGAGCTGGCGCGTCGCTGGAGACCGATTCTCGATCGCTTTGATCATCATGGGGTGGATGTTTGCTTCGAGATCCATCCCGGCGAAGATCTGCATGATGGCGTGACGTTCGAGCGTTTTCTGGCACTGGTTGATAATCATCCTCGCTGCAACATTCTCTATGACCCGAGCCATCTGTTATTGCAGCAGATGGATTACCTTGGGTTTATCGATGTCTACCACTCGCGTATTAAAGCTTTCCACGTCAAGGACGCTGAGTACCACGCCAGTAGCCGCAGCGGTGTCTATGGCGGTTATCAGCCGTGGCTCGATCGCGCCGGGCGTTTCCGTTCCCTGGGGGACGGGCAGGTTGATTTCAAAACGATTTTCAGCAAGCTCACACAATATGATTTCCCTGGCTGGGCGGTGCTGGAATGGGAGTGTTGCCTGAAAGACGCGCAAACCGGGGCGAGTGAAGGGAGCGATTTTATACGCCGCCATATTATTCCGGTTTCTGCACGCGCATTTGATGATTTCGCCGCTGGCGATGAGGTACGCAAATGATACAGGTTGGCATTATTGGCAGCGGATTTATTGGGCCTGCACATATTGAGGCATTGCGTCGACTCGGCGGTGTGAACGTGGTGGCGCTCTGTGATAGCTCGCTGGCGGTTGCCCAGGAACGCGCAGATGCTCTTCATATTCCTCATGCGTACGGCAGCGTTGAGGCGCTGCTGGCGCATCCCGGACTGCGGGTAGTGCATAACTGTACGCCGAATCATCTGCATGCCGACATCAATCGGCAGATTTTACGCGCGGGCCTGCACGTGTTTTCAGAAAAGCCGCTGTGTATGACGCCGGATGAGGCTCGTGAACTGGAAACGCTGGCACAACGGGCGGGAGTGGTGCACGGCGTGAGCTTTGTCTATCGCCAGTTTGCAATGGTGCAGCAGGCGGCCAGTATGGTCAGAAGCGGCAGCGTGGGCCGTCTGTTTGCCGTTCAGGGGAGCTATTTGCAGGACTGGATGCTGCTGGAGACTGACTACAACTGGCGGGTCGATGCCGCACAGGGTGGGGATTCGCGGGCGGTAGCGGATATCGGTTCGCACTGGTGTGATACGGTGCAATTCGTGACTGGAAAACGTATTGTCGAGGTGATGGCCGATTTGGCTATCGTCTGGCCGGTACGTAAAGCCAGCATTGCCAGTAACGCTACGTTTGGCCAGCAAACGGCTGATGTGCAATTTGAGGATAAAGCGGTTACGACGGAAGATCGTGGATCGGTGCTAGTACGTTTTGATGATGGCAGCAAAGGCTGCTTTAGCGTTTCGCAGGTGAGTGCAGGGCGCAAGAATCACCTGAGCTTTGAAATTAACGGTAGCCACTGTTCACTGCACTGGGATCAGGAAACGCCGCAACAGCTTTGGGTCGGGCACCGTCAGCAGGCGAACCAGATCCTGACGGACGACCCTGGATTGATGAATGCTGATGTAGCTGCCAGTGCGCACTTTCCGGGCGGGCATATTGAGGGCTGGCCGGATGCGTTCAAGAATATGATGCAGCAGTTTTATCAGGCTGTGTTGGCAGGCAAAATGCCCGCGACGGCAGAGCGTCGATTTGCGTCTTTTTCTGATGGTGCGGATGTGATGTATATCATTGATGCAATTATAAAAAGCCATCAGCAGCAGCGTTGGATATCAGTACAGCGCTAAACACGCATCCGGTTCGCCAGTCGGCGATTTTATGGTAGCCTCAACGCAAAGCGTAAACCGCAGGATGTGTCGTCGTTATGTCTATTCAAAAAATCGCCCAGCTTGCCGGTGTGTCGGTGGCGACGGTATCGCGTGTGCTGAATCACAGTGATACCGTCAAAGCCAAAAATCGCGAGCGCGTGCTACAGGCTATTAAAGAAAGCAATTATCAGCCCAACCTGCTGGCGCGTCAGCTGCGTACGGCACGTAGTTCGATGATTTTGGTGATGGTTTCCAACATTGCCAACCCTTTTTGTGCAGAGGTTGTTAAAGGCATTGAAGAGGAGGCGGAGAAGAATGGCTATCGCATTTTGCTGTGCAATTCCGGCTCGGATACAGCCCGCTCAAAATCGGCGTTGAAGCTCCTGTCGGGGAAAATCGTCGATGGCATTATCACCATGGATGCATTCTCAAAATTACCGGAACTGACTACGCTGATTGGCGATGCGCCCTGGGTTCAGTGCGCGGAATATGCTGACAAAGGCGCGGTTTCCTGCGTGGGGATTAACGATGTTGACGCCGCACAGTCGGTGATATCTCACCTGGTGGATAAGGGCTACCGACGAATTGCCTTAATCAATCATGACCTGAGTTATAAATATGCTCGTTTGCGCGAACGCGGCTATAAAGCGGCGCTGCATGCATTGTCGCTTGAATATCAGGCTGTGGAATATGCCAGTGAATTAAGTTCCAGTGCAGGAATTGCGGCGATGAAAACACTACTTGCCGCAGAGGTGAAACCCGACGCGGTGTTTGCCGTATCGGACACGTTAGCCGCTGGTGCGATGCGCGCTATTTTCGATGCCGGATTACAGATCCCGCAGGATATCGCCGTTGTTGGTTTCGACGGTACGGAACTGGCAGAAATGGTTTCTCCACAGCTTTCGACCATTGAGCAGCCCTCACGGGATATAGGCCGCAAAGCGGTAGGATTGTTGCTGAATAAAATAGAAAATCCTGACGCGCAGACGGAAAGGGTGATGATGGACTGGCGCTATATTTCACGCGCCAGTACCTGAGCTTTATCGCTGAAACGCGCCAGACAGCGCACGAATATCGTTTCCGGTAGGCGACTGATGAATGCGCAAGCCAAACTCTTCGACTACGGCAAATATATGGTCGAAGATATCAGCCTGAATACTTTCATATTCCAGCCAGACCACCGTATTGGTAAAGGCATAAATTTCAATCGGTAAACCATGATCGTCTGGCGCAAGCTGGCGCACCATTAATGTCATATCTTTGCGAATACGCGGATGATGACGCAAATACTCGTTCAGATAAGCGCGAAAGGTGCCAATGTTCGTCATCCGGCGGTGATTCAATACCGATTCAGGCGCATCTAATTGCTGATTCCACTCGCTGATTTCCTGGTGACGTGTGGTTAAATACGGTTTCAGCAGGTGGGCTTTATGCAACCGCTGACGCTCATCCTCATCAAGAAAATGGATACTGGTGGCATCAATGCTGATGCTGCGTTTAATTCGCCGACCACCCGAAGCCGACATTCCGCTCCAGTTTTTAAAAGAGTCTGATACCAGCGACCAGGTTGGGATCGTGGTGATGGTGTTATCCCAGTTGCGCACTTTGACGGTGGTTAAGCCAATATCGATAACAGCACCGTCTGCGCCGTATTTCGGCATTTCCAGCCAGTCGCCAAGCTTTAACATATCGTTGGCGGAGAGCTGTATTCCGGCCACCAGACCGAGAATAGGGTCTTTAAACACCAGCATTAACACGGCGGCCATTGCACCCAAACCGCTTATCAGTATTGCCGGTGACTGGCCAATCAGCAGGGAAATCATCAATATTCCGACGAGGATTGCGCTGATTAGCTTGATGCCCTGGAATATGCCTTTTAGCGGCAGTTGCGACGCAGCAGGGAGTTTTTGCGAAAGATTGAGAATAACGTCCAGCAGAGAAAACAGTGACAGCAGGGCGTACATCATGATCCACAGCTGTGCGCAGGTTACTAATATTTCTGCGGCTTCGCTGCCTTTCTGTAGCCAGAGTGCGGCCTGTATATTGACAATGATACCCTGCAGGGTGAATGCCAGCCGGTGAAATAACTTGTTCTGCGTGATGATTTGTAGCCACAGGCGGGAGCTGGCGTTGGCGCGCTTTTCAAATGCGCGTAGTACCACCCAGTGCAAAATAACGTGAACAATAATGGCGGTGATAAAAATAATGCCAAAAATCATCACCAGCGAGGTGGTGTGATTTATTTCAATGCCGAGTTCTTCTACCTGAGATATCAATTCCTGCATAATGTCTCCTTAATAAACAGCGGTCTATGATGACCGCTGTGCGGAGCTTATGCAAATGCGGAGGATTAGACTTCCGTCAGCGTCGTTTCCAGCGGCAGACGAGATTTCGGCAGCGCGGCGTTGAAATCTTCTACGCTGTGATGACCCACAGGAACCACCACTACGCTGGTGAAACCTTTTTCTTTCAGGCCAAATTCTGCATCCATGACTGCTGAATCAAAGCCTTCGATCGGCACAGCATCCAGACCCATCGCCGCAACGCCCAGCAGGAAGTTACCGACGTTCAGGTACACCTGTTTTGCCATCCAGTGGTTGTCATCTTTCAGTTCTTTGCGATGCATGTCGGCAAAGAAAGTGCGGCCTTTGTGGTTTGCGGCTTTCGCTTCAGGCGTGGCGAAACGACCATCGCTTTCTTCTTGATCCACCACGCGTTCCAGCCACGCATCGTCCATCGCCGTTTTGGCGCAGAACACCACGACGTGGGAAGCATCCAGCATTTTACGTTCGTTGAATACAAAGCCGCCGGCTGCGGATTTAGCCACACGCGCCTTACCTTCGTCAGTGCTGGCGACAATAAAGTGCCATGGCTGAGAGTTGGTGCTGGACGGGCTAAACTGCAGCAGCGTTTTTAATTTTTCGGCCTGCTCAGCGGTCAGTTTTTTATTCGGATCGAATGCCTTAGTGGAGTAACGTTTTAAGGCGACAGAAACAATATCCATAACTACTCCTGGTGATTTTCCATACCCTGCGGGTGCGTTTTGTTTCAGCAGGGTACAGGGTTAGCAGGAAAAAGATAAGACAGGAAAATGCAAAAACACTTATTGGGGTTAGCGATAAATCAACCTGGACGCAGGCGTTTTTGATCCCGCTTCGGCAAGCCGTCGACGACGCGGTGCCAGGAATCATTCACCAGCTCTGCCAGTAATGACTCGGTAATATCGTCACCAGGATAGACCGAGATCCAGTGCTTTTTATTCATGTGATAGCCGGGCTTAATGCTGGGATAGATCTGCTGGTTTAACAGTGATTTTTGCGGATCGGATTTCAGGTTAATAAGCGGCCGTCCGCGAAGCTCCGTGACCAGCATAAAAATTTTACCGCTAACCTTGAAGACATCGTATTCCGGGCCAAATGGCCAGCAGTGTTCGGTAAAAGGCAGTTCAAGCGCAAGGCGTTTCGCACAGGCAGGTAGGGTCTGGCCGTCCATTATTGTTCCTCGCGGGTCAGTGCGCGCCACATGGCTTCAAATCCCATCGAAATATAGTCATTTGCGCGGGCAGCGTCGCGGGCGGCGAACTCCATGGTGGTTTCTGCCAGAGAAAGAAACAGCGCGTCGCCAAAGGCGCGATATTCGTCAGACATAAACTCGGGTCGTACGGAACGATGACAAAGATCGCGCAGTTCCGGGAACATATCGTCAGCCTGTTGTTCGGTTTCCTTGCTTATTTTCTCGCTGACCGCCAACTGACGAATCGTGCGATGCCCGCAGGTGTGGTTCAGGCCCCAGCTAATGTAGCTGTTCCAGATGTAGTGAGTCATGGTTTTGGCATCGGTCACTGAGCGATCGAGATTTGCCATCATCGACTGACAAAGGTCTTGCTTCAAAAAGAGGTAAAGCTCGTTGATCAAATCATCTTTGGTCGCGAAATAGCGAAACAACGTTCCCTCCGCAACCCCTGCATTACGGGCTATCACGGCGGTCGAAGCCGCAACACCTGATTGTGCAAATGCTGTGGTTGCAGCTTCCAGTAATGCCAGTTTTTTGTCTTCACTCTTCGGACGAGCCACTACACTTTACCCTTAATTCTGTAAAAAACATGATTGAATCACGGCGTTTGCTGCGCCGCAACGGCGAATGTCAAAGATTGAAAATCATCTTGACGGAGAACTTTCGATTTCTATAATGAGTGCTTACTCACTCATAATCAAGAGTCAGTCGCGCAAACCAGCGGAAAGGGGCGCGTTTAAGGTCAGGATATGAAGCGTCTCACAGTTTGTGTGGTTGTTATTATGCTTATTGCCGCAGCTGCAAGTTTACCGTTTGTACTCAATGCCGGGTTTGGTCAGGCACCGCAAGGGGCACAACTGAGTCAGGTTGAACAGTCACCGCACTATCGTGATGGACAGTTTCATAACCAGGTGCCGACACCGGGCTATACCGGCAACAAAGGCATGCTGGCGGCCTGGTGGGAGTTTCTGGTCGCTAAGCGTGAAAATGCACGACCAGCACAACCGTTACCTATGGTCGCGACCGATCTCGCCGGGCTTTCGCCGCAGCAGGATACCCTGGTCTGGCTGGGCCATTCTTCGTGGTATTTACAGCTGGCAGGTCAACGAATCCTGATTGATCCGGTGTTCAGCAATTATGCCGCACCGTTCTCGTTCCTGAACAAGGCCTTTGCCGGTGATTATCCGTGGACCGCACAGACGATGCCGGAGATAGACCTGCTCATTATCTCGCACGATCACTATGACCATCTGGATCTTGCCACCCTTAAGGCGTTAATGCCGAAAATTAAGCGGGTGATTACGCCGCTTGGCGTGGGATCGCATCTGCGTTATTGGGGGATGCGCAGCGAGATAATCGAAGAACGGGACTGGAATCAGTCCGTCAGAGTGACGGATTCGCTGATCGTTCATGTGCTGCCTGCTCGTCATTTCTCGGGACGCGGTATCAAACGCAACCAAACGCTATGGGCGAGCTTCATGTTCGAAACGCCGGAGCAGAACGTTTATTACAGCGGCGATTCCGGCTATGGACCGCATTTTAAAGCCATCGGCGAGCAGTTTGGCTCTGTCGATTTGGCGATTATGGAGAACGGTCAGTATGACCAGGACTGGAAGTTTATTCACATGATGCCGGAAGAGACGGCGCAGGCTGCGGCAGATCTACATGCGAAGGCTGTGTTGCCAGGGCATGCCGGCCGTTTCGTTCTGGCGAAACATACCTGGGATGATCCATACAAACGACTGGCGCTTGCCAGCCGTCATCAGGATTACCGACTGCTGACGCCAATGCTGGGTGAACCGGTAATACTGTCCGAACCGGACCAACCGTTTACGGCCTGGTGGCAACAGGTGACTCAATGAATACAGGGGAGAGCATGATGACGATTTCTGCTCAGGTAATTGATACGATTGTTGAATGGATTGATGATAATTTGAATCAGCCATTGCGCATTGATGATATTGCACGCCATGCGGGATATTCCAAATGGCACCTGCAGCGTCTTTTTATGCAGTACAAAGGCGAAAGTCTTGGGCGTTACATCCGCGAGCGCAAGCTGCTGCTGGCGGCGCGCGATCTACGCGATACCGACCAGAAAGTGTACGACATCTGTTTGAAATACGGATTCGATTCGCAGCAGACCTTTACGCGTATTTTCACCCGTACGTTCAGCCAGCCGCCGGGAGCTTATCGCAAAGAAAATCATAGCCGAACGCATTAACAGCAGAGGGGTTCTCGCGGGCCTAATCCGCCAGCGAGAACCAGCGCCGCCAGATGAAGCGCAGCACCAAATATTCAATCACGCCTAGCAGTAAAAACCACAGGCAAAACAGCAAAGTATAAAACTGATTGAGATCCATCAGATGAAAAATGGCGACGAGTTTTTGCGCCAGCACCAGGCCAAGCGAGGGGGCGGGCAGCAGCAGGCAAGACAAAAAAGCCAGTAGCAGGATCCCTGCGACAGTCATCAGTGATTCAAGCGGGTGTTTCATGACATTGTTAAACTTGAGTTAAAAAGCTATTGTCCGGGATCTCAGCGGGCAACGCAAATACCCACGCTTACAACCCCGCCCAAATCTCACAATGCTTTTTCACCAGGCCACTCAGTGACCCGCCTTCGGCGACAAAGTCACGCATGTTTTGTGCTTCATCATGACCATTTTTAACCTGCAGATGTATAGCTTCAATCGCGCTGGTTGCGCCCACTTTACCCGCAGAGGTAGCGATATTCTCCAGTAATCGCAATGTGTCTTCTGACAGGCGGCAGCCGTCGCCGGTATTGACGTCGGTGACGATTCCCGCCATACCAAAGCGACAGGCCTGAAAACGATTGAATTTATACAACAGGTAATCACGCTCATGGTGTTTGAACGGGCGTTTGGTGAGTAACCAGTGGGCGGTAGCCTGAATAAGTCCTGCCATATTGACCGCGTGATCAAGGGTCAGCGGCGTATCCATTACCCGAACCTCTACCGTGCCAAAGTGCGGGCTGGGGCGGATATCCCAGTGTAAATCTTTAATGCTATCAATCATGCTGGTGTAAGCCAGTCGACGGAATAGCCCCTCGAATTCCTGCCAGTTATTCACCCATGGCATCGGGCCATTATCGGGAAATCCGGAGAAAATATTCAGGCGCGCGCAGGCAAACCGCGTGTCGGACGTCTGCATATAAGGTGAGGCGGCCGAGAGCGCAATAAAATGGGGGACAAATCGCGACAGGCCGTGTAGCAGGTAAATGGCTTCATCGCCGTTTGCGCAGCCGATATGCACATGTTGGCCGAATACCGTCGCTTGCTGGATAAGATAGCCAAAATTTTCCAGGTTGCGCCGATAGCGTTCGTCATCGCAGACTTCCTGACGTTGCCATTTTTGAAATGGATGTGTGCCACCGCCACAAATGGCGAGGTGATGCTCTGCAGCAACTCGCATAATTATCTGCTGCATAGCGGACAATTCAGCATCAGCATGGTCGATATTTCGGCAAACTCCGGTCGCCATCTCCAGCATACTTTCGGTGATATCGTGCTTCACTTCTCCGGTGGAGAGCTGCGGTTTGACGGCATCAATCAGCCGGGAGGAGTCCTGACTCAGGTCGTAACCTGGCGGATTGACCACCTGCATTTCCAGTTCAATGCCTAACGTAAAAGGGTCGGAAACATGAAAATCGGGTAGTGGCATAAGGCTCTCTTCCGCGTTGATTTTTAATCAGTATAGAAGGACTGCTGATTTTCTGTTCGTCGTCAAAATCACCCTTGCGACGCTTTGAAGGTGTAATGGCCGGTGTTATAACTATTTTTTACTTCGCTACTGGGGTTGAATCGTGCCGGAAATAAATCTTTATGGGCAGACCGTCGGCGATGTCGTGCCGGACTGGAATGGCGCTGCCGTACTGCCACGGGAAACGCTGATAGGGCAATATTGTCGACTGGTTCCCCTGGATGCCGACAGCCATGCCGCCGATCTGTTTGATGCCTACGCGCAGGCGCTGGACGATCGCGACTGGACCTGGCTTGCAAGCTCTCGCCCCACAAGCGTTGAGGCCGCAGCTTGCTGGGTGCAGGGGAAAGTTACTGATGCATCTCTGGTTCCCTATGCCGTCATTGAACAGCGTTCAGGACGAGCTGTCGGACTGGTGTGTTTTATGGCGATTGAACGAGAGCACGGTTCGGTCGAAATTGGTCATGTGACTTGGTCACCGCGTATGAAAAATACGGTTCTTGGCACCGAAAGCATCTGGCTGCTGCTGCGCCAGGCATTTGCGTTGGGCTATCGTCGCGTGGAGTGGAAATGCGATTCTCTGAACACCGCTTCTCGACGGGCAGCGGAACGCCTTGGGTTTATCTTCGAAGGTCGCTTTCGCCAGAAGATTGTGCGCAAGGGGCGTAATCGCGACAGCGACTGGTTATCAATGATTGATCGCGAATGGCCCCAGTGTGACGCCGTGTTACAGCGCTGGTTGGCCGCAGAGAACTTTGATGAACACGGGCGGCAACGCCAGTCGATGGCAGAGTGCTTTTCCTGTGAGACAGCCAACGCTGAGACTGTGCAGATGCTACAGCAAGGCTATCAACAGCGCTGGCAACAGGAACACGGCTCGCTGACGCAAACACCGCCTGCGCTTCTGGCTGATTTTCTCGCCGCACAACCTCGCAATCCCAACCTTTGTTACGACACGCTCAGCTCAAGAGCAGGGTTAGCAGCACTGACAAAAGCAAATGTGTCCACCTCAGAACCGATGGCGGCGATTATCAATACGGAAGTGGATACCGGAGAGCGTCGCATCCCGGTACGGATTTATCGCCCGGCACTGACCGGAGAGCCGAAGGTGGTGGTGTTTATCCATGGCGGTGGGCATCTGAGCGGTTCGGTGGACGTGTATGATCCGGTTACCCGTCATCTGGCGATGGCGACAGGAAATATCGTTGTGTCGGTTGATTATCGACTTGCGCCAGAAAACCCGTATCCGGCTGGTCTTTCTGATGCAAAAGCCGTAATAGAAAACGTCTGGTCGCTGCTCGAAAGTCAGCATATTCCTTACAGCCGCCAGCTTACGCTTATCGGCGACAGCGGTGGCGGTGCATTTAGTGCGACGTTGGCGGCCTACTTTTCCCGCGAGCAGCCAGGATTTATTCATCGCCTGGTGCTGATTTATCCGAGCCTGGACTACACGCTGAACTGGCCGTCGGTGCAGGAGAACGGTACCGGAAAGCTACTGGATGAAAGCAAAATACGCTGGTATTTTCAGCAATATTTCCGCAATGGAGAGGATCGTAAACAGACGTCTCCGCTTTACCTGCCGTTGAGCCAGGATTTTCCACCCACTCTGGTCGTCAGTGGTGGGTTGGATCCGTTGCGGGATGAGAATTTTGCTTTTGTCGCCAGACTGCAAGCTAAGGGGATACCCGTTCAGCATGTTCACTTTCCTGGGATGACGCATGCTTATCTGATGCTGGAGGATAAAGTCCCGCAGGAAGCAAAAGCCACCTATCTGGCGATTGGTGAGTTTGTACGTGATTAGCGCCCACACTCAGTCGTGACTGCGGGCGAATTTATCATGATTGCTGACTCGCTAAGGTGTTTGCCAGCGCGTACGCTCAACGGCGCTTTGCCACTCGTGCCAGCGTTTTTGCAATCGACCGTGACGCTCTGCGTTTGGCTGAAATGATATGTGGTCGGGCAAAAAATGGCGTAGCTGAGCGGTTTCTGTACCGAGCAGCGCCTTGCGTGCCAGCAGTCCGGCGCCAATGGCTGAAAGCTCGGGAATGTCGCTGCGCATCACCGGGCAACCCAGCAGATCGGACTGGTACTGCATCAGCCAATCATTTTTTGTCGGCCCGCCATCAACCATCAGCGCGCTGAGGCTAAAACCGCTGTGCTGGTGCATCGCTTGCACCACATCGGCAATTTGATAGGTAATAGACTCCAGCGCGGCTCGCACCAGATGCGCGCGTTTCACACCGCGGCTGAGGCCATGAATTAACCCCCGGGCGCTTTCATCCCACCAGGGCGCGCCCAGCCCGGTAAGTGCCGGAACAAAATAGACGCCCAGCGTCGAGTCGACCGTGGCGGGCAGAGTATTGAGTTCATGTAACAGTTGCTCCTCCGGCAGTTCGCTTAAGCCGGTACTGTCGGCCATCCACGCCACGGCATCGCCGGTATGGGGAATATTGCCTTCCAGACCATAGACCCGGGTATCGCCATCATGCCAGGCAATAGTTGTTGCCAGCGCATTCACCGCAGACTGCGTTGAAGATACCGGTGCCATCACCGATGAGCCGGTGCCATAGGTCGCTTTAACACAACCTTCAGCACCTAGCCCGTGGGCAAAGAGCGCAGCATGAGAATCGCCAATCATCGCCAGAATGGGGATCCCATCGGGGATGGTCGCCAGACCTTTCGTCACGCCAAAATGATGGCTGGAAGGGCAAACTTCTGGCAGCGCCTGTAGTGGGATACCAAACAGCGCCAGCATCTCGCTATCCCATTGGCCGCTGTGCAGATTGAGCAACTGCGTGCGCGAAGCGTTGGAGGCGTCACAACGAAACGCCGCACCGCCGGTAAGATTCCACAGTAACCAGCTATCGATAGTGCCGAGGCAAATTTCGCCTTGCTGCGCGAGCGCCATGCCGTTGGGGACGGACTCCAGAAGCCAACGCATTTTAGAGGCTGAAAAGAGTGGGGCGACGGGCAATCCGGTGGTGGATTTTATTTTCGCCTCATAACCTTGCTCGCGCAACGTCCGGCAAAAGTCAGCTGTGCGCGAGCATTGCCAGGTGATGGCGGGGCCGAGCGGACGCCCGCTTGCGCGATACCAGCCGATTGCCGTCTCCCGCTGATTGCTGATCGCCAGCGCCGCCACCCGCTGTGTACCTACGGCGGCAACTGCTTGCGCCATTACAGCCAGAGAGGCCTCCAGCAGCGCGTCGCCGGACTGTTCAACCCAACCTTCGCGAGGCGTGTGGATCGCCAGCGCGCGGGAGAACTTCGCGACCACATTTCCCCGACCGTCCAGCGCAACGGCTTTGGCATTGGTGGTGCCTTCATCAAGCGCAATAATAATGTCTTTCGTTGCTGACATCGTTTTCTCCAGCCTCTCTGTTTCCCTGAGTATTAGCGATGGAACAACGTATCCACCCCGAGATAGCGGGTGAAGGCTTCATGCAGCACCTCGGCGCTGGCGGAATGGTTCATTGCCACGTGATGTTCAAAACCGTTACGACAGATCCACGCCAGTAAATTCTCCAGCTGCGGCACCTGGATTACTGCACGACAGCCAACCGTATCGAGCGGATCGTCTACCGATTGGCCTTCTCCGACGTACGCTTTGATTTCACCGGTTAAATCGTCGGTGCTCAGGCGGAAATAGGTCAGTGTGCCGCTTTTCATGCGTCCATGTACTGCACCGCAGGTGTTCTCTTTCCCAACGGTGGTACCGATGATGTCCGCTGTGCCCATTTTGGGGCTCTCCAGACTGGCTGATGCAAAGTTTCCGCAGTGAAAAAGCACACATTTATCACGATCGTCGCCGAAATTGTTATTCCAGTCAGCAATGGAAGCCGGACTTAAATTACTGCTGGCGAGGGCGTACATTGACAGCGCGCCCATCACATCCACTTCGCATGCGCTGGGCATTAACTGCCCGGACATCACGCTCATGATTGAGCATACGTTGATGCCTAAATTTTCCTGCAGCGAAGTCCAGCACTGGATCGCAGTGGTATCTATATCGTTAGCAATGACCCATTCGCTGATGACGACAAACAGTTTTGCCATTGTGACGAGTTTGTCGGCGGGAATGGCGCTGGCATCGGCGTTATCCAGCAGCAGACGACGTTTTTCATCCACCCGGATATCGTCATCGCGCAGACATTTGATGCGGGTAAAGACTTCAGACAGATCCAGCGTTTCAACGGCGATACCCAGTCTTTCGAGTAATTTTTCGCTGTAGCGAACGGTATTGAATCCAGCCGGACGAGCACCGATAGCGCCGACGCGTACGCCACGCATGCTGCTGACAACACGGCAAATCTGTTCGAAACGTTTCAGATCCTGAGCAAAAACCTCACCGGCCAGATCGCAGACATGCTGGGTGGTGAGCGTAAATGGAATGCCGTACTGACGCAGGTTATTGCACAGGGAAATTTTTCCACAGAAGCTGTCACGGCGAGTGGCAAGCCCCATTTTATCAAGGTTATCTTCCTGCGCCTGAACCAGTACCGGGACATTCAGGCCTGACAGGCGCAGCGTTTCGGCTATTGCTTTTTCATCGCCAAAGTTCGGCAACAGCACTACCACGCCGTGAATGTCGTCGCGGTGAGCGCGGAAAAGTTCGGCGCACACTTTCGCATCCTGGCGGGTTTCTACCCCGCCGAGTTCCGTTTGCGTATCGTCGAGCATAATGGTTTTAATGCCCAGTCGCGCAAAGAGCACGCTGGCTTGTTCGCGGGCTTCAGCAACCAGATAGCTTGGGAAAAATCCCCGATTGCCAATAATCACCGCCATGGTCAACTGTTGAGGAATTCGTGACATCGCTTTCTCCAGTAAGTGTTCTGTTGTTATTGTTTTATCGTGTGGCGCTGCAACAGCGCGGCGGCGTTTTTCACGACGCCAGCGGCGTCAATTTCGTGGCGGGCACGCGTTGCCGCGCGATCGGCCGCGATGGCATATTGACCATCGCCAATGCCGAGTCGGCGCAGCGGAATGGCGCAGCCAGCTTCTGCCAGTACCTCGGCCACCAGGCTTCCCACGCCGCCATTAATGTTATGCTCTTCCACACTGACCACGGCTTTGCAGTGGGCTAATGCCGCCAACAGTTGTTGGGTATTGCAGGGACGAATTGACGGTACACTGATTACGCTAGCATCAATACCTGCCTGTTCCAGCACTGTGGCAGCCTCGACAATTTCATGGACGGTTGAGCCCATCGCAACCAGCGCGACATCTGTTCCTTTCCGCAGAATATCGATATTACCCGGAGTGAACTGGTAATTTTCGTCGTGCAGTTCCGGTAAGGCTTTTCCGTCGAGGCGAACATAAACCGGGCCGACGTGGCTTAAGGCATAGTCGATAATCTGCCGGCATTCCACTGGGCAGGATGGGGCGTAAATTTCAATATTGCCAAAACCGCGCAGAACGGAAATGTCATCAATACTGTGATGTGTGCTGGCGAGGGGGCCGTAGCTGGCGCCCGCGTTCAGGCCGATCAGCTTCACGTTGGTGTTGTTGTAGCAAATGTCGACTTTGATTTGTTCATTGGCCCGCGAAATAAGGAACGGAGCGGCATTACAGGTGACGGCGATTTTGCCCCCCAGCGCCAGGCCGGCGGCGGCGCCAACCAGCGTCTGTTCGGCGATACCCACGTTGACCAGACGACCGGGAAATTCCTTCATAAACGGGGCAATTTTCGCCGTAGACGTGGAGTCAGCAACGACGGGTACAACGTCCATTCCGCGCTCGACTGCGGCAATTAAGGTATTCACCATCACGGTGGCGAGGTGTTCACTATTACGCATCTTTCAGTTCCTCCAGCGCCAGTTCAACTTCTTCCCCTTTTGGCACGCGGTGGTGCCATTCCGGGCGGCCTTGAATAAAGGAGATCCCGGCCCCTTTGGTGGTGTGGGCAATGACGACGTGCGGTTTACCTTCCGGGGTTAACCCTTCCAGCGTGCGCACCACATCACTCATATCATTACCGCGGCACTCTGTGACCTGCATACCGAAGGCGCGCCATTTCTCATCCAGTGGATCGGTGTTCATGATCTCTTTGGTTGCGCCGGCAAGTTGGAGGTTATTTTTGTCGTTGATGATAATCAGGTTATCCAGCTTGTAGTGGGCGGCGACCAGTGCGGCTTCCCAGTTGCTTCCTTCCGCCAGTTCTCCATCACCGGTAACGACAAACACCCGGCGCTTGCTGTTGTTACGTTTAGCTGCCAGCGCAATGCCCACGGCGACCGGCAGACCGTGACCGAGCGCTCCGGTATTCAGTTCGATCCCTGGCGTTTTGTGTTTCACCGGATGACCCGGCAGGTGTGAATCGGCGTGCTGATAGGTCGCTAGCCAGTCCACGGGAATAAAACCAGCCTCAGCCAACACGCAGTAGTAACCGCCCACCGCATGACCTTTCGACTGGATGTAGATGTCGCGCTCATCGCTTGCTATAAGCTCTGGTGAGCAATTCAGGATGCGAAAATAGAGTGCTGTCAGCAGTTCGACCTGCGACAGGTCAGCGCCGGTATGTCCCCCCGCCGGGCTTTCTGCATTCAACACGATAATGCGACGACGTACCGCACGTGCTTTCTTGACTAGCTCTGGTATTGAGAGCGAAAACGGATTCATAAGACACCTCTTGAATGTTTAATCTCTAGTGAATAAATATTCCATGTGGGTGCAGTAGTGCAACTGTCTCGCTATCCACTGCGTAATATGCAGCTAAAACAGTTGGTCGTTATCGGTTAGAATAAATATTCACTACTGATTTATTATTCATGATTAAAGATATGCCTTGTCTGAGTATTTGTCTACGCCTTGTAGCAGCAATTTTTGGCGAAAAGAGAAAAGGATCACACTAACGCGATAACCGGAAAGTCGCAGATGACTTGTTATCTATTCAGGTATGAATAAAAATAACAGGCAGTTTACCAGGGGGAATGCTATGTCAAAGCAGGATGAACAGCGGTTGCTGGTTAAGATAGCCACACTTTACTACGCCGAAAATAAAAAACAGTCTGAAATCGCCACGCTGCTGCATTTGTCGCAGTCCTTTGTCTCCCGTGCCTTGACGCGTTGTCAGAAAGAAGGGCTGGTGAAAATCACCGTCGTACAGCCGACCAATATCTTTGTCGAGCTGGAAAAAGCCATTGAAGAGCGGTTTGGTCTTCGCCAGGCGATTGTTGTGGATGTTGGCGACAACCCCAGCAGTACGCAAATTAAGCATGCCATTGGCAGTGCGGCGGCACATTACGTTGAAACTCGTCTGCGTGCCGAAGACCTGGTCGGTATTTCCTCCTGGAGTAGCACCATTCGCTGTATGGTTGATGAAATGCACCCGCAAAATATCCGGGCGGCAGGTGTGATCCAACTATTGGGCGGCGTGGGGCCAAACGGTAACGTGCAGGCCACGATTCTGACGCAACAGCTGGCGGCACACCTCGGCTGCCCGGCCTGGCTGTTACCTTCGCAAAGTATTGAGCATTCGGTGGAAGAACGTTCTCGGTTGGTTAACAGCCCGGACGTGGCGGCGGTCGTCGAAAAATTTGCTGAAGTGGATGTGGCGATTGTCGGCATCGGGGAGCTGGAACCTTCTCAATTGCTGAAAAATTCAGGAAACTATTACAACGAAGAGATGCTGCGACTGCTGGCCGAACGCGGCGCGGTCGGTGATATCTGTCTGCATTATTACGACGCGGCAGGCAATCCGGTACTCAGCCATGAGGAAGACCCGGTTATCGGTATGGAGCTGGCGCAGATCCGCGACTGCAACCATGTGATAGCGCTGGCGGGCGGGGTAGAAAAACAGAATGCGATCCGTGGCGCGCTGCAGGGGAATTATATAGACGTACTGATCACCGACTACCCGACAGCGCGCAATCTGGTTAAAGGGTGACGCCGCGGCGAGTCAAGTCATCGCCAGCCCCTGGGGCTGGCTGTAGTCATCAGAGTTTTGTTAAGCGTAGAGCAATCCATGGCTTAGCCGGTAGATCCAGCTTGTCACCGTGTTGAATAACCCCCGCAACCGGCGTGATCGTCATGGCCCAGGTATCAATGATATCGACCTTCCACGCCGTATTCTCCGGCAACATAGTCATCATCTTGTAGGCAGGGCAATGATCGCCAAAATAGAACAGTCCCCAGTTGCCCTCGCAGCTTATCCCCATCGACGTATCCCAGTGGCTGCCCCACGGGAGCGGCGCCAGGCGTTTGGCTTGTCCTTCCTCAAGGATGTTGCGCAAAAAAGCGATGCGCGGGATGCTTGCTCCTTTGAGCGTGCCGCCATGTGACCACCAAATAATCTCATCTTCATTCAGGTATGTTTCGCCGTGAGTGACATAGCCGCCGAGTATTACGCCATGCCAGAACAATGCAGTCATTTTTTCTCCGGTGATATTGCCCCAGCCGAGATCGACATTGCCTTCATAGCAGCATTCGTCAATGACAATGGGTTTGGCAAATGTCTGCCGCCATTCCGGGACAAAGTGCATATCGTGGTGTTGGATGCTGGCGTGGGTGAGCGCGGGATTGTGATGATCGTACCAGTGCGCATTTGAGCGGTAGTGGATCGGCGGGTTGTGCCAGTTATGAATGGAGATCATGTGCGAAGAGGGATCCTCGCATTTGATTTGCGCTATGGCGGCATCCCAGAATGACATCGGTTTTTCTTTCAGCAGGTCGAACTCATTGGCCAGCGACCACCAAATATTTTTAAACGATGCGAGGCGTGCCACCACGTAGCGGAGATAGCGGCGATCGGTCTCCTGCGACATGGCGGAAAATCCCCAGCGGTCGTACGGATGAAAGAGGATCAAATCCACCTCAATATTCAGTTCATCCAGCTTTTGTATTTGACTCTCCAACTGGGTAAAAAAGGTGGTATCGAAGCGGGTAAAATCAAATCCCTGGTCGAGGGTACCCGGAAAGGGGAAGCGCATCGGTTCCTGCAGATTGTAGCGATAGTGTTTAGGAAATACGCACATGCGAATTTTATTGAACGGACTCGCCGCCAGCGATGCCAGCGTTTGTTGCTGTATATCGTCCGGTTGATAGTTCCAGACGTAGGCCGTGGTACCAAAAGGATAAAACGCGTTGCCATTGGCATAGCGGAAGTGCCCGTCGCCATCACGCTGTACCGGGCCGGTTAACTGTGTTTCAGGGACGCAGGTAAACGTTCCTTCGACAGCGGACTGCGAAGGAATATTTGAGCTGATGCGATAGTGCCAGACGCCGGGGATATCCGGCATAAAGCGCAGTATGAACTGACCGTTACCGTTGTAAAAGCCCCAAACCGTGCGGGATTCTTCGCCGCAGGTAAAGGTGGCTGATAGCTCGGTGTCGGTAAAATGGCGAGGATCGTCAACGTCCGTGACCTGATACTCAAACCGCCCCCACAGGGCAATACTTTGTTCGCTCATAGTACCTCTTCTTTGGAATATATATTCCATCATGATTTTATATTCAAGATGAGAGTAAGGGAGCTTACCGTTAACATTCCACTGTCAAGGCGAAAAAATGAGCAATCGATCACAAAAACGCCGCCATTTCTGCTGATTACTGTGAGATTTTTACTGTGAGACTGAAAGGAGTAAGCGTTATTTGAATGACGGGAGAAACGGCCTGCCAGCATAAACGTCTTGTTTATTAATAAGATGACATTTCGCCACTAGATGACGGTGCGGTTAGGAGCAAAAGAATGAGGTTAATTGTGATACTGGTAACAATGTCACGACTAACCACTTGCCAGCGCTAAATTCGTGGGCTTAACCTTTGCGTGAATAGTAATTCGATAATGAATATATATTCATAAAGAGGGTTTCTCATGAAGCAACAGCATAAATTGAGTATCAAAGAGAAGATCTGTTATGGGTTAGGTGATTCGTCAGCGAACATTTTTCTTGGGATGACGATGATGTTTTTGCCCTATTTTTATACCGATGTTTTAGGGATTTCGGCAGCGGCGATGGGGATATTGTTTATTGTTGCCCGTCTGGTTGATGCCTTCTATGATCCATTTATCGGTAATATCTCCGATCGCACGCGGACAAAGCACGGCTCGTATCGTCCTTTTTTGCTCTGGTTGGCGATCCCTTACGGTATTTCCTGTTTTTTAGTCTTTCTGGCGCCGGACTTTTCACCCACTGGAAAGCTAGTCTATGCAGTGATTACCTATCTATTTCTGATCCTGATGTATGCCTCCACGGTGGTGCCGTATGTGGCGTTGTTGACGACACTCACCGCCGATCCCATGGATCGTTTAAGCGCCAACTCCTGGCGTTTCCCACTGGCTAAAATGGCCTTTCTTATCTGCTCAATGGTAGTGCCGATTTTCGTCGCCTGGTATGGAAAAACCGATGAAGCACGCGCCTACATGATGGCGATGAGCTTTATTGCCGTGCTGGCCACGGCGTTTATGCTGCTCTGTTTCTGGGGAACAAAGGAGCGATATCAGGTTAGCGTGGAGACCGATAAAGTCCCGTTTACCAAACAACTGGGAATTATGCTGAAAGCGAAACCGGTGGTTGTTTTCTATCTGTTCAAAATTACCAGCTCCATTGCTTTTGTAATTAAAGGCAGTGTGACTATTTATTTTGTGAAGTATTTCCTGAATCGTGGGGATGGCTTTGTTTCTGGTCTGCTTTCGGCCACAGCGATTGCGGGGATCATTGCGCCGATGATTGCTATTCAACTGATTAAGCGCAACAAGCTCTCGAAATTAGGTACGCTGAAGGTGGCGCAACTGGGCGGTGGCGTGGCGGCATTATGTCTCTATTTCGTTAACCCTGAACAAATCTCACTGGCATGTGTTCTACTGGTGCTGTCGGTATTGATGGCTGAACTTGGCTCGATTACTGCCTGGGCGCTGCCTTCTGATTGTGCCGACTATTGTGAAGACAAATCCGGCGTCAGAATGTCTGGGGCTGTCGCTGCCGGTACGCTCTTTTCGATGAAGGTTGGTCTGGCGCTGGCGGGTGGGATGGTTGGGCTAGTGCTCTCCCTTAGCGGTTACAAAGCGGGTGAGGCGGTGTCATCGGAAACGATGACGGCGATTATGTTCTTAATTGCCGGGATTCCTGCCATTTTCCATGCCATTAGTTTGGGATTGCTGATGATGTTTAAACTGGATGATAAGGTTTCAGCAGGGCAGGCTGAAGCCGTCATGAAATAAAATTTCCCCACTGCCGGATGGCGGCGCATTATCAGGCCCATATGTCATACACGACCTAGGCCTGATAAGCGCAGCGCCATCAGGCGTAATTTCAGGGCTACTGACTTTCCATCGCCGCCTTTTGCGCAACCACTGCGGCTTTTTGCTGCATCCGGTTTTGCATCTGGTCAATAATGACCGCGACAATAATCACGATGCCCTTAATCACCATTTGCCAGAATTCGCTGACGCCCATCATCACCAGACCATCGGCCAGGAAACCGATAACGAAAGCGCCAATCAACGTGCCTAAGATGGTGCCTCGACCACCGGCCAGCGACGTACCACCAAGTACAACGGCGGCAATGGCGTTCATCTCAAATGCAGTACCGTTGGCCGGATGACTGGCGGAAAGTTGTGCTGAAACAACTATTCCGGCAATTGCAGCGCATAGTCCGGACAGGGTGTACACCCAGATTTTTACCTGCCTCACTTTTACGCCGGACAGTTCAGCAGCACGTTCGTTATCCCCGATGGCGTACACGTGGCGGCCAAAGGGCAGACGGCGGGCAACGTAAGCAATAACCAGCGCCAGCACAATCATCATCCAGATGGCCCACGGAATACCAAACAGAGTTCCCGCGCCAATTTCATCAAAACCGGTGTTACCCAACTGTGGATTGCCGGAAAGCCCGGGGAATGTTTGTCCGTCAGAGGTCAGCATCGCCGCGCCGCGCAATACGTACATGGTGCCCAGCGTACAAATAAAAGGTGCGACGTTATAGCGCGTAATAATCCAGCCATTTGCTGCGCCAATCAATCCGCCAATCAGCAGTACGACAGGTACAATCACCCAGACGCTGGGGAAGATAGCGATGCCAAACATGGGTAATACAATGCCTTTGGTGATCAGCCATCCGGCAATCATGCCGCACAGCCCAAGCGTAGCGCCAATTGAGAGATCAATGCCGGCAGTAATAATGACGAAGGTGATTCCCAGCGCCAGAAACGCGTTAATGGCGATGTGCTTGATCATAATGACCATGCTGCCGCCTGAGAGGAAACCGGGGACGGTGAAGGCAAAAAATCCGACGATCAGAAACAGCGCAATAAAGGTACGTAATTTCAGGATCAGCAGCAGGATATTTTCCCGCGAGAAGGTGACACCGGCTCGCGGTGCGACGACGGCAGATTGTAGTGTTTTCATATCAGAACCCCTGAGCACTTGCGGTGACCAGCGCCGATTCTTCGGCACGATCGCGAGTAATATCGGCCGTGAGCTTGCCGCCAGACATCACCAGAATGCGGTCAGATACCGCCATAATTTCTTTTAAATCTGAGGTGGAGAAGACAACGGCAATACCCTGTTGTGAAAGCTGTACCATCATGCGAAACACATCGGCTTTCGCGCCAATGTCAATGCCGCGAGTGGGCTCATCAAGGAACAGAATTTTGGGATTGGTAAGTAGGGAGCGGCCAATCACCACTTTCTGTTGGTTACCCCCGCTCAGAGCCTGGATTTCAACATCCGGTGAGGACACTTTGATCGACAGATTACCAATTGTGCTGGCGACGACGGCCTCCTCATCTTTGCGGGCGATGGCAAAACCGCGCTGCAGGCGACGCCACAGGCTGGCAATAGTCAGATTGCTGGCAACCGAAGAAATGGGGAAAATGCCTGTGCGCTTGCGATCTTCCGGTACCAGACTCATTCCCATACGAATGCGGTCGGCGGTGGTTAAGCGCTGTGGAACTGGCTTGCTGTCGAGCCACAGTTTACCGAGGTAGTTGCGCTCAGTACCCAGCAAGCACTCGAATAATTCGGTTCGTCCGGCCCCCATCAGTCCATAGATACCGACAATTTCGCCCGCGTGGACGTTAAAGGTGACGTCGTTGACCACCGCATTGCCAGCGGCATTGACGCAGGTAATATGTTCCGCTTCGAGAACCGGCGCGCCGAACGTGCGACCTGGCTCAAGAAAATTACTCACCGGGTCGCTGCCCAGCATTTCACGCACAATCCACGGCACATCGATATCGCTAACCCTGGCTTCGGCCTGGAATTTGCCATCGCGTAAAATGGTGATCACATCGCCAATCGCCATCAATTCTTCGAGTCGATGAGAGATGTAGATTATCGAAACGCCCTGGCGAGTCAGTTCGCGAATCACGCGAAACAGGATCTCGACTTCGGTTTTACTCAGCGCCGAGGTGGGTTCGTCGAGGATTAGAATGTCAGCGTCCTCCGCCAACGCTTTGGCGATTTCAACCAGCTGTTGCTGTCCGACCTTGAGATTGCCGACCAGATCGCGGGGTGAAATGGGCTGATCGAGCCGGGTTAGCAGCTCCGCAGTACGCTTCTCCTGTTCGGCCTCATCAATGGGGGTCATGCCTTTTTGGATCTCCCGGCCAAGGAAAATATTTTCCGCGACGGTGAGATTCTCAAACAGGTTAAGTTCCTGATGCACCATACCAATCCCGTGCGCCGCGGCGTCCCGGGTATTGGCGAAGCGAACAGGGTTGCCATTGAGCGTCATCTCGCCGCTGCTGGGCTGCTGAACACCGGCGAGGATCTTCATCAGCGTGGATTTCCCCGCACCGTTTTCGCCAATAATCACGTTGACCTTACCGCGCCACACCTGATAATCCACGCTGTCCAGCGCAATCGTGCCGGGAAACAGCATTGAGATGGCATGTGTGCGCAGGATGATGTCATCTGCTGAGGAATTATTCATCAGTGTGCCTCCTGTTCCAGCGCTAACGCTGCCGCGTTTTCCGCTTTTCCAGCATTCAGCGTTACGGCGAACAGTACCGTGGCACGCTTCCCTTGCCAGCTTTCGTCCATTGCGGGCAAGTGTTTTACCGCTTCGCGGTTGTACGCCCGGGAAAGCTGGGCAAACTGAACCTGGTTAGTGAAGTCTTCAAACTTAAACCCACTCGCATCGCGAATGGCATTGCCGCGCATCACCGGGCCTATTTGGATGGTGACAGGGGCGTCATTGACCCTCATCACAATGCTTTTCTCGCGCGCATTGGTGGTGTCGACGTTCTCAATCTGACTGGTCAGGCGCACAAATACGCTCTCGGCGGTGGGTGAGGGCGTCTTCAGGCGTGCGCTCAGCGCTGACGCATCCAGAGCGTGTTGCTTTGCCGCATCCAGGACGCGGGATTGCCAGGTTTGTTGCGCGATCTGCTCGGGTGTTTGATTGTCGAAACTGGCTTTGGCCTGTGTGTCGGCCGGGATGATGGGGTTGCCGTTTTCGTCGAGGTCAACTACCGTGCAGGCCGTCAGCAACAGGGTGGCGCACCCAACCAGTGCAGCACCCCATTGTGTTAACGACATAGTGCCTCCGCTTAGTGGCTCAGGTTGAATTTACTCAGCTTGCTGGCATTGGTTTCATCAATCAGCACGCAATCCATGAGCTGTTTTTCTTCTTTCTGCGCTTTGCCATTTTTCAGGTAGTAATCAGCCTGCTCAACCGCCATTTGAGCCTGCTGCCAGCCGGGCTGAAGGACGGTCGCTTTAATGTTGCTCTTGTTGATGATGGAATCTCGGGTGTAGTCGCTGCCGTCAAAACCCACCACGATGACATTGTTTTTCCCAGCAGCCTTCAGGGCAGCCTCTGCGCCCAGCGCCATGGTGTCGTTGCCGGAAATGACGCCGACGATATCAGGGTTGGTTTGTAAAATAGCTTCCATACGGGTAAACGCTTCAGTTTGGCTCCAGTTCGCCGTTTGCTGGGCGACCATTTTCATATCCGGATAGTCGTCGAGCACATCGTGGTACCCCTGTGAGCGCACATGCGCGTTGGTGTCGGACTGGCGTCCCAGCAGCTCAACGTACTTGCCTTTTCCATCCAGTAGTTTAGCGAATTTCTCTGCGCCGAGCTGCGCGCCCTGGTAGTTGTTCGACACGATTTGCGCGACTGCGATGCCGGTCTTGTTAATTTCACGATCGATGAGGAATGCAGGCACGCCCGCCGCTTTGGCTTTTTCAAGTGGACCAACGGTGGCATCGGCGCCCGCGTTATCGAGAATGATGGCTTTCGCTTTTCGGGCAATAGCGGTCTCAATCAGTTGGTTTTGTTTATTGACATCATCATCATGAGAGGCGACCAGCGTGGTATATCCCAGCTCTTTCGCTTTGGCGACCGCGCCGTCGGCTTCGGCTTTAAAAAACGGGTTGTCGTGTGAAGGGGTGATAATCGCAATCAGTCCGTTGTCGGCAGCATACAGCGAACCCGATGCGGTAAGGATCGAGGCCAGTAATACGGATTTAATCAGGGTCTTGTTCATCTTTTTCTCCACTTTGAATATTTATTCAAATATGATTTATTATTCAAGTTAACGATAAGTCGAGATAATCAAACTGTCTACGATTTGCGCAGCTAATTTCTTAAAAGGAGAAAAGGATCACGATCCTGACAGCGTGGGTACACACAGGGTAATGATGTTTTTATCGCGTTGAAACCAATGCACGTTAATTTCCTGATTGGCGAGGTTAGGCGAAAATGATGGCATGATTTGCAATGTTAATTGCTGATTCGTGAGTGCGGTAATTTTTGCGCTGGTGAAACCTGGTAACCCGGATGCCTGAGTGGAAAACGCCTTATACAGGCTCTCCTTGGCGCTGAATGCCAGAGTTAAGGCGAGTGGAAAGGGCAGTTCAGAATGATGCAAAATCGGTCGTTCGTGGTTATCGATAATACCGTCAGCCAGCTCAACTGCGGTTTGCCGCGTAAAAATAGCTTCTATATCCAGCCCAACGGAATGTGTCGATACCACCGCCAGCGCAGTTGATGCGCTATGGCTGATACTGCCAAACAGCCCCTGCGGCCATACCGGTTGGCGTTGTGTACCGATGCCGGGTACCGTTTTAAGGCCAAATTCGCGCAAAGCGTGTACTGCGGCGATCCGCCCTGCTAAGTGTTCAGCTTTACGCTTGCGTCCGCTGGACAGAAGCTGGGCGCGGTGGGGAAGCCAGAGCAGATCGTGGTCATGGCAGCTGGCGGGATCAAACTCGACAAAATGCAGCGCGTGGTCGGCGAAGGGAAGCGATGTGTGTGTTGTACGCATGGTTGTGTATCGTTTCCCTCTCCCCGTCGCGAGGAGAGGGAACAACGCTATCAGAAGTGGGTGTTAACGCTCATATACCACGTCCGACCCGGTTCGTTATAGGTGTACGCGCCAGCGCCCGCCATATAATAGCCAGTCTTGTTGTCGCTGGTGGTCTGGGCATTACCTTCACGCCACAGACGTTTGTCGAAGACGTTATCCACGCCGCCGGTCAGGCTGACGTTTTTCGTCACATCCCAGGTCGCGCTCAGGCCGACGATGCTGTACGGACTCACTTCCTGGGCTGAACTGCCGGTCACTGGCTTACCCTGGTAATCATATTTCTTCGGCTGCTGTTTGCCGTACCAGGTAAAGGTGGATTGCAGTGACAAATCCTCACGCGCCTGCCAGCTCAGCGTTGAGTTCAGCGTGTATTCAGGAATAATCGACAAGCGTTCGCCGGTCTCTTTATTCTTACTTTGCAGCATGTAAGTGATGTTGTTGGTCCAGGTAACGGTTTCGCTAACCGGTACGTTCAACGTCCCTTCCAGGCCTTCCACCACCGCTTTAGGTACGTTTTCCCACTGATAGATATCGGTGTAGGTTGTTGTTTCTTTACCCGTAGTCGGGTTTTTCTGGGTAATTGACGTTCTGCTTAGCGGTACAGTCCCCGCTTCGATCTTGTTACGGTAATCGTTGCGGAACCAGGTGACGCCGGCCAGCCAACCGTCACGTTTGAACTCCAGACCAATCTCTTTGTTGATACTGGTTTCGGCCTTCAGGTCATCGTTGCCCATCATGTAGCAACCAATGCCCGTCGCAGATCCGGTGGCATAGCAGCCCTGGCCTTTGCTGTACAGAATATAGTTCGGGTTAGTCTGGTACAGGCTAGGTGCTTTATAGGCCCGTGCGATACCCATTTTCAGCGTAAAGTCGTCGCCCAGACCTTGGGACAGGTTCAGGGACGGGCTCCAGTTGTCGCCAACGACGCTGTGGTGGTCGAAGCGCAGACCCGGCGTCAACATGGTGCTGTCGGTCAGCTCCATGTTATTTTCAGCAAACAGGGAGAAAATTTCAGCCTGTGAATATGGGCTACGATCGGTGCTGCTGGCACCAGGTATGTTCCCGCCCATAAAGGTCTGGGTATTGGAACTCATGTCTTTCATACGCTGCTGGTTCCATTCGGTACCGAGCGTCAGGTTCTGGTTAACTAACAGGTCGAATGGAATGCTAATTTCGCTGTGCAGGGTGACATCCGCCAGGTCAGTGTCGGTAAATTGATTACTGTTAAATAACCCTTCAAGGCCACCTGCCAGACCTTCACCCAAACGGGAGTTACGGGTGTGTTCGTATTGCGCCCAGTTGCTGGTGGTAATGCCGTTGTCCCAGCCGCCGTTCCACGTCAGCGCATAGTTCTGGCGGTACATACGGTTGGTTTCTTTACCGTAGTATTTTTTTACCAGCCCGTTAGTTTTGTTATCGTTGTTGGTGTTTTGAGTGTCACCCGCATACAGGTTGCCCTGACGGCTGTAACCAGCTTCAAACTCCAGCGATTGCATTGGGGCAAAATCCCAACGCAGCAGGCCGTTGATATCTTTGTTTTTTACCCCTTCACGACCCGCAGGCATTGTATCTGCGTAATCGCCCGTACGTGTTGACTGGTGACCGTCGTTAATGTCCCAGGCATCGGCCTGGGTTTTGTCGAGGTTACCGTTCAGGCGGAAGCTGAAATCCCCGCCCAGCGGGCCATTTAGACTAAAGTTGGTACGCTTGGTTGAACCTTCCTCTTTGTGTTCCGGGGCGTTGAAATAGGTATTCCAGGAACCATGCCACTCATCGCCGCCTTTCTTGGTGATGATATTCACCACACCGCCAGCTGCGCCATTGCCATAGCGTGCTGCGGCAGGACCGCGCAGCACTTCAATACGTTCAATCATTTCCGGAGCAACCCAGGCGGTATCGCCGCGGGTATCACGCTCGCCGCGCCAGCCCTGGCGTACGGAGTTACGGCTGGTAACCGGTTTACCGTCGATCAAAATTAGGGTGTTTTCTGGCCCCATGCCGCGAATATCGATCTGGCGGTTGTTGCCGCGCTGACCGCTGGTTGAGTTGCCGGTCAGGTTAACGCCAGGCATGGTACGGATGATTTCCGACACATCGCGAGCGGGAGGGTTCTTACGAATTTCATCAGCGGTAATGGTTGAAACACCCGGCGCCTGCAGGTTCTGCTGGGCGGCGGTAACGACGATGGTGTCTTCATGAGAGACAGCGACGCTATCGGTTTGATCTTCTGCCATTGCTGGCAGGGCTACCCCGTAAATCCCTAAATTGACCAATAAGGCCAGTGAATGAATCTTGTTGTTCATTGTATGTCCTGCTGTTCTTTTAGCCACGAGTACCAATGTGCCGTGGTGCGGCATTTGGCCTGATGTCGCCCGCATCTGCGTAAACTATCCATTCCAGAAAAAGTACGCAGCGCCAGGTCGGTTTATAAGTGGTGAAAAACTGTACGCGCTTCCCACAGCGCGACAATACGCTATTGCAAATGCAAATAGTTATCAATAATATTATCAATATATTTCACGCTAGATCATAAAATTTCACAATAAACATGGGGTTATGGCTGTGACGACGTTAAAGATGGGAAGCGAGGCGTGGTGGCAGTCGAAAAAAGGCCCGGAGTGGGAGCGTGAAGACAACGGAAATTATCGGGTAACCTTCTGGTGGCGTGACCCACGGGGAACGGAAAAAGAGTCAGCCATTCATCGCGTTTGGGTTTATATCACCGGCGTCACCGACCACCATCAAAATGCCATCCCTCAGTCGATGCGACGCATTGATGGAACAAATGTTTGGTGCTGGAGTGTTTCCCTCAGCGCCAACTGGCGTGGCAGCTACTGTTTTATCCCAACAGCACGAAACGATATCTTCTCCTCGCTGGCGGCGGACGCTGCGCCTGACCGAAGCATCCTGCGTGAAGGCTGGCGGCAATTGCTGCCGCAGGCCATTGCCGATCCCCTTAATCCGCAGAGCTGGCGGGGCGGTCGTGGCCACGCGGTGTCTGCGCTGGAAATGCCGGAGGCACCCGTACAGCCAGGATGGGATCGACCTGAAAACCCAGATTCACCCACAGTTTGCCTGCAATGGCATAGCGCCAGGCTCGGCAATACGCGTCGCGTATGGGTGTTTACCACCGGTGATGCTCAACCCGAAACGCGTCCGTTGGCTATCCTGCTGGATGGGCAGTTTTGGGCACAGAGTATGCCGGTCTGGCCTGCGTTGACTTCACTCACGCATCGCGGACACCTTCCTTCTGCCGTTTATATTCTGATTGATGCCATTGATACGGCTCACCGCAGCCATGAGCTACCGTGTAATGCGGATTTTTGGTTGGCGGTGCAGGAGGAGCTATTACCACTGGTGAAGACAACGACCGCGTTTAGTGACGATCCGCAGCGCACCGTGGTGGCTGGGCAAAGTTTTGGCGGGTTGTCATCGCTGTATGCCGGGCTGAACTGGCCCGCGCGCTTTGGCTGTGTGCTTAGCCAGTCGGGCTCTTACTGGTGGCCGCATCGTGGTGGTCATCAGGACGGGGCGATCGTCGAGCAACTGAAGACCGGGACCGTCAGCGCTCAGGGGCTGCGTATTGTCCTGGAAGCGGGGATCCGCGAGCCCATTATTTATCGCGCTAATCAGGCGTTATATGCCCAGTTACCTTCTGCACCACAGTCTATTTTCTGGCGTCAGGTTGATGGCGGACACGATGCGCTTTGCTGGCGCGGCGGTCTGATGCAAGGGCTAATGACGCTCTGGCAACCGCTTACCGACACGATTTAACCGGACGATGTTCCACGACAGGAGTTGAGTATGGAATTCAGTAACCCCTTCGATAATCCGCAGGGCCAGTTTTACATTCTGCAAAATCCCCAACGTCAGTTTAGCCTTTGGCCGCAGCAGTGCTCGCTTCCTGCTGGCTGGCAAATTGCTTGCGAACCTCAATCCCAGGAAGCCTGCCAGCAATGGCTGGAAGCAAACTGGACCACGCTGACGCCAACGAACTACGTCGATGTGCAGGAGGCTCCATGACTCAGCGTTTACCGTTAGTGGCGGCTCAGCCGGGGATCTGGATGGCGGAAAAACTCTCCACATTGCCCTCGGCGTGGAGCGTGGCGCACTACGTAGAATTAACTGGCGAACTGGACGCGTCGTTGCTGGCGAAAGCAGTTGTGGCTGGCCTGGAGCAGGCCGATACTCTGCGGATGCGGTTTAGCGAAGATAACGGTGAGATCTGGCAATGGGTGGATTCTGCGCTCGCCTTTGCGCAACCTGAAATTATCGACCTGCGCGAAAAAGCCAATCCACATGAGGCGGCGCGTGCGTTGATGCAGGCAGACCTGCAGCAGGACATACGTGCTGATGGCAATAAGCCGCTGGTTTTTCACCTGCTTATACAGGTGGGAGAAAAGCGTTGGTATTGGTATCAGCGTTACCATCATTTGCTGGTCGATGGCTTCAGTTTTCCGGCCATTACCCGCCAGATAGCCGCAATTTATCGCGCATGGCTACACAGCGAGCCTACGCCAGACTCGCCTTTTACGCCGTTCGCCGAGGTGGTGGAAGAGTATCAACAGTACCGTCAAAGCGATGCCTGGCAACGCGACGGCGCTTTCTGGCGCGAGCAGCGAAAGCAACTCCCGCCTCCTGCCTCGCTATCGAACAATCCGTTGCCGGGACGATCGGCCAGCGCGGATATTATTCGTATGAAGTTAACCGCGCCTGAAGGGGCGTTTCGTCGGCTTGCGGCACGTATGCCTGACGTTCAGCGTGCGGATCTGGCCCTCGCGCTGGTGGCATTGTGGCTGGGACGTTTATGCAGCCGAATGGATTATGCCGCCGGGTTTATCTTTATGCGGCGTATGGGGTCGGCGGCGTTGACCTCCACTGGACCGGTTTTAAACGTACTGCCATTTGGTGTGAGGCTGGATGCGGCAGAAAGCTTGCCTGCACTTGCACAACGACTGGCCGGACAGTTGAAGAAAATGCGTCGGCATCAACGTTATGATGCCGAACAAATCGTTCGCGACAGCGGGCGTGCAGCCGGTGCCGAGCCGCTGTTTGGCCCGGTGCTGAACGTGAAAATATTCGACTATCAGCTGAATATTCCCGGCGTTCAGGCACAAACCCACACGCTGGCGACAGGGCCGGTGAACGATCTTGAGCTGGCGTTATTCCCGGATGAAAACGGTGGGCTGAGTATTGAAATTCTGGCCAATAAACAGCGCTACGATGCAGAAATGCTGGCGCAGCATGCCTCGCGTTTAATCGGGCTTATCGAGCAGTTTGCCGACAATCCGGCGCTATGCTGCGGCGACGCCGGGATGCTGTTGCCAACAGAACATGAGCGGCTGGCGAAGATTAACGACACGATCGTCGAGATCCCGTCCACTACGCTGAGTGCGCTGGTGGCACAGCAGGCCGATAAAACGCCGGATGCCCCGGCGCTGGCCGATGCCCGTTATCAGTTTAGCTATCGCGAAATGCGCCAGCAGGTCGTGGCGCTGGCGAGCCTTCTGCGCGAACGCGGCGTCAAGCCTGGTGACAGTGTTGCCGTGGCATTGCCGCGTTCCGTGTTCCTGACGCTGGCGCTGCACGGTATTGTGGAAGCCGGAGCTGCCTGGCTGCCGTTGGATACCGGATACCCGGACGATCGCCTGCGGATGATGCTCGAAGACGCGAAGCCAAAATTGTTGATCGCGACCAATGAGCAACTGGCGCGCTTTAGCGATATTCCTGGGCTGGAAAGTCTGTGCTATGACTCACCCCTGCCAGCAGAAGATGCTGCTCCGCTGGCACTATCTCAGCCCATTCATACTGCCTATATCATTTTTACTTCCGGTTCTACCGGTAGACCAAAAGGGGTGATGGTTGGGCAAACCGCCATCGTTAACCGTCTGCTGTGGATGCAAAATCACTATCCGCTGACCGCGGATGATGTGGTGGCGCAAAAAACACCGTGCAGTTTTGACGTCTCGGTATGGGAGTTTTTCTGGCCGTTTATTGCCGGGGCAAAGCTGGTAATGGCCGAGCCTGAGGCGCACCGCGACCCGCTGGCGATGCAGCAGTTCTTTGCCCAATATGGGGTGACGACCACGCACTTTGTTCCCTCTATGTTGGCCGCTTTTGTCGCTTCACTGACGCCGGAAACCGCGCGGGAGAGTTGTGCCTCGCTGAAACGGGTATTTTGCAGCGGCGAAGCCTTGCCTGCAGATTTATGCCGTGAGTGGGAACAGTTAACTCATGCGCCACTGCACAATTTGTACGGACCAACGGAAGCTGCGGTCGATGTGAGCTGGTATCCGGCCTGGGGGGAAGACCTTGCTGATGTAACCGGCAACAGCGTGCCGATTGGCTATCCGGTATGGAATACCGGTTTACGTATTCTGGATGCCATGATGCGCCCGGTGCCTTTCGGCGTGGCTGGTGACTTATATCTGACGGGGATCCAACTGGCGCAAGGTTATCTGGGCCGTCCGGATTTGACCGCAAGCCGTTTTATCGCCGATCCGTTTAACGCTGGCGAACGCATGTACCGTACCGGGGATGTGGCTCGCTGGCTGGAAAATGGCGCTGTGGAATACCTCGGGCGCAGCGATGACCAGCTTAAAATTCGCGGACAACGCATTGAGCTCGGCGAGATTGACCGGGTGATGCAGCAATTGCCAGATGTCGAGCATGCCGTTGCCCACGCCTGCGTATTCAACCAGGCGGCGGCGACAGGCGGCGATGCGCGTCAACTGGTGGGGTATCTGGTGTCACAATCGGGTTTACCGCTGGATACGTCCGCGTTGCGGGAAAAGCTGCGTGAAAAACTGCCTGCGCATATGGTGCCGACAGTATTGTTGCAACTGGCGGAGCTGCCGCTTAGCGCGAACGGTAAACTGGATCGTAAAGCGCTGCCGATGCCACAGTTGACGTCGCGTATTTCCGGGCGCGCACCGCGAGCAGGGACTGAAACCACCATCGCGCAGTCTTTTGCGGCTTTGCTGAATTGCGAGGTGAATGACGTGGCGGCAGATTTCTTTGCGCTTGGCGGACATTCGTTGCTGGCGATGAAGTTGGCAGCACAGTTGAGCCGGGTTTTTGAGCGTCAGGTGACGCCGGGGCAGATTATGGTGGCCTCTACCGTTGAACAACTGAGCGCTCTGTTGGAGGGCACTGATGATGAACAGTCGCAGCGTCTGGGATTTGAGGCACTGCTGCCGCTGCGTGAAAGTCACGGCCCAACGCTGTTCTGTTTCCATCCGGCGTCGGGTTTTGCCTGGCAGTTTAGCGTGCTGTCGCGATATCTCAGCCCGCAGTGGTCGATTATAGGTATTCAGTCGCCACGACCGGATGGGCCTATGCAGACGGCGGAAAACCTCGACGCGGTATGCGAACATCATCTGGCAACGTTGCTCAGTCAACAGCCTCACGGACCTTACTATTTATTAGGTTATTCGCTGGGCGGCACGCTGGCACAGGGGATCGCCGCGCGCTTACATGCCAGAGGAGAGACGGTTGCATTCCTCGGGCTGTTGGATACCTGGCCGCCGGAAACGCAAAACTGGCAAGAAAAAGAGGCTAATGGGTTGGATCCAGCGGTACTGGCGGAGATCGAGCGTGAACGCGAAGCGTTTCTGGCGGCGCAGCAGGGGAATGCGTCAGAGGCTTTATTTAACGCAATCGAAGGCAACTACGCCGATGCGGTTCGCCTGCTTACCACGGCGCACAGCGTGCCGTTTGCAGGTCACGCCACGCTTTTCGTCGCTGAGCGCACGTTAGTACCGGGTGTGAGTCCTGAGCGCAGTTGGTCGCCGTGGATATCCAGCCTGGATGTATACCGCCAGGATTGCGCGCATGTTGATATTATTTCCCCCACCGCGTTTGAGGCGATAGGACCTGTAATAAATACACTGATTAATAAATCTGTGTAACAAGACGAATATTGCTATCGCGGTGATCGAATAATTCCATAATGTAAAAAATATGTTATGGAATTGTTATTATTTGTGCGGTGCAAGGTGATGAAAGGGGTGAATAAATTCCGAATATAATTTTTGGTAGGGCGACAAGCACAAAGAATGTTTCGGATAATTCTGACTAACTGGTAGACTTCTCCCACAGGAATGTTTTTCTTTTAGGAAAGTTTTCAGGTCACGCAACATGTCATCATTAAATATAAAGCAAGATAACGTTTCGGAATTTACTGGGTATCCTCAGCCAACGGCAAACGCAAATGAAATCGATTTAGTGAATCTAATCGAAACCTTATGGCACGCAAGAACGAAAATTATAGCGACCGTTTTCGCCTTTGCCTGTGTGGGTATTCTGGTCTCTTTTCTGCTGCCACAAAAATGGACCAGTCAGGCCATCGTGACGCCAGCGGAAGCGGTTCAATGGCAGGGACTCGAGAATACGCTGACCAAATTGCGCGTGCTGGATATGGATATTAGCGTTAGCAGTGGTGATGTGTTTAACCTGTTTATCAAAAAATTCCAGTCGCCTTCATTGTTAGAAGAATATCTGCGCTCTTCGCCTTACGTAATGGATCAATTGAAAGGTGCTGATATCGACGAAATGGAGTTGCATCAGGCAATTGTCAGGCTCAGTGAGAAAATGAAAGCGGTTGATACTAACCTGGGTAAGAAGAACGAAACTTCGCTGTATACCTCATGGACGCTGAGTTTTACCGCACCTCAGGCCGAAGAAGCCCAGTCAGTGCTGAAGGGATATATCCAGTATATTTCTGCCCTTGTGGTGAAAGAAACGTTGGAAGATATTCGCAATAAATTGTCCATCAAAACCAGTTATGAAAAAGAGAGACTGGAGATGGATCGCGTCAGGCTCAAAAACCAGCTGGAAGCAAATATCCAGCGACTGAACTACTCGCTGGAGATTGCCAATGCTGCCGGGATTAAAAAGCCGGTCTACAGTAATGGCCAGGCCGTGAAGGATGACCCCGATTTCTCTATTTCACTGGGTGCTGACGGCATCGAACGTAAATTAGAAATAGAAAAATCAGTAACGGATGTTGCTGAAATTAATGGGGAATTACGTAATCGCCAATATCACGTTGAGCAGCTGTTAGCGATGAATGTGAGCGACGTAAAATTCACACCGTTTAAATATCAACTTTCACCTTCGCTGCCGGTGAAAAAAGATGGTCCGGCTAAATCAATGATCGTTATTCTGGCCGCATTACTGGGGGGAATGGTGGCGTGTGGTGGTGTTCTGTTGAACCATGCCATGATGTCGCGTAAGCAAAAAATGACGTTTATTGATCAGCAACTGGTGTGATGAATTGTCGTATGGCGGCAAGCTGGCCGCCATACTGTAACGCGTGTTATTTGTTGCGTCCAAGCGGCACCACCAACGGTGTTCCGGCAACCGGATCGTCGATAATCATACAGCGCAGTCCATAGATTTTTTCAATAAGCTGCGCGGTGACGATCTCCTTCGGTGCACCCTCGGCAATAATTTTTCCGTCACGCAGCGCGATCAGATGTGTTGCATAGCGACAGGCCTGATTCAGGTCGTGCAAAACGGCGGCCAGCGTGTAGCCTTTTTCCCGATTTAGCTCACTCAGCAGTTCCAGCAGATCGATCTGATGGCTGATATCCAGCCAGGTGGTGGGTTCATCGAGCAGCATAATCGACGTTTCCTGCGCCAGCACCATCGCAATCCATGCACGCTGACGTTGTCCGCCGGAAAGGGTATCCACACTTTGTGATGCCAGGTGGGTGATACCCGTCGCCTGCATGGCGTTTGAGACCGCAATTTCATCCTCTTGCCGCCAGCGGGTAAACAGCGGCTGGTGCGGGTAGCGTCCGCGGGCAACCAGCTCCTGTACCGTAATATCCCCCGGCGTGGTGGCGTTTTGCGCCAGCAAACCTATTCTACGGGCGACTTCTTTGCTGGCATAGTGCTGAATATGCTCGCCGTCGAGCCAGACCTTGCCGTGCGCGGGCGTCATCAGACGACTCAGCGTGCGCAGTAATGTTGATTTCCCGCAGCCGTTTGGCCCGATAATCGCGGTGAAATGGCCGTTGGGAATCGACACATTGAGGTTTTCCGCCACGGTAAATTTGCCATAACCCAGCGTTAACTGGTCGCCACGCAAACGGGCTACTGATTCGATCATTTTTTGCGGGACTCCTGAATTAACAAGACGATAAGATAAATACCGCCGAGGCTTACGGTAACAACGCCCACCGGAAGCTGATAAGGCATAAACAGCTGTTGGGCGCATAAATCCGCCATCAGCAACAGCAACGCGCCGCACAGCGCCGACAGGGTTAATCCCCAGCGCGATGTACCGCTTATACGTCGCGCGATATGCGGCGCGACAAGAGCAATAAACGAGATAGGACCGGCCAGCGCGGTGGCGGCAGCGGTTAGTACCACCGCAACCAGCATCATCATTAGACGTGAACGCTCAACGCTGACGCCAAGCGCACAGGCGCTGTCATCACCCATTTCCAGTAAGCGCATCCGGCGTACCAGCAGCGCGGCGCATACCAGCATGATGATAATCAGCGGGGCAGACGGCCAGGTTTTGGCCCAGGTCAGGCCATTGAGCGATCCGGCGTTCCACAGCCCAGCCGTCAGCGCGGTTTCTAATGATGCTTTCAGCAGCAGCCAGGTGTTGAACGCCACCAGCATGGCGCGAATGCCGATACCGATAATAATCAGCCGGAAGGTGTCGATACCATTGCGCCAGGCGAGCGCCCAGACCACCAGAGAAGTCAGGATCCCACCCAGCATGGCTGCCAGCGCGATAGCGGTGAGATGCTGTCCGAACAGCACCATTGCCACCAGCACACCGCTCCAGGCCCCGGTGTTGAAACCCATCACATCCGGGCTGCCCAGCGGGTTGCGCATCAGCGACTGGAATATTGCGCCGCTCACGCCGAGCGCTGCGCCAATCAATAGCGCCATGAGCACGCGTGGCAAACGCCATTCGGTCACCACCAGCGTAATACTGCGCGGCGCATCGCCGAGCAGGGCGGCAATAATTTGCTGGGTTTCCAGCGTAACAACGCCGCTACGCAGGCTCCACAAACCCATGACGAGACAACCTGCAACCAGCAGCAGGCTGCTGATTATCAGGCGGCGGGAGAGGTGCATCATGCTCCACCTCCGCGCGATTTACGGCGTACCAGAAAGATAAGCACCGGTGCACCGATAAACGCACTGACTACCGACACGCGCAGCTCGCCGGGGACAATCAGGCGACCGATTATATCGGCAATCAGTAACAGAGAAGGCGTTGCCAGTAGGGTTACGGGCAGTGACCAGCGGTGATCCGCCCCCACCAGCCAGCGTGCCATGTGCGGCATCATCAGGCCGATAAAGGCGATAGGACCGACAATCGCGGTCGCACTGCCGCACAGTACGGTAATAACCAGCAGGCCAATAAACTGCGTGCGAGCGACTTTACTGCCAAGCGCGGTAGCGGTGTCGCTGCCGAGGCTCAAGCTATTCAGGGCGCGACTGAGGAACAGTGCGACAGCCGCGGCAATCAGTACCGGTACCAGCACAACCTTCAGCGTTTGCAGGCTGCGGATATCCAGTGAACCGGCCTGCCAGAAACGCAGCTGATCGTAAACGTCCGGGTTGAGCAGGGCGATGCCGGTGGATAATCCTTCCAGCACCGCGCCCAGCGCAACGCCCGCCAGCGTCAGACGCACCGGGCTTAACTGCCCGCCGCCCTGACTGCCGGTAAAAGCTACGATCAGCGACGCAGCCAGCGCACCGCAAAAGGCCATCAGCAGCTGCTCTTGCGCAGAGGAAAAGCCGAACAGCGCGGCCCCCAGCACAATAGCGAAGCTGGCGCCGGAGTTGACACCCAGAATGCCGGGATCGGCGAGAGGGTTACGCGTGAGCGTTTGCATAAGTGCGCCAGCCAGGCCCAGCGCGCCACCGGCGAGCAGCCCCGCCAGCGTGCGCGGCAGGCGCGCGTCCAGCACGATGGTGCAATCAGCACTTTGACAACTGCCGGTGAGCGCATCCAGCACCACGGAGGCAGGTAGCGACTTGGCGCCAATAACCAGACTTAATACCGTGGTGAGAACAAGTAATAACAATAGTCCGGGCACGGCGAAGGCACGTGTCGCGGAAACAGAGCATGACATATCAACTTCCCTGATAATGATAGTAATTATCGTTATCGATCTTATTTGGATATGTTAGCATGTGCAGCCATCGAATGGATATTGAAAAAGTACCTGGTAAGGCTCTGTAATGAATCGACAATCCTGGCTGCTCAATCTCAGCCTGTTAAAGACCCACCCAGCATTTCGCGCTGTCTTCCTCGCCCGTTTTATTTCCATTGTCTCTCTGGGGCTACTCGGCGTGGCGGTTCCGGTACAGATCCAGATGATGACCCAGTCGACCTGGCAGGTGGGGTTGTCGGTGACGTTGACCGGTAGCGCAATGTTTATTGGCCTGATGGTGGGCGGAGTGCTGGCCGACCGCTATGAGCGTAAAAAAGTGATCCTGCTGGCGCGTGGAACCTGTGGTATTGGCTTTATTGGCCTGTGTCTGAATGCGCTGCTGCCCGAACCGTCGTTGCTGGCGATTTATCTGCTTGGCTTATGGGACGGTTTCTTTGCCTCTCTGGGCGTGACCGCATTGCTGGCTGCGACGCCAGCGCTGGTTGGGCGCGAGAATTTGATGCAGGCTGGGGCGATTACCATGCTGACGGTGCGTCTGGGATCGGTAATTTCACCGATGCTTGGCGGGGTGCTGCTCGCGACTGGCGGCGTGGCCTGGAACTACGGACTGGCGGCGGCGGGAACCTTCATTACCTTACTACCGTTGCTGAGCCTTCCTGCGTTGCCGCCTCCGCCGCAGCCGCGCGAGCATCCGCTGAAATCGCTGCTGGCGGCATTCCGCTTTCTGCTTGCCAGCCCGCTGATTGGCGGCATTGCGCTGCTCGGTGGTCTGTTAACCATGGCGAGCGCCGTGCGTGTGCTGTATCCGGCGTTGGCGATTAACTGGCACATGTCGAGTGCGCAAATTGGCCTGTTGTATGCGGCTATTCCGCTAGGGGCAGCCGTGGGCGCATTGACTAGCGGACAACTGGCGCACAGCGTTCGCCCGGGACTGATTATGCTGGCATCGACCGTGGCTTCATTTCTGGCTATCGGCTTGTTTGGTTTGATGCCCGTCTGGCAGCTTGGTGTGGTTTGTCTGGCGCTGTTTGGCTGGTTGAGCGCGGTCAGCTCTTTGTTGCAGTACACCCTGTTACAAACGCAGACGCCGGAAGCGATGCTCGGACGAATTAACGGTTTGTGGACGGCGCAAAACGTCACCGGCGATGCGATTGGCGCGGCGTTGTTAGGTGGTCTGGGCGCGATGATGACGCCGGTTGCTTCGGCAAGCGTGAGTGGATTCGGGCTGGTGATTGTCGGTCTGCTACTGCTGCTGTTGTTGGGAGAAGTACGCCGATTCCGGCAGGTCCCCGTGAATGTCTGATCGTGTTGTGCTCTAAGGTTGTAGGCCGGATAAGGCGTGAGCCGCATCCGGCGCTGACCATTAAAAGAGAGCTGACAGACGTTGCAGCAGCAGCGTGGCGCTGTAGTAGTCGAGACGGAAGGTTTCCGTACCCAGGGCGTAAACGCGTTTATTCTGCACGGCTGGCAGATGCGCCAGAAGCGGATTGGCGTAAATAGCGTCGGCATCTTTGCTGTCGCCAGCAAACAGGAACAGCGCTTCGCCGTTCAGGCCTGCCGCCAGGTTCTCACCGCCAAGCTGGATGATATCGTGGCGTTTGCCCTGACTCTGGCTGGTGTGCAAGTTGGCAGGCAGCGTTGCCAGCGTGAACCCTAACTGCTCCATCAGCTTGCCTTGCGCTGACTCAGGCGTCCACAGGTTGGCGCTGTGCGCCGCTGCGGTATATACCAGCGCGCTGACCGGCTGTGGTGGCAGGGTAATATGTTGCTTAACCGCCTGAAGTTGCTTATCAAACTCGGCAATTCGCGCAACTGCCTGTTGCTCCTGACCGGTAATTTCACCTAACTGGGTCAGCAGCGACTGCCAGCTTTTATCGTCGTAATTAATGATGAGCGTTGGCGCAATGGTGGACAGCTGATCGTATAGCGCGAGGGCAGAATCTCCCCCAGTGGCGCTTACGAGAATCAGATCCGGCATTTGAGCTGCGACGGCTTCGGCGCTCGGTTCGCCGATATACAGGCGGCTCAGTTTGCGTTCTTTTGCCACTTCGCTCCACTGGCGTAAAAAGCCCTGCGCATCGCCGATGCGATTGTTCGGAGTAGTGGCACCGCTGGCAATGACCGGGGCATCAATCGCCAGCAGCGAGCCGGTGAGGGTCACGCTGGTGGATACAATTCGCTGCGGCTTATGCTCAAGCGTATGCGTGCCGCGGCTGTCAGTAACCTGACGCGGCCAGTCGGCGGCGTGACCTGAAGAAATTCCTGAAAGAGATAAACCTGCCAGTAAGAGCACGGTGCGGCAAAAAGAGGGGAGACTCACGAATCGGCTTCCTGTTATCAGTATAAGTAATGCTTCTCATTTTCATTGTTAGCGAGCAAGGATGCAAGCCAAAGTCGCACATTGTGCTACCACAAGAGTTGACATACCGCCGCTTTACTTTTAGGTTAGCGACCGAAAATATAAATGATAATCATTATTAGAGCCTTTATCATTTTTGGAGGATGATATGGATACGTCACTGGCCGAGGAAAAAACGCAGACTATGCCGACGCTCGCTCCCGACAGTTTTTTCTTTATGTCGCCGTACCGTAGTTTTACGACGTCAGGATGCTTCGCCCGCTATGCGGAACCGGCAATTGATGGCGATTCGCCAGACAGCCCTTTCCAACAAAAAATGAACGCACTGTTTGCTGATGCCAAATCGCAAGGCATCGCGAACCCTGTCATGGTCGGGGCGATTCCCTTTGATACCCGCCAGCCATCATCGCTGTTTATTCCCCAATCATGGCAGAGCTTCTCTCGTACGGCGAAGCAGCAATCATCACGTTACTTTACCGCGCATCAGTCGCTGAACGTCGTTGAACGTAAATCGATCCCGGAACAGGACTTTTTTGAAGATATGGTCGCCCGGGCGGCTGCGCTGACGTCCACTCCGGAAGTCGACAAAGTGGTGTTGTCACGCCTGATCGATATCACCGCCGATGCCAACATTGACAGCAGTGCGCTGCTGGAGCGTCTGGTGGCGCAAAACCCGGCGAGCTACAACTTCCATGTACCGATTGAAGACGGCGGCGTATTGATTGGTGCCAGCCCGGAACTGTTACTGCGCAAAGAAGGCGATCGTTTCAGTTCTCTGCCGCTGGCGGGCTCTGCACGTCGTCAGCCTGATGATGTGCTGGATCGCGAAGCAGGGATCCGCCTGCTGGCGTCTGAGAAGGACCGCCACGAGCACGAACTGGTGACGCAAGCGATGAAAACGGTATTGCGCGATCGCAGCCGTGAACTGCAACTGCCTTCTTCTCCGCAGCTGGTTACCACGCCGACGCTCTGGCACCTCGGCACGCCGTTTGAAGGTAAAGCTAACCCGCAGGAAAACGCCCTGACGCTGGCGTGCCTACTGCATCCGACGCCTGCGCTGAGCGGCTTCCCACATCAGGTTGCGCGCAAGCTTATCGCCGAGCTGGAGCCGTTCGATCGCGAATTGTTCGGTGGCATTGTTGGCTGGTGTGATGCCGAAGGTAACGGTGAGTGGGTAGTGACGATCCGCTGTGCGAAGCTGCTGCGCAATCAGGTACGTTTCTTTGCCGGAGCAGGAATTGTTCCAGCCTCTTCCCCGGTTGCGGAATGGCGCGAAACGGGGGCTAAGCTCTCCACGATGTTGAATGTTTTTGGACTGCACTAAGAGCCTTGTGGACTGGTTTTAAGGAGCAATAATGAGTATTCCTTTCACCCGCTGGCCGGAAGAGTTTGCCCGCCGCTATCGTGAAAAAGGTTACTGGCAGGATTTGCCGCTGACCGACATTCTGACCCGTCACGCCGACAGCGAGCATACGGCGGTAATTGATGGTGAACGCCATCTGAGCTATCGCCAACTGAATCAGGCTGCTGACAATCTTGCCTGCAGTTTGCGTCGCCAGGGGATCAAACCCGGCGAAACCGCGCTAGTACAACTGGGCAATGTGGCTGAGCTGTATATCACCTTCTTTGCGCTGCTCAAGCTGGGCGTAGCTCCGGTGCTGGCGCTGTTCAGCCATCAGCGTAACGAACTTAACGCCTATGCCAAACAGATTGAGCCGGCACTGCTGATTGCCGATCGCCAGCATACGCTGTTTAGCGGCGACGATTTTCTTAACGCTTTTGTGGCCGAACACAATTCAGTGCGCGTGGTGCAACTGCGCAACGATGAAGGTGAACATAATCTGCAAACGGCGATAAACCAGCCTGCGACAGATTTTACTGCTACGCCATCGCCTGCTGATGAGGTGGCGTACTTCCAGCTTTCTGGGGGGACGACCGGGACGCCAAAGCTGATTCCTCGCACTCATAACGATTACTACTACAGCGTGCGTCGCAGCAATGAGATTTGCCGCTTCACCGGGGAAACGCGTTATTTATGCGCAATCCCGGCGGCGCATAACTACGCCATGAGTTCGCCAGGCGCGCTGGGCGTATTCCTGGCCGGTGGCACTGTAGTGCTGGCGGCTGACCCGAGTGCCACTCTGTGTTTCCCGCTGATTGAACAGCATCAGGTTAACGTCACGGCGCTGGTGCCACCTGCGGTGAGCCTGTGGTTGCAGGCGATTGCGGAGTGGGGCAGCAATGCGCAACTGGCTTCGCTGAAACTGCTTCAGGTCGGTGGCGCGAGACTTTCCGCCACGCTTGCGGCACGTATTCCAGCCGAGATTGGCTGCCAGTTGCAGCAGGTCTTCGGCATGGCGGAAGGGCTGGTGAACTACACCCGTCTGGACGACAGTCCTGAGCGCATCATCAATACCCAGGGTCGCCCGATGTGTCCCGATGATGAAGTCTGGGTAGCAGACGCTGACGGCAACCCCTTAGCCCAGGGAGAGACCGGACGCCTGATGACGCGTGGTCCGTACACCTTCCGCGGTTATTTCAAAAGTCCTGAGCATAATGCCAGCGCCTTTGACGCCAACGGCTTTTACTGTTCCGGCGATCTGATCGCTATCGATCCGGATGGTTACATCACCGTTCAGGGGCGTGAAAAGGATCAGATCAATCGCGGCGGGGAGAAGATCGCCGCTGAAGAGATTGAAAACCTGCTACTGCGCCATCCAATGGTGATCCATGCCGCGCTGGTCAGTATGGATGACGAACTGATGGGCGAGAAAAGCTGTGCCTGGCTGGTGGTGAAAGAGCCGCTGCGCGCGGTGCAGGTGCGCCGTTTTCTACGCGAACAGGGCATAGCGGAATTCAAATTACCCGATCGTGTTGAGTGCGTTGAGTCATTACCGCTGACTCCAGTGGGGAAGGTAGATAAAAAACAATTACGTCAGTGGCTGGCATCACGTTCACTGGCCTGAAGGAGAAATAGAAATGGCAATTCCTAAACTGCAGGCTTATGCGCTACCAACGGCGCTCGATGTTCCGGTGAACAAAGTCGACTGGGCATTTGACCCTGAACGCGCCGCGCTGCTGATCCACGACATGCAGGATTATTTTATCGGCTTTTGGGGCGATAACTGCCCGATGATGGAGCAGGTCGTCGCGAACATCGCCGCGCTGCGCCAGTACTGCAAAGAGCATAACATTCCGGTGTATTACACCGCTCAGCCGAAAGAACAGAGTGATGAAGACCGCGCTCTGCTCAATGATATGTGGGGACCGGGCCTGACGCGTTCCCCGGAACAACAAAAGATCGTTGAGGCGCTGGCGCCGGATGAAGCGGATACCATTCTGGTGAAATGGCGTTATAGCGCATTTCATCGTTCCCCGCTGGAACAGATGCTCAAGGAAACCGGGCGTAATCAACTGATCATTACCGGGGTGTATGCGCATATCGGCTGTATGACCACCGCAACGGACGCCTTCATGCGTGACATCAAGCCGTTTATGGTTGCCGATGCGCTGGCGGACTTTAGCCGTGACGAACACCTGATGTCGCTGAAATACGTGGCGGGACGTTCCGGGCGTGTGGTAATGACCCAGGAATTATTGCCGACACCGGTCCCGACCAGTAAAGATGCGTTGCGCAGCGTTATTCTGCCGTTGCTGGATGAGTCTGAAGAGCCGATGGATGACGAAAACCTGATCGACTACGGGCTGGATTCCGTGCGCATGATGGCGCTGGCGGCGCGCTGGCGTAAGGTTCATGGTGACATTGATTTCGTGATGCTGGCGAAAAAACCGACCATTGACGCATGGTGGGCGCTGCTCTCCCGCGAGGTGAAGTAATGGCTGGATTTGATTTTGCCGGGAAAACCGTCTGGGTAACCGGCGCGGGTAAAGGGATTGGCTACACCACGGCGCTGGCGTTTGCGAATGCTGGCGCTGAGGTGACAGGATTCGATCGCGAATTTCCTCAGGATAACTACCCGTTTGCGACCGAAGTGCTGGATGTGGCGAATGCCGGACAGGTAGCTGAAGTGTGCCAGCGCGTCCTCAAAGCGCGCGAGCGTTTGGATGTGTTGGTCAATGCCGCAGGTATTTTGCGTATGGGGGCCACCGATGCGTTGAGCGTTGAGGAGTGGCAGCAGACGTTTGCGGTTAACGTTGGTGGGGCGTTCAATCTGTTTCAGCAGACGATGGCGCAGTTTCGTCGCCAGCAGGGCGGGGCGATCGTGACCGTCGCGTCGGATGCGGCGCACACGCCGCGTATCGGCATGAGTGCTTACGGTGCGTCAAAGGCCGCGTTGAAAAGTCTGGCGCTGACCGTCGGACTTGAATTGGCGGGTAGCGGTGTGCGCTGTAATGTGGTGTCGCCAGGCTCGACCGACACCGATATGCAGCGCACGCTGTGGGTTAGCGATGACGCGGAGCAACAGCGTATTCGTGGATTTGGCGAGCAGTTTAAGCTCGGGATTCCGCTGGGGAAAATCGCCCGGCCGCAAGAGATCACCAACACTATTTTATTCCTCGCCTCCGATCTGGCCAGCCACATTACGTTACAGGATATCGTGGTGGACGGCGGTTCCACGCTGGGGGCATGACGATGATCTGGAAGCGTCATTTAACGCTGGATGAACTCAATGCCACCAGTCAGAACACGATGGTGGCGCATTTAGGCATGGTCTACACCCGTCTGGGGGATGATGTGCTGGAAGCCGAAATGCCGGTGGATAGCCGCACGCATCAGCCATTTGGCCTGCTGCACGGCGGCGCATCCGCGGCCCTGGCGGAAACGCTGGGTTCGATGGCAGGTTATCTGATGACCCGCGACGGGCAGTGCGTGGTGGGGACGGAACTCAACGCCACGCATCATCGGGCGGTATCGCAGGGGAAAGTGCGCGGCGTTTGTCAGCCGCTGCACCTTGGGCGTCAAAATCAAAGCTGGGAAATTGTTATCTTTGATGAGCAGGGGCGACGCTGTTGCACCTGCCGCTTAGGCACTGCGGTGATGGGGTGAAAGTTAAGCGCGCCGTTCAGGCGCGCTTCGTTACTCACTTACCAGCTATAGCGCAGATTAAGACTACCATTGAGGTCCTGATAATCATTGTTCCCTATCTGACCTGCGGCCTGGGCGCTGATACTCCATTGACTATTGAGATTAGCCTGAATCCCTACTTTTAGTTCGCTGCGATCCGCTGGTAGATCCTGTTTTACCGTTGCGTTATCAAATGATACGGCCAGATTGTCAGAGGTGTGCAGCCAGTTAATCTCAGCGAATGGTCGGACGGTAGCATCATCGAACGAAAGCTGGCTATCAATCCGCAGACCAAGACGTGTGGTCCAACTATCACCGTTTTGCCCATCTATGTGTGTACCGTTTGTCTCAACGCTATCTGCCTGGTAGCGTTGCCAGATAACCTGCGCCTGAGGCGTGAGGCTTACTGTGTTAGCGCTGCTCATATTAATGTCGTAGCGATAACCGCTTTCCAGCGAAATCGCGTGAGCCAGGGAGTCGTAATGCGTTGAACCGACATTGCCATTCTCGACGCTGTTATTGTAGAAACCATACTGATACCACGTATCAACATACCAGCCGCGATGTTGCCGGGCATCAGAGAACCAGGTGGCATACGCGCCAAGATTGTAACCGTCGATATCGCCTGTGGCTGTAAACTGACTGCCATCCGCGCCGCGATTTCCGGTGCTGTCGGTACTGCCGTCAAGGTAACTGACCATCAGGCCAAACGTGATGCTTTGCTGATCATCGCGCCAGGTCGCAATGTCGCTGCCAAGCTGAAACTGGGTGTAATCGCTGTCCATGCCGATATTGCCGTTTACCGCAGATGTGTCCGTTTTTCCGCCTTTCATTCGCGCCCAGACGCTTCCTTCGGCCGAGCGGTACTGGCTCCCTTCACGATCGAACAGCGTTTGCATCTGCAGGCTACGCGCCAGCCACTGGTTGCCCAGATAAGCGCCTATATCGGCGCGATATTGTGGATTTGATGGGGTAACGTCGCTACTGCCGTCATCAGGATCAACTGGCGTCACGTCGCTGCCGCCGTCGTCAGGATCAACTGGCGTTACGTCGCTGCCGCCGTCGTCAGGATCGACTGGCGTCACGTCGCTGCCGCCGTCGTCTGGGTCGACTGGCGTCACATCGCTGCCGCCATCGTCAGGGTCGACTGGCGTCACATCGCTGCCGCCATCGTCAGGGTCGACTGGCGTCACGTCGCTGCCGTCATCGTCAGAGTCGACTGGCGTCACGTCGCTGCCGCCGTCGTCAGGATCGACTGGCGTCACGTCGCTGCCGCCGTCGTCAGGATCGACTGGTGTAACGTCATCATCCGGGTTGTCAGGCGTTTCTGCTTTGGAACGCAAATACCAGCTTTCGTTATCTTCATACAGACGATACTCATACAGCCCGATTTGAATCTGATTGCCAAGATAAAACGCGTTATCTGATGACACCCCACCGACGTCAACAATCTCGATACCTTGATCGGTATATGCACCCACGCCATCCACATTATTGATGTAGAGCGTGGTGCTGCCGTTAACATTACCCGAGACAATGAGCTGGTCGGTTGGTGAATTATCATCGCCTAAACTGGCGTTAAGTGAGAGCTGACCGCCGTTACCCGTGTAGTCGCCGTTGATGATTAATGCATTCCCGGGAGTCGTGCTACTGCTGCGGATTACACCTTGATTGGTTACGTTACCATTAACGATAAACTGGCTGTCTGGCGTTGTGCTATCACCAAAACTTAGCAGGCCGATGTTGTTCACCGCGCCGTTGATTACCCCGTTGCCGCCGAGGGTGGCTCCGGCTTTGACATTGACGCTCTGCTTGCTGCCTTCAGCGCCGATAACGCCCGATTCAGTTAACCACAGCGTTCCCTGCTGAATGTCTGTGGTTCCGCTCCAGGTATTCTTTGCGGTAAGGGTGAGCGTACCATCTCCTTTTTTGGTCAAACTTTTACCGTCCCATCCTGTGGTAGCGTTGGATGAGGTATCTTCCAGTAACCTATTGACGGTAAATGTCTGGCCCGCGTCCAGGGTGAACGTACCGTGTGCAGGCGTAGAAGCCGCGGCGGAGTCTCCGGCGTACCAACTGAGCCCCACGCCCAATTCATATTGGGTATTATCAAGGGCGTTAACCAGACCAGAAATCGCGATATAGTCGGGCAGGGTATCCGGATCGGTTGAGATCGAAGCGAAATCGCTCACGATTGCGGAGTCGGCATCAATTAGCGTAACCTTGTCGATGTCTGCCAGTTGATTGTCTGAGGTCAGCGCGTTGAGATCCAGCGTATTACCCGAATTGCTAACATGTAGATCGCCGCCAGGATTAACCTGTCCGCCGGTAATTAGCGGGTTAGCGGACCGACTGGCCAGCGCCGCGGCGCTTAAATCGACGCTGAGAATACTGCTTTCTTTCAGCGTGACCTCGTCAGCATGCAAGGTGCTGTAAGTTCCGGCTGTGTGGTCTGCCGCCAGCTCAAGGGTTCCGGCGTTGGTCAGTGTCGTGAGGGTGGAGTCATCTGTTACCCGCCACTGGCTCTGGTCCGCAAGGTTAAGATTGAGGATGGAATCAATACCCTGATCGTTGAAGCTTTCATTAACCGAGGTTGCCCCGGCGAAATAAGAACCCGCGTCCATGCTGAGGTTGATATATCCCCAACCGCTGTTAATGATGTCGCCGGTAATTGTCATTTTCCCTGAGCCATTTACCGTCCCGCCAGGTAGAACATACCCGCCCGAGGTGACTTTCGGATTCCAGATGGCAACGCCGCCGTTGGCGATGATGGTGGTATCGCCCGTCAGATTCACAATTCCGCCTTGTTGCACTACCACACCGTAACCACTGCCGTTAGCGCCGCTCATATCAATCGTCAGATTTTCAGCATTGATTATGCCGGCGTGAGTGAAATCTCCGCTGCCAATAGCCCAAAGGCCGTAGGGATTACTACCGCTCATGATGATATCGGTATTGGATAGATTGATGGTCGCGCCGCTATACTGGGCTGAAGCTCCGTAGCCGTTCACCGCGTAGATAGTGTTACGCTGCTCTGCGGAACCGTTGACATTTATGGTTGTCGGGGCGTTGTGGGGCGTGTTGGCCACAATACCGTTGGTCGTGTGGCTTGTAGTATTTCTTCCATCAATGGTGCTGCCTTCGCCAATATTGGCGACGGTGGCATGCATGCTGCTGATTAGTGTAAGGGCAGTGGACTGCGCGGTCGTGACGGTCAGATTATTGGCATTGAATTCACCGTATCCTCGGCCGGTCAGGTAAATTGTTGATGCAGTCCCGTTTGCGCTGATGGAGCTGTCTGATCCTAAATCAACCACACCACCTTCTATTCGAAGCCCTTCCGTCTTCTGGCCTGTGACGTCAATGGTGAGATTGTTGGCCTTCACTGTTCCGATGGCATCATCTTTGGTGGTTGCCGAATAATCCTCAACAACCATCCCGTACCCTTCGGAGAAACCGTGCACGGTAATGGTGGAATCATTGCCAAAATCCACATTGCCGCTGATGTCCGCGCCCGTCCCTTTTGCGCGCTCGGTAGAGGTTGTGGTAAGGGTGATATCAAGGCTATCTGCCGTAAAATGACTTTGTGCACCAGAAAGGAGCCCATATACCGTACCTCCAGAGGATGAGAGTGAAATTGCGCTATTCTCGCCCAGGTTAATCTGGCTGTTTTGTCCCGTCTGAATACCATAAATAATGGTACCTGTTCCTGCCTCTGAGGCGGTGAAATCAACGTTTAGCCCGTTCGCGTTGAGTAAGGTGTTTTCCCCGAGATAGAGCGCACTTCCACCAGCTGTTCCGCTTACTAATTCAATGCGGGTGTCATCACCCAAATTGAGCGTTGTACCGCTTGTCCAGTATGTGTCGATACCAATAGCTTTACCTGTGGCGCCGCTGATGACGTTAACTAATCCACCATCCATGGTTAACGTATTATTGTCATCATAAAAATAGACACCAGTCGCATTACCATTCTGGGAATCGGTAATGATGTTACTATTGCTGCCGAAGTTCAGAGTGGCATTTTTTGTATGAACGTTAATTCCGTAAGCATCTTTTTTACTGATGGTGTTAATTGATATATTCTCTGCGTTTATATTTGTATCTGGACTGGTGTTGTTAATATATAGACCCGCGGTTGATGCTGATTTTGCAGTTCCTGTATCCGTAACGTTAATCTGTGTACCGTTACCTAAATTATTACTGGCGCTGTTATCAAGCTTCACGCCAATAGAACCGCTATCACCGGTAACGTGAATGGTGGCTTTACCATTAATCTGTACGCCTTGCCCACCTGAGGACAGGCTTTCGATACCGGTGGTGCCATCGACAGACGTCACTGTATCGCCATCATTTAAGTTGATGGTTTCACCGCTAAGCGGGCCGTAATCACTGGCATGTACGCAGTTTGCTGTTAGTCCAATAGCCGATAACACCAGGCCCGCAACGGTTGCGCGAACCCGATGATCGCCCTGTGAGAGTTCGGAAGTCACTACAAACATATTTTTGGCGACATTCCAGACGATGCGATAGCATTTATTCATAATTTATTTCCGTATATGGCCATCCTGAACAATCTGGCGCTGATAAATTTTTGCTGAATTAATTTCGTTTTTATGTGGGGATTTTGTCATTAAAACTGGAGGTGTGGATATATTCTTTACTTTGAACTTTGTGATTAAAATAAAATAAAGCACTAACTGCATAAAAAGTCAGGATAATCTGAAGTCCTAAGTTTAATAACCGTATTAGCTGAGAAAGTCAGAGGTATATTTTTAGTAAATTCCATTATTAATAATAAAGAATATTAAGCGACAAGATCGGCATCATGCCGGGGGGGATCTGAACAAAACATAGAGAGGTTGGCACGTAGCGCGCAATTGTTTCAGTTGTCGCTGCGTTGAAAGTGATCAAGTTAACAATACAATGTAAATACTCAGTGAAAGTTCGGGTTTGCATGGTTGTCAGGTTGTTAAATTCAGAAAAGATGTTATAGAAACAAAATGTAACATCTCTCTGGATCGGACAACGGATAACAACTATGAACAAATCAGGGAAGTACCTCGTCTGGACAGTGCTCTCCGTTATGGGAGCATTTGCCCTCGGCTATATCGCATTAAATCGTGGTGAACAGATCAACGCGTTGTGGATAGTCGTGGCGTCGGTCTGTGTCTACCTTATCGCTTATCGTTTCTACGGCCTGTACATCGCGAAAAATGTACTGGCGCTTGACCCGACGCGTATGACGCCAGCCGTGCGCCATAACGACGGTCTGGATTATGTTCCCACCGATAAAAAAGTGCTGTTTGGTCACCATTTTGCGGCAATTGCCGGAGCGGGTCCGTTAGTTGGACCGGTGCTGGCGGCGCAAATGGGCTATCTGCCGGGGATGATCTGGCTGCTCGCCGGGGTGGTACTGGCGGGTGCGGTGCAGGACTTCATGGTGCTGTTTGTTTCTACCCGTCGCGATGGTCGTTCCCTTGGCGAACTGGTGAAAGAAGAGATGGGCCCAACGGCGGGCGTTATTGCGCTGGTGGCCTGTTTTATGATCATGGTGATTATTCTCGCGGTACTGGCGATGATCGTCGTGAAAGCGCTGACCCACAGTCCGTGGGGAACCTACACCGTGGCGTTCACCATCCCGCTGGCGATCTTCATGGGGATTTATCTGCGCTATCTGCGCCCGGGCCGCATTGGCGAAGTGTCGGTCATCGGTCTGGTGTTCCTGGTGTTTGCCATTATTTCCGGCGGCTGGGTGGCTGAAAGCCCGACCTGGGCACCGTACTTTGACTTTACCGGCGTACAGCTGACGTGGATGCTGGTGGGCTACGGTTTTGTTGCCGCCGTCCTGCCGGTGTGGCTGCTGCTGGCCCCGCGTGATTACCTCTCTACCTTTCTGAAAATCGGCACCATTGTTGGTCTGGCGGTAGGGATTTTGATCATGCGTCCGACGCTGACCATGCCTGCGCTGACCAAGTTTGTTGACGGTACTGGCCCGGTCTGGACCGGTAACTTGTTCCCGTTCCTGTTTATTACCATTGCCTGTGGTGCGGTATCTGGCTTCCATGCGCTGATCTCCTCCGGTACCACGCCGAAGATGCTGGCGAATGAAGGGCAGGCCTGCTTTATCGGCTACGGCGGAATGCTGATGGAATCCTTTGTCGCCATTATGGCGCTGGTTTCCGCGTGCATCATCGATCCGGGCGTGTACTTTGCGATGAACAGCCCGATGGCGGTGCTGGCTCCTGCGGGGACGGTGGACGTAGTGGCTTCTGCGGCACAGGTAGTCAGCAGTTGGGGCTTTGCCATTACGCCAGACACCCTGCATCAAATCGCCAATGAAGTGGGTGAGCAATCCATCATCTCTCGCGCAGGTGGTGCGCCTACGCTGGCCGTCGGGATGGCGTACATTCTGCACGGCGCGCTGGGCGGCATGATGGATGTGGCGTTCTGGTATCACTTCGCCATTCTGTTTGAAGCGTTGTTTATTCTGACGGCGGTAGATGCCGGTACACGCGCCGCGCGCTTTATGCTGCAGGACTTGCTGGGCGTGGTATCACCGAGCCTGAAACGTACCGATTCGCTGCCTGCAAACCTGCTGGCTACAGCGCTGTGTGTGCTGGCCTGGGGTTACTTCTTACACCAGGGCGTGGTGGATCCTCTGGGCGGTATCAATACCCTGTGGCCGCTGTTTGGTATCGCTAACCAGATGCTGGCCGGTATGGCGTTGATGCTCTGTGCTGTGGTGCTGTTCAAGATGAAACGCCAGCGCTACGCATGGGTGGCGCTAGTGCCAACGGCCTGGCTGCTGATTTGTACCCTGACCGCTGGCTGGCAGAAAGCGTTTAGCCCGGATGCGAAAATCGGCTTCCTGGCTATCGCCAACAAGTTCCAGGCGATGATCGACAGCGGTAACATTCCGGCGCAGTACACCCAGTCGCAGTTGACGCAACTGGTGTTTAACAACCGCCTGGATGCGGGTCTCACCATCTTCTTCATGGTCGTCGTTGTGGTGTTGGGTCTGTTCTCCATCAAAACTGCGCTGGCAGCATTGAAAGAGGACAAACCAACTTCGAAAGAGACACCGTACGAGCCGATGCCTGAGAATGTCGAAGAGATCGTGGCGCAGGCGAAAGGTGCGCACTAATATTCTCTTAACCAACCAGCCCTCTCCTGAACGGGGAGGGCGTTTGTACGACAGGGAAAAACTATGTTTGAAACACTCGCCAAAGCCGGGAAGTATTTAGGTCAAACCGCCCGATTAATGATAGGTGTGCCGGATTACGACAACTATGTTGAACATATGCGCGTCACGCATCCGGACCAGACGCCAATGACCTACGAAGAATTTTTCCGTGAGCGCCAGGATGCACGATATGGCGGGAAAGGTGGCGCGAAGTGCTGTTGATTTTTTGCCGGATGGCGCTGACGCTTATCCGGCCTACAACATCGTATTGGCGTAATTTGTCGTCGTAGGCCTGGTAAGGCGAAGCCGTCATCAGGCAACCCGCACCATAATCACACCGTAAACGACTCTACCTTTTCGAATGCTGCGCGCAGTGTCTCCGGCGTTAACGTTACCGGCAGGGCGTGAATGGACTCCACCGGGCGCAGAGTGTGCGCAATCACTTTGTCGATTTCGGCGCGGTTATTGATGTCCACTTCCAGTTGAGCTAATCGGGTTGGCAGGTTGAATCGCTGATAAGCGGTAATTAACTGCGCCAGCACATCATCTTGTCCCAGCAGCGCGCTCTGCACCAGGATGCCGTACGCCACTTTGGTGCCGTGTAAAAACTTCTCAGTTTGTGGAAGGACGGTCAGGCCATTGTGAACAGAATGCGCCGCCGCCACGCGGGTGTAGCGCTCGCCCAGACCACCAACCATGCCGCCTCCGGCAATAATCGCATCCACCACATCGCAAAACGTGCGGCTTAGCGTGCCTTGTTGTTTGTCTGCCAGCGCCTGCTCGCTGCTTTCCAGCAGGACATCGCGGATGGTTTGCGCGGCTTGAATACCCAGACGTACTGTCAATGGCAGTGTTTCCGGCTGAGGTGCGAGCACGACGGCTTCATACCACTTTGCCAGCGTGTCGCCGATCCCCGCCAGTAAGTATTCTTCTGGCGCATTGAGAACAATCTCGGGTTCGACCAGCACGAGGAAATTCGCGTCAGCGAAAATTTCGAAATGTAGAGCCTGGCCCGCATCGTTATACCAGACGGAGAGTGGCGTCCAGGCAGCGCAGGTCGCCGCGATAGTAGGAATACCGACAAACGGCAGATCCAGACGACGGGCCAACGCTTTAGCGGTGTCGAGCAATGTACCGCCTCCCACGCCAATCACCACACTGCGATCCTCTCCCGACTCTTTTGCCAGTTGAGCAACATCGGTTTCGCTGCAATGTCCCGTAAACAGCAGGCGTTTAGCCTCGGCAAGATGAAAAGCCTCTGGCAGGTAAGGGCGGGCTGCATCGATGGCGCGTTCACCATAAACCCACACGGCGCGTGAAAGTTGGTCGGCAGAGAAAAAATCGTTGAGTCTTAACAGGCTGCCGGGATGGGAAAAATAGTTGGCCGGGCCGGTGACGACGCGAATTTCGGTATTACTCATGTTGTGTTGTCCTTTTGGCTGTCCTGTCCAGGCAGGTTATTTTTATATAGACGTCTGAACGTCTTGATTGCCAAATACTAGCATCGTGCTATAGTGGCTTCAACCACAACATCACACGCTGGGATAACAATAATGAGTAATAACCCGCTGATTCCGCAAAGCAAACTGCCTAATCTGGGCACTACTATCTTCACGCAAATGAGTGCGCTGGCGCAGCAGCATCAGGCCATTAACCTCTCGCAGGGGTTTCCTGATTTTGACGGTCCACTCTTTTTGCAAGAGCGTCTGGCGTATCACGTCGCGCATGGCGCAAACCAGTATGCGCCGATGACGGGCGTGCAGCCGCTGCGCGAAGCTATCGCGGATAAAACGGCAGACCTGTACGGCTATAAACCTGACGCGAATAGTGAAGTGACCATCACGGCGGGAGCCACAGAAGCATTGTATGCCGCGATCACTGCGCTGGTGCGCCCTGGTGATGAGGTGATTTGTTTTGACCCGAGCTACGACAGCTATGCGCCTGCGGTTGAATTATCCGGCGGTGTGGTTAAACGTATCGCCCTGCAACCACCGTCTTTTCGCGTCGACTGGCAGGCGTTTGGTGCCTTACTCAGCGACCGTACCCGATTGGTTATCCTGAACACGCCGCATAACCCTTCTGCCACTGTGTGGCATCACGCCGATTTCGACGCGCTATGGCAGGCGATTAAAGAACGCGAGATCTTTGTCATCAGCGACGAAGTTTATGAGCATATCTGTTTCGCCAAACAGGGGCATGCCAGCGTGCTGGCACATTCAGAGCTGCGGGAACGCGCTATTGCTGTTTCATCGTTTGGTAAGACCTACCACATGACCGGCTGGAAGGTCGGATACTGCGTTGCGCCAGCCGCCATTAGCGCTGAGCTACGAAAAGTGCACCAGTATCTGACGTTTTCCGTTAACACGCCGGCTCAGCTCGCACTGGCGGATATGCTACGAGACGATCCGGCACACTATCGCGAACTGCCCGCGTTTTATCAGAAAAAACGCGACGTGTTGGTGAACGCGTTGCGTGACAGCCGACTGGAAATTCTGCCGTGTGAAGGCACGTACTTTTTACTGGTCGATTACAGCGCCGTTTCCTCGCTTAACGACGTGGAGTTTTGCCAGTGGCTGACCACTGAAGTGGGCGTTGCGGCAATCCCGCTGTCGGTGTTCTGCGCCGATCCTTTCCCGCATAAACTGATTCGCCTCTGTTTTGCCAAGCAAGAATCGACGCTGTTAGCGGCAGCCGAGCGTCTGGTTTCGCTGTAGCTATTTCACGGTCCAGGCTTTGGAGAATCGACGGTCGGCAAACAACGCTTGCAGGCCGTTGATTTGCTTCAGGCGTAACACCTCGTCGCTGTCCATACCAAGATCCTTGCCAATTCTTTCTTCACTCCATCCCAGTTGCGATAGCTCGCGGACAATCTCGGACATGGCGTGGATTTGATGACGCCCGCGAGCGCGGTTGTGGCGAATGGTTGCCGCCATTCGCTCATGGCGTTCGCGTTCTAAACAGGCAACCGGCAGATATCCTTTCAGCCTGGGCCTTAGTGAGGCTTTGGCTTTACCTAACTCGTGGCGGTGGAAACCGTCGACAATTTCGTATTCTTCAGCCGTTGAGTGAACCACTACAATGGGCTGCGTAAACCCGTCAGCCTCGAGGGACTTCAGCAGCAGCTTTTTCTCCGGTGGCGCAACGTTATTGGGGTTGTAGTCATTGGGTGAAATATGATCATTTTTAACCCAAAGTACGCAATCTACGGGCTCCTCGCGGAAGGGACTGACGCTGTGTATTGCCTTTCTGAATTCATTTATGGCTTCAATTCTCTCTGGTTCTGATAAACAAGAAAGAAAGCCGAGGAGTTCCTGAGTTAATCGTTGTTGCATAAGAGTCCCCATTCCTGGCGTTTTGTTTTCATGCGCTCATTGTAACGTTGATAGTTTTTGGGTTTCGTTGGACTAAATGAGAGAGCCCGGCACCAATAGTCGTTATTCAGCAGGACCTTGCAGATACGCCGCCACGACGGAATATCCACTGAACCAATATCTCTTTCCTGGGTTTGTGGGATATTCTCCATGCCTTTTTTCTTATACCACTGTAAATAGACGGCGATTTTATTGCGGTAATGTTCAGCGGTTGTTTCCGGCATACTCTTCAATAACAGCATGGCGTATTCCTGCCAGCTTAAATGTTCGGGTTTTAATATTTTGCGGTGACCGTAGAAATGGTTGTCCTGACCAGCATATATCCCGCCACTTTTTACCCCGCTGACGCGGGAGCACATCATTGCCCAGCGTTCAGGCTCAATAACATGGTAAAGCCACAGGCCCTGGCGTTGTTCTGGCCCAAACGGTTCGCAGATACGCATGTATCGAGTGGGAACCCCCGCCTGATACATCAGGTTGTACAGGGGGTTACAAGGGAGTCTTGATTTCGCAAACCACGTCCAGATGTCGGCAGTTTTCCAGTCATAAATGGGATAAATATACCAGGTATGCCCGCCGGGGGCGCTGGTGGTCCAGGGTTTATCATCGGCAAAACGCTGTTTTTTCGAGTTCGCAATGGCGACGAAGCGATTATATGACTCGTCGGCGCGGATCCCGACCATCATGGCTGCCGGTCGTTTCTGCGAAAACCAGTCAGCGAACTCACGAACAAATTGCTCGAAAGTCATACCGGGTTGGTAGAAAGAGAAATATTCGGGATCGGTTATGGCATCTGCGGGCGGTTGGCGCACCCATTGAGTGCCTGGTTCCCAGCATTGCCATTCAGGCTGAAATTGTGACAGTGAATTTTGCGTCGTCAGCGGCAATGCAACCCAATAAAATTCTTCGATGATATCGGAATAATTCTCACGTAGCGCCTGGACATAGTCGATAGTGCAGGAAAACTGAGCCTCCCAGTCGATAAATAAGACGTTTATTTTTTTCTGTAACTGGCGGGCAATGGCAGCGGTCAGATGTAACATCAACCCCGAATCTTTACCTCCAGAGAAAGAAACGCAGACACGCGGTAGATTCTCAAGCGTCCAGGTAATGCGTTCCTGAGCAGCTTCAAGAACATTCTGGTTTAACGGTATTTTATAAACAGACATATCACATCCATATCCGAGTTTTATTTTATACTAAAATAAATGCCTGCAATAAAGTATGCCAATCTTTAAAATAAGCAACGCCTAAAGAAATATTTGTAATGTAAATGTGTTTGCGTTTTATATTCCAAAAATGGATTTGTCATACTGTTGATGATGTGGGTTGTTGATTTTCAGATGTTATTGTATTGATATATTCTGCGAATTTTTTATTACTAAGTGAGGCACGGTTGTACATTAAGTATAATCTGATTGATGGGATTTTGAAATCTATATTGATTTCTTTTAAATTAAGTCTGGCAGCATGGAATTCATAACTAAGTTTTGGGATTATACCAATAATATCTGTACTGGAAATTACATTAATAATTGACGTCATAGAGTCGCTACTAAAGCCAGTTTTACGATTAGTTAGTAAGGCGTTGGCTTGTGCTTGATACTCTTTAATACCCTCTTCCTCTGTAAGATACAAAGTAAATTGTTCCTCCAATATTTGTGTAAGGGTAGCAGATTCATTCATTCTGGGGTGATTACTGCTACATGTTAAAACACACTCAATAGTTTTAAATAGCGTACATACAATAGACCTGTTATATACGGGAGCGGTAGTGATGATTAAATCTGCTTTCCTGTATGCGAGGATGTTCTCTGCAGTATCGGCAGTCATTATTATGTCGTGATGTTCAACTTCGACATTTGAATTTTGCCTTAGCGTATTGATTAACTCAATTACCCCTAAGTTAATAGTAATTTGCGGACTGTAAATGACAAATTTCTTCTTCAGGCTGGAACCGTGCATAATATTAATGGTTTGTTCCAGCGTATTCAGATTCTGCTCAAGGTGATGATGAAGGTTGATCCCGGTTACGGTAGGCGTGATGCCTTTACCTGAGCGAATAAACAGAGGGTCGTTAAATTGCGTACGCAGTCGCTGTAATGACTGGCTGACGGCTGAAGGGGTGATATACAGTGTTGCCGCAGCTTTACTGATGCTCAAATGTTGATAAATACATTCAAAAATTACTAACAGGTTAAGATCGAATTTTTTGAGGTCATAGAGGTTAGCCATGCATACCTTCCTGTGATGGTAATGTATAGGATAATTCAATTGTTGAATAATTTAAATTCTAATCATTCTTAGAATTTATGTTTATGGCTTAATGAATAATTAACTTAAACTAAAATAACACAGATTGCTTGATGGTTACGATAAAAATATATTTTAAAGAGTGATTGAAATGAGAACGATAACAATCACTCATTCTGTAACCTTTATTTATTCCCCATAATAATATTTAATTTTTCCTTATCGGGTAATCCCACTTCCTGTTGTAACGTATCGTCTTTGCTCATGTAGTAGATCGCGGGCGTCACATTAGCACCTAAATCATCCATGAGTTTTTGGTTGATATTCAGTACCTTCATCTGTTCAGGATGGACCGAAGTCGGGATTTCCAGCTTCATTTTCCCGCCGGAGGCTTCATAGTCATGCCAGGTTTTAGCCGGATCTTTGGTTGCCAGAATTGCCGCAGCGGTGGCCGGGCTTTCGGGTTTTATGACGCCAACCAGTAATGTACGCAACTGAACTTTACCGGAATCTACCCATGGGCGCGCCTGCTGCCAGAACTGTTTGCAATAAGGACAGAAGGGATCGGCAAACACGTAGACGATGACCGGGGCCTCTTTTTTCCCGTCCAGAATCCACGACGCTTTTTCCATTCGCTGCCACATCTCACGTCCGGCAGGGGCATAGATCTCTTTTTCTATGAGCGCATTACTGAGGTTTTCGCCTTTTTCATTATACATGTAGCCGGAGATGGCATGTTTACCGTCAGGCGTGACATAGATAGTGACCCCCATGTCCTGGTATTTTCCCAGATAGCCTTTCATTCCACCCGGTGCATCGAAGGGCTTCAGGATGGTAATTCCCTGTTTCTCAATGGCTTTAACAGGGGCAGGGAGCTCATCTGCGTGCACGATAGCGGGGAGAAGAGTTAAGAGTAAGGTGCGTTTAAACATTGATTTTCCTTATAAAATCAGCAGGAAAGTGGGCTTAATTGCAAAACCTATCACAGCCATAGGTAAGATCGACGGTCTGTCGATTGCCCTTTCTTTAGTTGGGTGATGTAATCCCCATCGCTGTTACGACCTTTGTTAAGGTAATGTAGAGCGCAACACATAGCCAGCTCTGCTGGCACTGACGTTACCTGCGGGTAGCTCGGGTAATGAGGCTCCCTGCAAAGGGGGCCTTTTTTACATTTATCTTTAGGTTCACAACATGAGTTTGAGTGGGTTGTTAGTTAACGCTTATTGATTTGATAAAGGAAACGCATTAGCCCTGCGAAGAGATTTTCGTTAACTTATCTCTCAACGAAAACACGGAGGAAGTACAGATGTCTTTGATTAATACCAAAATTAAACCTTTCAAAAACCAGGCGTTCAAAAACGGTGAGTTCATCGAAGTAACCGAGAAAGATACCGAAGGTCGCTGGAGCGTCTTCTTCTTCTACCCGGCTGACTTTACTTTCGTATGCCCGACCGAGCTGGGTGACGTTGCAGACCATTACGAAGAACTGCAGAAACTGGGCGTAGATGTGTATTCCGTTTCTACCGACACCCACTTCACCCACAAAGCATGGCACAGCAGCTCTGAAACCATCGCAAAAATCAAATACGCGATGATCGGCGACCCGACTGGCGCCCTGACCCGTAACTTCGACAACATGCGTGAAGATGAAGGTCTGGCTGACCGCGCAACCTTCGTTGTTGACCCGCAGGGTATCATCCAGGCAATCGAAGTTACTGCTGAAGGTATCGGCCGTGATGCGTCTGACCTGCTGCGTAAAATCAAAGCCGCACAGTACGTCGCTTCCCACCCAGGTGAAGTTTGCCCGGCGAAATGGAAAGAAGGTGAAGCAACCTTAGCGCCATCTCTGGACCTGGTTGGTAAAATCTAAGTCGCATAGTTTGTAGGCCGGATAAACGTAGTGCATCCGGCATTCCACAGGCGCAAATTTGCGCCTGTTTCATTCCAGCACCATGACGCAAGTTGCATTAATGCAGTCCCGCAAAATCGGCTTGCATGATGATGTTTTCAGAGAGGGAAGAAGAATGCTCGACACAAATATGAAAACCCAGCTCAGGGCTTACCTTGAGAAACTGACCAAACCTGTTGAGTTGATTGCGACGCTGGATGACAGCGCTAAATCGGCAGAAATTAAGGAACTGCTGACTGAAATTGCTGAACTGTCAGAAAAAGTCACCTTCAAAGAAGACAATACTCTGGCGGTGCGTAAGCCATCGTTCCTTATTACCAATCCCGGTTCTCACCAGGGACCGCGTTTTGCCGGTTCTCCGCTGGGTCATGAGTTTACTTCTCTGGTGCTGGCGCTGTTGTGGACTGGCGGCCATCCCTCAAAAGAGGCGCAGACGTTGCTTGAGCAGATCCGCGATCTCGACGGTGATTTTGAATTTGAAACCTATTATTCGCTTTCCTGCCATAACTGCCCGGACGTGGTGCAGGCGCTGAACCTGATGGCGGTGCTGAACCCACGTATCAAGCATACGGCGATTGACGGCGGTACATTCCAGAACGAAATCACCGATCGTAACGTGATGGGCGTTCCGGCGGTATTTATGAACGGCAAAGAGTTCGGTCAGGGACGTATGACGCTGACTGAGATCGTGGCGAAAGTGGATACTGGCGCAGAAAAACGTGCGGCTGAAGAGCTGAATAAGCGCGATGCTTATGACGTGTTGATTGTCGGCTCTGGTCCTGCAGGTGCGGCGGCAGCGGTGTACTCTGCACGTAAAGGCATTCGCACCGGTCTGATGGGCGAGCGTTTTGGCGGTCAGGTTCTTGATACTGTAGATATTGAAAACTACATCTCGGTGCCGAAAACCGAAGGTCAGAAACTGGCTGGCGCGCTGAAAGCACACGTTGATGATTATGATGTTGATGTGATCGACAGCCAGAGCGCAAGCAAACTGGTCCCGGCAGCGCAGGAAGGCGGTCTACATCAGATTGAAACGGCCTCCGGCGCGGTGCTGAAAGCACGCAGCATTATCATCGCCACCGGCGCGAAATGGCGCAACATGAACGTTCCGGGCGAAGATCAGTATCGCACCAAAGGCGTAACCTACTGCCCGCACTGTGATGGTCCGCTGTTTAAAGGCAAGCGTGTTGCGGTGATTGGCGGCGGTAACTCCGGCGTTGAAGCGGCTATCGACCTGGCAGGTATTGTTGAACATGTGACGCTGCTGGAATTTGCTCCTGAAATGAAGGCCGACCAGGTGCTGCAAAATAAGCTTCGCAGTCTGAAAAACGTCGACATCATTCTGAATGCGCAAACGACAGAAGTGAAAGGCGATGGCAGCAAAGTTACTGGCCTGGAGTATCGTGACCGTGTGAGCGGCGATGTTCACAATGTGGAACTGGCAGGTATCTTTGTTCAGATTGGTCTGCTGCCGAACACCAACTGGCTGGAAGGTGCCGTTGAACGTAACCGTATGGGTGAAATCATCATCGATGCCAAGTGCGAAACCAGCGTGAAAGGCGTTTTCGCTGCCGGCGACTGCACAACCGTACCGTATAAGCAGATTATCATCGCGACAGGTGAAGGCGCGAAGGCTTCGTTAAGTTCGTTTGATTATCTGATTCGCACGACAGTAGCATAAAAAAAGTAAGACTCACCTGCACTATAAAAACCCCTGTCAGGCGTTAACCTGGCAGGGGTTTTCTTTATCAAATCAGTGGCTGTTAACGAACAACCAGCACTGGCAAAGTCGCGTGACGGACAACGCTGGAAGCGTTTGAGCCGAGTAGATGGGTGCTGATTGATGGGTTACGCGACCCAATGACAACGACATCCGCATTCAACTCTTCACCCAACTCGTTGACCACGTCACGTACGCTGCCAAAGCGGACATGTTGTTTAATACGGGAAGGATCGATGCTGAAGTGACCGACCATCGTTTGCAGACGGGTTTCCGCTTCGTGTTGCAGATGTTCTTCAAAACGACGGACATCGGCTGCAAAGCGGTGCAGGCTTAAGCTCGCTGAGCCTGGCAGCACATGTAGCAGATGGATAACCCCTTTATCCTGGGCCAGAAATTCTGCATGGCGAATAGCCTTGTCGCTCAGTTCCATTTCGAATACATCAACAGGCATTATGATTGTGTTGTACATAAACATTCTCCTTGTCATTACATGAACACATAACAGCATAGTATTAAAAACGATTCTGTCAGTCACGACACAGATTTATGTTTTGCGAACAGGAAAGAAAGCGAGGAGCAGGGAGATCTAACCGGAAAGAGGATGCGGATGCATCCCCTGTAAGATAAAGCGAGTGGCTTTGATAAGACAGAGTTAGCGCAGGTAGTCGCCTGCGGCTTCAGGCTGGTACTCAAGCTCGATAACTTCGAGGTGCGTTGAGGTCCCGCCTGGCAGTTCCCAGTGAATGGTATCACCAACGCGCAGCCCCAGAAGTGCAGCGCCGACAGGTGCCATTACCGAAAGCTGTGTGTTGCTGTCAGTCATAGTGGCCGGATACACCAGGGTACGCACACGGACTTCGCCATCACTCAGATTGCGGAATTTCACGCGGCTGTTCATGGTCACGACGTCGTGCGGCATGGTTTCTGGAGAACACATTTGGGCACGATCCAGCTCGGCGTTAAGGGCGTCGGCAATCGGTAAACCAGCAAACGCAGGTTGCTCCAACAGGCGGTCAATGCGTTCCGCATCGAGGTCGTTAATGATGATAGTTGGTCTGGACATTTATTACTCCATGTCGTCGATACTGCGGGTGCGCAGGTAAATAATCCCAAAAGAAAACCCTCACCGTCAGGCGGCAAGGGTTTAGCTTTTATGATGATACTGAGACTTACCCCATGTTTGAAGTGATTTAGTTCACATTCAGGTAAATCATCAATATTGTCGCATATGGTGTGATTTTAGCCGAAAAACGTGATCGTTCTCCAATTTGCATTATGCTTTTTAAGCGCTCGCTGCGGGCGCGTCAAACAACTCAGTGTTCCGCGACAGGAGATCTCATGAGCCAGTACGACAAACTTACCTTGAAAGACGGCAGCTATTTGCATTTTAAAGACTGGGGAAGTGGACAACCTATTGTGTTCAGTCACGGTTGGCCGCTGACGGCAGACGCGTTTGAAGATCAGATGCTGTTCCTTGGATCGAAAGGATTTCGTGTGATCGCCCATGACAGGCGTGGACATGGGCGTTCGGCCCAACCCTGGGATGGTCATCATATGGATCAGTATGCTGATGACCTGGCTGAACTTACCGCGCATCTCAATCTTAAAGATGCCGTACATGTTGGACACTCTACCGGCGGTGGGGAAGTGGCTCGTTATATTGGCCGGCATGGGACGCAGCGGGTGGCAAAAGCGGTGTTAATTGGCGCAGTGACGCCCATCATGATCAAGACTGACTTTAACCCAAATGGCGTGCCGAAAGAGGTATTCGATGGCATCCGTGAGGGGGTTGTGAACGATCGCGCCGCCTTTTTCTATGAGCTGACCGCTGCATTCTATGGCTACAATCGTCCTGGCGCAAAAGAGTCGAAAGCCGTTCGCGAAAGCTTTGTTGAACAAGGTTTACAAGGTTCCATCAAAGCATTGTACGACTGTATACACGCGTTTTCGGAAACAGATCTGCGTGAAGACCTCAAAAAGATGACCATCCCGACGCTGGTGATCCACGGTGATGACGATCAGATTGTCCCGTTTGAAACCTGCGGAAAGGTCGCGGCGGAAATACTGCCGGACTCGCAATTGAAGGTATATGTCGGCGGCTCGCATGGCATTTGCACCACCCATAAGCAACAGATCAACGGTGACCTGCTCAACTTTATTCAGTCGTAATCGTTGGCAGATTGTTCTACGCTGATCTTCTTTTTCCAGGGGGATGAGCGAAGCATAATTTGTGCTGCGCTGACGTTAACTTCAACAGGGAACGCTATGTATTTCTATCAACCGTCACAGGGACACGGCTTACCGCATGATCCGCTAAATGCCATCATTGGACCGCGCCCGATTGGCTGGATTGCGTCGCGTGACAGCAACGGTCGGCACAATCTGGCACCATACAGTTTCTTTAACTGTTTCAACTATCACCCGCCGATTATCGGTTTCGCCAGCAGCGGCTGGAAAGACAGCGTGCAGAATATTATCGAAACCGGTGAATTTGTCTGGAACCTGACGACTCTTGAGCTGGCCACTGCGATGAACGAAACGTCAGCCAGCTTGCCGTACGGTGAGGACGAGTTTTTTGCCGCCGGGCTTAGCAAGGCAGATAGCCGGATAGTCAACGTGCCGCGCGTGGCGCAAAGCCCGGTCAATTTTGAGTGTCGTTTATCGCAAACTCTGCAACTAACTACTGCTGATGGCTCACCGGTTGATACCTGGCTGGTGTTGGGGGAAGTGGTAGGCATTCACATAGATGAAACGCTCCTGGAAGACGGCATCTATCAGACGGCGAAAGCGAAGCCGGTGCTGCGTGCAGGTGGGCCAACGGCGTATTATTCGATCAGTGAAACACACCGTTTTGATTTAGTTCGCCCGGACGCCCGTGCAAAACGCTAAGTTTACGGACCGACGCCAGCTCGCAGCGTCGGTCGCAAGTTTCAGTATCCCACTTTGTCGATAATAAACTGTTTACCGCAGTTACCCGGATGCGGTTGCGGTAAGAATGACTGGGCAGATAACGTCTGGTTGATGTTGTCGGCTTTCAGGGATAACTGGATCTCAGTGAGATACGATGGATTACCGTGGCAGCTTAGCTTCACAGCTTTGACGTTCTCTTTGCCCCAGCTTTTGGCAACGGCGGTGTCAAATGCGTTACGGCTGACGGTTTTGCCGTAGTTTTCCGCCAGGAATTTGCCCATCTCGCTGTTCTTAACCTCATTATTCAGCCGTACCATAGTGCCGAAGTATGTGTCGGGATCAAAACCGAAACACGCGCCATGTTTGGCATATTCGTAACGTTCCAGACAGGATCTCCCTCCAGCACCGGGCATTACAGCGCTGAGTTTTGCCGCGCTTTCCAGCGACAGTCCGGTTTCGGGGGCCGCGCATTTACGGCTTGCGCGGGCTTCAGGCAGGTTGGGAATGGGGCGAGTCGCGCAGCCAAAACGCATCCAACGGCGGTTGTCTACTCCACGGGCGGCAATGGATTTAGGCAGGCTGGGCCATAAACCGTGAACGGTCAGGAAATCCGCTTTGTCTGCGCTCTCTTTTTGCAAACGACATTCGTCAGGCTCCTGACGATTACGCTCGTGTTGGCTCTGACAAAATCCGGTTTGCCAGGAGAGAGCCAGCACGTAGCTGTCAAAATCAGCGTATTGTTTTGCCTGAAGTTCATCGGCCTGAGTTGCAGAAACTGGCAGCAGGAGTGCTGCCAGCAACGAAGAATAACGCCATGTTGATGTCATGATGATTTCGGACACTTATATAAATTCTGAATATCATCTATTTAATCATAAAAAATGCCAGTCAGGTTTAGCTGACTGGCATCATTTTCATCAGGCGTGAACCGGGATGATTAGCTCCACATTGCCAGAATCGGCCAGCCGACCAGCAGAAGCATAGCGATGTAGATAACGCCGAAGATAGCACCCAGACGCCAGTAGTCTTTGGACTTCACATAACCACAGCCGTAGATGATAACGCCAGGGCCTGTTGCATATGGAGTCAGACAGCCCATGATACCGATGGACAGTACCAGCAGGATACACAGGTGTTCCATCGGGACGCCCGGAATACCTTTACCGACGGCCAGAATAACCGGCAGCATGGTGGCGGTGTGAGCGGAAAGGCTGGCAAACAGGTAGTGAGCAAAGTAGAACACCAGTACCAGAACGATCACGGTCGCGTTAGGCGAGAAGCCTTCCAGGTGCGTGCTCATAGTGTTGGCGAACCAGTCGATGAAGCCTGAACGGGTTAAACCATTCGCCATAACGACCAGCGTGGCGAGGTTAACCAGAGTGTTCCATGCGCTGTTATAACGGGTAATGTCTTTCCACGGTACAACGTGCAGCGCCAGCATCAGGGAAACAGCCAGCAGGCCCACTGCGGTTGCATCAATCAGTTTACCACCGAAGACCCACAGACCCAGACTGAGCAATACCAGACCGATCAGCGTTATCTCTTTACGGGTCAGTTTACCCATGCCTTTCAGTTCATCACCGGCCCAAGCGGCAACTTCAGCACTGTGAGTAACTTCTGGTTTGTACAGAACGTATGACAGCCACGGAGCAACGATCAGCAAAATAATACCGACCGGCAGGAAGCTAAGGAACCACTGCAACCAGCTGATTTGAATACCGGCAATTTTGTTGACGAATTCCAGACCCAGTACGTTAGGTGCAGCGCCGGTCACGAACATCGAAGAGCTCAGACTGGTACTGATGACCATCATCCACATCAAATATCCACCGATACGGCGCGCGGAAGGATCGTTCGGGAATGATTTAAACAACGGCGGCAGGTTTTTGATTACCGGGAATACGGTGCCACCGGTACGCGCGGTGTTAGATGGAGTAAACGGTGCCAGCAAAATGTCGATGATAACAATCGCATAACCCAGCGTCAGGGTACGTTTACCCATGAATTTCACCAGGAACAGCGCGATACGACGACCCAGACCGGTGACTTCATAACCCAGTGCGAAGATAAACGCACCAAACACCAACCACACGGTGGTGCTGGAGAAGCCAGCCAGACCCCATTTCAGCGCTTGCTTGCCCGCTTTAAACGCCGGGTCGGCCAGTTCTGAAGCATCAAACAGCAGATAGTTGCTGCCGATAACGCAGATCGTTACGGCGATAAAGCTGATCGCTGTTGCCGGGATTGGCTCAAGGATCATACCGACAATCATTGCCACGAATACGGCAAAGTAGTGCCAGGCCTGTGGAGGCATTCCATCAGGGACGGGGATAAGAAACATGACACCCATGACGACCAGGGGGGCCAATAACTTCCATATTTTATCTTTTGCTAAAGACATGTGTGTGATTCTCCGGAAAGGATCTTTAATTGTGATAATGATGAACTTGTGAAATCTGAGCTAAAAACCAGGTGACGATCAGCAGATCGGCGCAGCCTCCGGGACTGAGGTTGCGTTCAATGCACTGTTGGTCGAACTGGTGTAGATATTCGAGATCGGCAGGGGTACGAATCCCCCCTTGCTGCATCAGGGCGGTGGCCTGCTGCTGTAGCCAACGCAGACCTTCTGCGCCGCCACGTGAAGCCACGTTGGTGTCGCCGTTGATAGACATCAGCAGCAATAATGTGTCGAGTAACGCCAGTTCAGGGTCGCGGCCCTGAGTCAGCAGTGCGCGGTAGTGCGGCAGGGCATGCTGGATGACTAGCGGATATCCCGCTTCGGCTTCGCCCCGTGCGCCGGTTAATCCCAGTTGCTGATAAAGACGTTGGCCAGCCGTGAGTTGTTGATTGTTCTGGCGCAGTTCGCGCTCGGTCAGGCCACGGCAAAATGTTGCTGCCGTAGAGCAAATGGTTTCAGCGGTAACAGTGAGTTGGAGCTGGTGCAGGCGGCCAATGGCGGCGCACAGCAGTCCCAGTGAAAAGATGCTCCCTTTATGGGTGTTCACCCCGGCGGTGGCGCGGAACATATCGGCTTCGCAGGCCATGCCCAGAGGGCGCAGTCCTTTCAATACATCCTCAGGCGACAGCTGTGCGCTAAACGCCCCATATTCAATAAAACGTGGCAGCCATGACCGAATCGCTTCAGCGCTGCGATGAAAATCTTCCAGCGCCATATCTTTATGCGCGCCGTTGTTAATACGATCTACCAGACCGGGTTTGGGCGACAGGTTGACTTCAGTCAACATGGCGCGCCACGCAAGCGTTGCGTAAGCATCAGGCAGATCCAGAGGGAGGACTGCGTTATTGGTTGATGTTGCGGGAATCGGCATCATGCAGCAGTGCCTCCATCTGAGTGAGTAAGTCGGAAAGCGCGTGGGTTTTACCCCGCGCACAGTCGGCAGCACTTTGCTCGCACAGCAGACAGCGGCGGGCAGGGAGTGCGAAATGACGCCGGGACAGAATTTCCCCTTCAGGGGTCAGGACATCGATGTCCCATAGCCGTCCCAGCGGGTGTGAATGCTCAAGTTCAATTGTGGCGAGCTTGAGGTCGTGGGCTGGAGCCTCAATAGACAAAAGACCTTCTGGACCGCTGGCAGAAACCAGCGCTGTTTGCTCCCTGACAATCCAGGTGGATTGTTCCGCCAACGCGAGCAAGGCGGTTACGCCGTGATTAAAGATACGACGGGTTAATTCGCTGTCTTTAATCGGTCCCGGTGCGACGACGGTAAACGAGACCAGCGGCGCAGAGTGGCGTGTCAGCCACTCCTGTTGCCTTGCCTGTCTCTCATCGCGGCTGGCGAGCAGCTCGGGAATGGAAACCTCGTGTCGGGTGGCGTATTCAGGGAGCAGGTGCATGGTTTATTCCTTCACCTGATGCACAACGTCAATCACTGAACCATCGCGGTAACGCACAACGGCAATCACGCGGTCAGTGAATTCGATAGCGCGTGGCTGACCGGTGAGCTGCTGTGCACGTTCGCGCAGCCATTCAATGGACACCACTTTCATACCGGCTTCTTTCAGACGTTCTGCCAGTTCCGGACGTGCAGGGTTGACGGCGATACCGTGGTCAGTGACCAGAATGTCAACGCTGGAGCCTGGGGTTACGCAGGTCAGCACGTTATCAACCAGGGTCGGGATGCGTCCGCGAACCAGCGGCGCGACGATGATAGACAGCGCAGCGGCAACCGCGGTATCGCAGTGACCACCGGATGCGCCGCGCAGTACGCCGTCAGAACCGGTCAGTACGTTAACGTTGAAGCTGGTATCAACTTCCAGCGCGCTGAGCACCACGACGTCCAGACGATCGACGGATGCGCCTTTTGAGCCCCAGTTGGCATACTGGTTGGCACTGATCTCAATGTGGTTTGGATTGCGGGCCAGCGATTCTGCGGCGTTACGGTCAAAACTCTGAACGTCCAGCAGTTTGCGAATCAGGCCTTTTTCGTGCAGGTCAACGATGGTAGCGGTAATGCCGCCCAGCGCGAAGTCGGCACGGATATCGCGGCTGCGCATTTTGTCTTCCAGGAAACGCGTAACGGCCAGAGAGGCGCCGCCGGTTCCTGTCTGCAGTGAGAAGCCTTCGTTGAAGTAGCCGGAATTAGCAATGACCTCAGCCGCGCTACGGGCGATTAACAGTTCACGCGGGTTGGTGGTCATGCGGGTCGCATCGGCACCAATTTTGTCCGCATCGCCGACCTGATCGATCTGCACGATCAGATCTACCTGATCCTGCGTAATGCTGGCCGGGTTATGCGGATAGGGCAGCAGCTGTTCAGTCAGCAGGACAACCTGTTTCGCGTTTTCGGCGTCTACGCGGGCATAGCCCAGTGAGCCGCAGCACGCTTTACCGGTATAACCGTTGGCGTTGCCAAACTGGTCGCAGGACGGCACGCCGAGGAACGCCACATCAATGCTGAGTTCGCCACTTTGCACCAGGTGCACGCGGCCACCGTGGGAGTGAATTTGTACCGGTTCGGCTAGCAGGCCACGTGAGATTTCTTCCGCCAGCGGGCCACGCAGACCGGAGGTATAAATGCGGCTAACCACGCCCTGACGGATGTGCTCAACCAGCGGAGCATGGCAGTCGCTCAGAGAGCTGGAGGCCAGCGTCAGATTTTTAAAGCCCATATTGGCGATGGCGTCCATCACCAGGTTAATCGTCAGATCGCCACCACGAAAAGCGTGGTGGAAAGAGATAGTCATACCATCCTGTAAACCTGAACGACGAATAGCGTCTTCCAGGTTAGTGCACAGCTTTTTGTCGCGCGGTTTTTGCGCCTGCAATTCTACTTTTGCGGTGCTCTGATAAGCGGAAAGCTCACTTTCTGCATGACGGCTCCAGGTCGCCACGCGATCCTGGCGTTGAGACTGTTCGATTTTCTGCGTCATTTTTTTGCCTTATTCTTCGCGAATGCCGGAAAGTTCTGCACGGGAGATAACCAGAAGGGCGCGCTCGATAACCGGGCTGTCGACCATTTTGCCGTTCAGGGAAACTACGCCACGACCTTCGCGAGCAGCGGCTTCAGCGGCTTCCACAACCAGACGGGCGTGAGCCAGCTCTTTGCGCGTTGGGGCGTACAGGTTATGCAGGAGTTCGATCTGGCGCGGGTTGATGAGCGATTTGCCGTCAAAACCCAACTGCTTGATGTGTGCGGCTTCGTGCAGGAAACCCGCTTCGTTGTTGGCATCGGAATACACGGTGTCGAACGCCTGAATACCGGCAGAACGTGCAGCCTGCAAAATAGAGCAGCGGGCAAACAGCAGTTCAGTACCTTCCGGTGAGCGCTCAGTGCGCAGGTTACGTACATAGTCTTCCGCACCCAGGGCAATACCGATCAGACGTTCGGAAGCATGGGCAATTTCTACCGCGCGGGTAATGCCTAACGGCGATTCGATGGCGGCTAACAGACCGGTGCTGCCTGGCTCACGGCCACAGGCGTTTTCGATACGCAGAATTTCGCTTTCGATGTCGATGACATCCTGCGCGGTATCGGTCTTCGGTAAACGTACGATGTCAGCACCGCCGCGTACCACAGCTTCAAGGTCGTTGATTCCCCATTCGGAGTCGAGTGCGTTTACACGCACGATGGTTTCAACGTCGTGATACAGCGGATGCTGCAGCGCGTGGTACACCATGCGGCGAGCGGTATCTTTTTCACGCAACGCGACAGAGTCTTCCAGGTCGAACATCAGCGCATCTGCCGGGTAGATGAACGAGTTGCTGACCATGGCGGCATTGGCGCCCGGTACGAACAACATGCTGCGGCGAGTACGGGTTTTACGTTGTTGCAAAGATTCGGAAATCACTGGCAATCCTCCCATGGCAGTGCCGGAATACCGCCAGCGCGGGCCAGTAGTGCTTCCAGTCGCGCACGTAAAATGCAGTCCAGTGCGCCTTTATCATCAACATTCAATTGCACGCCGCGTACGTTGTAGCGGGACAGAACGTCCAGAATGGTGGCCCGTATGGCATCACCGAACTGCTTTTCGACGCTACTGTTAACCTGCAGGTCAATATCCTGCGAATCGAGTGGGGCGATGCGAATCATCACATCACCGGACTCGAGTGTGCCTGCGACGGCTGCCTGGTTTATTTTCATTTTTCACCTGTTGCTAATGCGGGGGTATTTTGGCGGACTGCCGCACCCGATGAGGCTCGTTCAACCATGCTTTGCAGATACTGCAGCGTGGCGTCAGGGACCAGGGATGCGATAGCCGTGAGATCTTTTTTAACCAGCAGCTTGCGCACCCAGGAGGCGGAAATCGGCATCTCCTGGAAGCACAGCCGCTCAATTTCCACCAGTTCAATCGGTGGGGCGGGAAGCATTGGGGTCTCCAGCCAGTAACGCATATCGTTGTTATACTGGGAGGTGACGGTGCAATACGGCTCAGTACCGACGAAGCGGTGCGTGACGCCGAGAGCCGGAGCCAGATACTGGCGGAAGATTTTCAGGTCTATTTCGGTGTAGCAGTGGTTAATAACGCTCTGCTCTTTGATGAAGTAACACGGGAATGTGGCGCGGGAAATGATGTACTCCGAACCGCGATGCACGGTTAAACGCGGAATGTCTTTTGTTCCTTTAAGCACCAGATCCAGGCGGTCTTCATACGGAAAACGTGAGGTATCTTCTTTCACCAAAAATAGATGCAGCCAGTCACATTGCGCGGCCGCCTGTTGGATCAGAAAACGGTGTCCGTTGGTGAAGGGGTTGGCGTTCATGACGATACAGCCAATTTTTTTCCCATCATGACGCTGTTTTGCCAGTGACTCGGCGTAGCGTTTCAGACGTGTGGTGCTGTTTTCCATCAATACCATAATGCCGGGAACGCTGGTGAGCGTAGAAAAACCGCACTGTTTAAACAGCGATTCGTACTCGGTTTTGGTATAGATGAAGAGGTGCGTACAATGGCGTTCATAGGCAAGGTTGATTAACTCAGTCGCCAGCGTTAGCGCTAAGCCCTCGCCACGGACAGATTCACAGATTGCGACACACTTAATAATATTCCCAGCGATACCACCGCAGGCAATCAGACGGTCGTCACGGGTGACGGTGATAAATACTTCGACGGTCGTATCTACGCTCAAATCATTCTCTTTCAGAAATTGCGCGATAGCCGCCATCTTTTTATTTTCTGAGCGTTTAACTTGCGTGAATATATTATTACCGAACATAGTGAATAGAGCCCCGATGCTATATTTGTTACTGGGTTTCTGTTTTTGTTGCTCTGTTTAGCAACCTGATAACGTTTTGTTTGCAATTGAAGGGAATGGTTTTTTATTACGGAGTATTTCTTTTTTTCCCTGATGCATACATCGTAAGGGGTATTTTGGAGGTAATTTTTGATTTATTTCACAATAAGTTAGAAGGTTTTAATGTGTTTTATGGTTTTAAGTTTTTTAATTAATTTAACCCTAAAATAAGGTGTGGTTTTAATTTGTTTAATTGATTTAAGGTGGGGAATCTGCAACGATCATGTTTTATACCATAACGTGTAAATAGAACATTTTAATTACAACTACAATGAGAAATTAGTTTTAGTTAACGTCGGTGAGGAAAAATGTGATGACAGAACAGAAAAATAAAACACGGTTTCCTTTTTTCCGCAGTCTGGCGTTTCCTTTACGTATCTTTCTGCTTATTCTGGTCGTTTCTGTTTTTATCATTGCCGCCCTGGCACAATACTTTACCGCCAGCTTTGAAGATTATCTGGCAACGCATGTCCGCGATATGGCAATGAATCAGGCCAAAATCATCGCCTCTAACGACAGTATCATCACGGCGGTTAAGCATCGTGATTACAAGCGGCTGGCGACGATTGCCGACAAACTGCAGAGCGGAACTGACTTCGACTATGTGGTTATCGGGGATACCAACTCCATTCGTCTATATCATCCGAACCCGGAAAAGATTGGCTATCCGATGCAGTTCACCAAACCCGGCGCGCTGGAAAAAGGGGAGAGCTACTTTATTACCGGTAAAGGGTCCATCGGGATGGCAATGCGCGCTAAAACGCCCATCTTTGATGACGATGGCAAAATCATTGGCGTAGTCTCAATTGGTTATCTGATCAGCAAAATCGATAGCTGGCGATCGGACTTCTTACTTCCGATGGCCGGCGTGTTTATCCTGCTGTTGCTGGTACTTATGCTGCTCTCCTGTTTTTTCGCTGCCCATATTCGTCGGCAGATGTTGGGTATGGAACCGAAACAAATTGCGCGGGTGGTACGTCAGCAGGAAGCGTTGTTTAGCTCGGTATATGAAGGATTGATTGCCGTGGATCCTGATGGATATATCACCGCAATAAATCGCAGTGCGAGGAAAATGCTGGGGCTGTCTTCACCTGGGAGAAAGTGGCTTGGAAAACCGGTGAGTGAGGTGGTTCAGCCAGCGGACTTTTTCACCCAACAGATTGCGGAAAAACGACAGGATGCGATGGTCAACTTTAATGGACTGAGCGTTATCGCCAACCGTGAGGCGATTCGCTCCGGTGACGAACTGCTTGGGGCAATCATCAGTTTTCGTAGTAAAGATGAAATTGCTACTCTTAATGCGCAGTTAACGCAGATCAAACAGTATGTAGAGAGCCTGAGAACGCTGCGTCATGAGCACCTGAACTGGATGTCGACCATCAATGGTCTGCTGCAAATGAAAGAGTATGACAAGGTTCTGGCCATGGTGCAGGGAGAATCCCAGGCGCAACAGCAACTGATTGACAGCCTGCGCGGCGCGTTTGCCGATCGTCAGGTAGCCGGTCTGTTGTTTGGCAAGGTGCAGCGCGCGCGGGAACTGGGTCTCACCATGACTATTGTTCCGGGCAGCCAACTGCATCAACTCCCCGAGGGGCTGGATAGCACAGAGTTTGCAGCAATTGTTGGCAATCTGCTTGATAATGCATTTGAAGCGAGCTTGCGCACCCAGCAAGGCAACAAGGTCGTAGAGCTTTATTTGAGCGATGAAGGGGATGACGTGATCATCGAAGTTGCCGATCAGGGATGCGGTGTGCCGGAAACATTGCGTGAAAAAATATTTGAACAGGGTGTGAGCACCCGTACCGATGAACCAGGTGAACATGGCATCGGTTTGTATCTTATTGCAAGTTATGTGAGGCGCTGTGACGGGGTGATTACGCTCGAAGATAACTCCCCCTGCGGCACCTTATTTTCTTTATTTCTTCCGAAAGTGAAAAAAAACAATGACGGAACCATTAACGCTATTGATCGTTGAGGATGAAACGCTACTGGCGGAAATGCATGCTGAATATATCCGCCATATACCCGGCTTCAGCCAGATTTGGCTGGCGGGTAATCTTGCGCAGGCGAGGATGATGATTGAGCGTTTTAAGCCCGGTTTGATTCTGCTCGATAACTACTTGCCGGACGGCAAGGGAATTACCTTATTGCATGAGCTAACCCAGGCGCGTTATCCGGGCGGTGTGGTGTTTACCACGGCGGCCAGCGACATGGAAACAGTCTCCGAAGCTGTGCGCAGCGGCGCGTTTGATTACCTGGTCAAACCCATTGCCTACGAGCGGCTGGGGCAGACCCTGACGCGTTATCAACAGCGTCGACGCATGTTGGCCGGTAATGATAGCGCCAGTCAAAAGCAGATAGATGAGATGTTTAATGCCTACGCGCGGGGCGAGCCGAAAGGGGATTTACCGACCGGGATTGATGCGTTAACGCTGAATGCAGTGTTGAAATTATTCGCCGATCCGACGGTACACCATACAGCAGAAACGATCGCCCAGGCGCTCACCATCAGCCGAACGACTTCCAGACGCTACCTGGAGTACTGTGCCAGCCGTCATTTGATTATTGCGGAGATTATTCACGGTAAGGTGGGTAGGCCGCAGCGTATCTATCACGGCGGCTAAATGCTAATTTCTGACGTAGGCCGGATAAGATGCTTTAGCATCGACATCCGGCAACGTTGCAGTCGAAATGCCGGATGCGGCGTGAATGCCTTATCCGGCCTACATTTCACTGAGTATCAGCCGCCAACGACGGCTGAAGAAGAGCCTGGTACCATCACTTCAGTTGCGATAATCACAACCAACAGCCCAACCAGAACCGGAACCGAAGTACGTTTCACCACTTCGAACGGAGAAATCTTCGCCATACCTGCAACAGCAACCACCACGCCGGAGACCGGGGAGATTGTGCGTCCAAGGTTTGACGCCTGCAGCATCGGGATAACAAGGTAAGCAGGGTTAATGCCGGAGGAATGCGCCAGCTTAGGGATCATCTCAACGAAGGCATAGAACGGAGCGTTACCGGAACCCGTAGTCATTGCCGCCAGCATAGTCAGGATCACCAGCACCATCATCAGAATAATGCTCGCCGAACCAAACGAGGTGGCGATAGAAATCAGACTCTGAATAAAGCCGATTGTGCTCAGACCCTGGGCAAAAACACCCGCAGCGACTAACAACATCACCACGTTAGCAAAGGCATCCGCCATGCCACGGTAAGCGACTTCCAGACCAGAGAAAACCTTTTGGGTGTTGAACCCACGTACGAACTCCAGAATAGCTGCGATGAGCATGCACAGAACCAGAATCGTAATGATATGCAGCTGCGGGCCCCATTTACCATCAAAAATCAGGACGCCAACAATCGGGGTAAACGGCAGAATGGCGTAAAATGACGGGGCAGTCGTGGTGATTTCAGCTACATCTAACATTTCATGAGAAATGTTCTCTTTTTTATCCAGAAAACGCTGCCAGAAAAAGTGGGCAATCGCCATAGCAATGATGGCGGCAATGGAAATTGGCAGCGTGGTTTTAAAGGCGAAATCGATCAGCGGCATTTCCGCAGCTTTTGCCGCCAGCACCACATCACCGGATGTTGGTGAAAGAATAATTGCAGCAGGGGAGGCGCAAATGGCCGCTGCGGCGCCACGGCTGATCCCTACGTTAACCATGACCGGGAACAGTGTTGCCATCAGCAATACGCCCAGACCGGTTGCTGACGAAACCGCCAGTGACATCAGGCAGGCGACAAAATAGGCGGCAATCATTAGCAGGTAAGGAGAGTTGATGTATTGCAGAGGCTTGGAGGCCAGCTTAACGACCATATCGTTCGCGCCAATATGGGTCATATAAGCGGCAAAACCACACAGCATCATGATCATCATGCCGAGATCGCCACCACGGCTCATCAGCAAAATTTTAATATATTCAACAATGTCTGTTGCCGTATAGCCTGTCGATGCCGCGCTGGACGGCAAAACTTTATGCCCCATCAGCGCACTGATAATCAGCAAAACCAGACCGCCAACAAACAGTACGCCTGTCGCGGAATAACCTTTAATGATGTAGCGCGCTACACCCACAATAACCACAACCCCAATAAGGAGTTCAATAAATGTCAACATCGTTTCCCCTGTCGCATTGCTGCCCAGAAAGTAAAAAAACTAAAAAAAGTAAAAAGTGGTGACAGAATGTGCCTAATAAACCGATAACTCTTGCTGATTAAAATCAATAAAAATACGGATTCAAGCGATGGCTAAGCCGTTTTTTCAGCATCGTGGTTAAAAAAAGAATCTCACAATAAGAAACTGTGAAGCGCAGCGCTGATGTATGTGTTTTGTGGTGATATTGATTGTTAATTGTTAATTTATTGTGATGATATTTAACTTTTTTCGGAGGAAAGAACAATTTATTGGCAATAAAGAGAAAATAGTTCCTATTAGATGGCTCAATAAACTCATGGATAATTATCTTAAAAATTATAGGCTGAGGATTATTCTGATTTTTTAGCTGCGCATTTTTGTTAAGCTAACATTAAGGTTGGGTTTGCTACAATTAATAATAAATCCCAGGATGGTAATTAAGTTGTGATTGTCGCTAAACGATATTTTCTCATTTTTTCATTTCTTTTTATTCAGTTAGCTTTCATTCCCCAGGGCGCTGCTGAAGATAAAGGTTGGTTCGCTACTTTTAAAGACAATGTCAGTGAAACCTGGCAGCAGCCAGAACATTATGATCTGTACGTGCCGGCTATTACCTGGCATGCGCGTTTTGCTTATGATAAAGAAAAAACGGATCGCTACAATGAACGCCCATGGGGGGCGGGCTTTGGTCAATCCCGTTGGGATGATAAAGGTAACTGGCACGGGCTTTATATAATGGCCTTTAAGGATTCCTACAATAAATGGGAACCCATTGGTGGTTATGGCTGGGAAAAAACCTGGCGACCGCTGGCAGATGAAAATTTCCATACAGGTCTCGGTTTTACCGCTGGTTTTACCGCGCGCGATAACTGGAACTACATTCCGGTACCCGTGCTGTTACCGCTGGCATCGATAGGGTATGGTCCGGCAACGTTCCAGATGACCTACATTCCGGGAACGTACAACAACGGTAACGTCTACTTTGCATGGATGCGTTTCCAGTTTTGATGGACTACCTGTATTGTCAGGTGGATTATTAAAAAGTCTTTTAAAAACAGTGTTATATTAACTTTAACTGAAAAATAACGCGACATTTATCACTTTTTGATAAAGTTCGACTGGACAAAGTCCACCACAATTGTTGTACTGATACCCGACACAGCATTTGTGTCTATTTTTCATGTAAAGGTAATTTTGATGTCTAAGATTAAAGGTAACGTTAAGTGGTTTAATGAGTCCAAAGGATTCGGTTTCATTACTCCGGAAGATGGCAGCAAAGACGTGTTCGTACACTTCTCTGCAATCCAGACCAATGGTTTTAAAACTCTGGCTGAAGGTCAGCGTGTAGAGTTCGAAATCACTAACGGTGCCAAAGGCCCTTCTGCTGCAAACGTAATCGCTCTGTAAGCATACGACAGCAAGCATTCAAAACCCGCTTAATTGCGGGTTTTTTTTCGCTTCAGTGCGCGGGAGAGGCTGAAACCAGCCAGAATGCCAGGGCGGTCATCGCAAATGATCCCAACAGATTAACCAGTACATTCACCATAGCCCAACCAAAGCGTCCTTCCTGTAGCAAAAACACCACCTCAGCTGAGAAAGTGGAGAACGTTGTTAGTCCCCCGCAAAAGCCAGTGGTAATCAGTACCTTCCACATTGGATCAATGTTAGTCATGCGATTAAACCACGCCAGACCCATACCAATGATAAATGCGCCAAGTAAGTTTGCAGCCAGCGTACCGAATGGGATGGCCTGATGGAGCGGGTTAAACCTCATGCTCAACATCCATCTTGCTACACTACCTGTACCACCACCGATAAAAACCGCTAAAAGGAGTTGTAACACTGCATAATCCTGCTATTTGATTGTATATAGGATGAGTGTAACGCTGAATAATCGTGGTTGGCGAGCCTAACAACGTTTTCTGGAGGGAATATGTTCGTTGCAGCAGGGCAATTTGCCGTGGGACCTTCATGGGAAAAAAATGCAGAAACCTGCGTCTTATTGATGTCACAGGCTGCAGGAGAGGGGGCGTCGCTGCTGGTATTACCGGAGGCGCTTCTGGCCCGTGACGATCTGGACCCAGACCTATCAGTGAAATCAGCTCAACTGCTGGAGGGCGGATTTTTGACGCGCTTGCTGCGAGAAAGCGCGCAAAACGAGATGACGACAATCCTGACGATTCATGTTCCTTCTGTGCCAGGCCGGGCGTTTAACATGCTGGTGGCGCTAAGGGCAGGTCAGGTCGTGGCCCATTACGCTAAATTACATCTCTATGATGCCTTTTCGATTCAGGAGTCACGTAATGTTGATGCAGGGGACGCCATAGCGCCGCTGCTGGACGTAGACGGGTTAAAAGTAGGGTTAATGACCTGTTATGATCTGCGCTTTCCTGAGCTGGCGCTGGTGCACGCATTGCAGGGAGCGGAAATTCTTGTCTTACCCGCAGCCTGGGTTCGGGGATCGCTTAAAGAGCATCACTGGGCTACGCTTTTGGCGGCAAGAGCGTTAGATGCGACGTGTTACCTGATTGCGGCGGGAGAGTGCGGTAACAAGAATATCGGCCAAAGCAGGGTCATCGACCCCTTTGGTGTGACCATTGCTGCTGCGGCAGAAACGCCCGCGCTAATTATGGCCGAGGTTTCCGCCGAGCGGGTGAGGCAGGTTAGGGCACAACTCCCGGTGTTAAGTAACCGACGCTTTGCGCCACCGCAATTATTATGACGTTTTTTTAAACAAGGCTTGATTCACCTTGTTACAGATTGCTATTGTGTGCGCGCGTCGAAAGGCCGTTAATATTCTCAGGTTAATATGGCGCTTTATGCAGCCTGGTTTAAGTCAAGAAGGTATCTATGGGTGAGATTAGTATTACCAAACTGCTGGTGGTTGCCGCACTGGTTGTTCTGCTGTTTGGTACCAAGAAGTTACGTACACTGGGTGGAGACCTGGGAACGGCAATCAAGGGCTTCAAGAAAGCAATGAATGACGATAATGCCGATGCTAAGAAAGATGCTGATGGTAGCGTTCAGGCTGAGAAGCTTTCTCATAAAGAGTAATGTCAGGAGCATGATGCTCATACTGCATACTCTGCATGAAAAAAAACCGGCAATTTGCCGGTTTTTTTATTGCCGAAATGTAAGTGAGTATTACACGATCACTTCACTTCCAGCCCTTTGGCCTGCATGTCAGCATGGTATGAAGAGCGAACGAATGGACCGCAGGCTGCATGGGTAAAGCCCATGGCCATAGCTTCGGCTTTCATCTCATCGAACTCATCCGGGCTCACATAGCGTTGAACCGGCAGGTGATGGCGGCTTGGCTGTAAATACTGTCCCAATGTCAGCATGGTGACACCATGGCTGCGCAGGTCACGCATGACTTCAATGATTTCCGCATTGGTTTCGCCCAGACCGACCATCAGACCTGATTTGGTTGGAATCTCCGGGTGCGCTTCCTTGAAACGTTCCAGAAGCTTCAGTGACCAGTTGTAGTCAGCCCCAGGGCGTACATTGCGATAAATGCGCGGTACGTTTTCGAGGTTGTGGTTAAACACATCCGGCGGCGTGGCGGTGAGGATATCCAACGCGCGATCCATACGACCACGGAAGTCAGGCACCAGCGTTTCGATTTTAATCGACGGGCTTTTCTCACGAATAGCGGTGATGCAGTCAGCAAAGTGCTGAGCGCCGCCGTCACGCAGATCGTCGCGGTCAACGGAGGTAATGACGACATAGCGCAGCGCCATGTCAGCAATCGTCTGAGCAAGTTTTAACGGCTCGTTAGCATCAGGAGCAACCGGACGGCCATGGGCAACGTCACAGAATGGGCAACGGCGGGTACAGATTGCGCCGAGGATCATAAAGGTTGCAGTTCCGTGATTGAAACATTCAGCCAGGTTAGGGCAGGAAGCTTCTTCGCAGACAGAGTGCAGGCCATTTTTGCGCATTGCCGCTTTGATGCCCTGGATGCGAGTGGAGTCCGCTGGCAGTTTTATTTTCATCCATTCCGGTTTACGCAGCAGGGCTTCACGCTCTGTTGCCACATTTTTTACCGGGATAAGAGCCATCTTATCGGCATCGCGGTATTTAACACCGCGTTCCATCACAATGGGTTTACTCATAGCTTGCGTGTTCCAGTTGCGAATTACGAAGGAAAGCGTTTCAATTCAAGGGAATGTTGCATTTATCAACTATTTTTGAATTAGTGATACGCAGTATATCATTGAAACGGGCCAGAAAGCAGCCTGACAGGCTGGCAAAATGTAAAATAGTTGTTGTTTTGTGCCATTTGCCACAACATATGCCGTGGCAAAGTATGCGCGTATTTTCAGTCCGCAATGTACTCGTGCGGTGGGTTACCCAACAGCGCCAGAATGTTGGCCAGCAGCCTTGGGCGAATGCTCTCGGTCGTGGCGGTGCTATCCCACTGCGATACCTTCGCCATTTCCATTCCGGCATAACCACAAGGATTGATACGCAGGAAAGGCGACAAGTCCATATCCACATTGAGCGCTAAGCCGTGAAATGAACAACCTTTACGAATACGTAACCCCAAAGAGCAGATTTTCTTCTCTCCAACGTATACGCCAGGCGCATCGGCTCGCGGGTGGGCGTCAATACCGATTTCCGCAAGGGTATTCACAACGGTTTGCTCCAGCAGCGTAACCAGTTCGCGAACGCCAAGTTTACGACGCTTCAGGTTCAACAGCACATACATGACTTGCTGGCCCGGCCCGTGATAAGTCACCTGACCGCCACGATCGCTCTGGATCACCGGAATATCTCCCGGCATCAGTACGTGCTCTGCTTTACCTGCCTGACCCTGGGTAAAAACAGGATAATGCTCTACCAGCCAGATTTCGTCATAACTGTTTTCATCGCGGGTATCGGTGAATTCGTGCATGGCCAGAGAAACTGGCTCGTAAGGTTGAAGACCGAGCTGGCGGACAAGAATTTTATCCTGATACAAAACGGCATCTCCGTAGATACTCACATAGAGTAGAGAATATAAAAGAGGGGGAAAAGTATATCACAGGGGGGAGGGGTTACCCGAGCGGGGATGCAGCGGGTAACCAACAGGTTTTTACAGTACCATGCGTACGATATCGATATTGCCTAATTCTTCGTACAGCGTTTCAACCTGCTCAATGTGTGTAGCAGTAATAGTGATTGAGACCGAGTGGTAGTTGCCTTTGCTGCTCGGTTTTACCGTCGGAGAGTAATCACCTGGCGCATGGCGCTGTACCACTTCAACCACCTGATCAACCAGCTCAGGCAACGCCTGCCCCATTACTTTGTAAGTAAATGGAGTAGGGAATTCAAGCAGTTCGTTAAGTTTGGTTTTCATGTCAGCTCCGGCGTTACATCAATAAATAATAACTCCCACAGCGCGTGGGAGTTATCTGGATACCTAGTATATGGGGACGTAAATCACACTTTCAAGTGTTCGATTTTTAGCCAAACCAGTGATGGAACATTAATTTAATGTAATCAATGATTTTCCCAAAGAAGTTGCCTTCAGGGATTTCCTGCAGGACTACCAGCGGGCGCTGCTCAATGGTTTTGCCATCCAACTGGAAGTTGATGGTGCCGACAACCTGGTTTTTCTGCAGCGGTGCGTGCAGTTCTGTGGTGTTCAGCACATAGCTTGCTTTCAGATCTTTCATGCGGCCGCGCGGAATAGTCAGGTAGACATCTTTATCTACGCCTAACGATGCACGATCGGTATTACCAAACCAGGCGGGCTCTGAAGCAAACTCTTTACCGACTTTCAGTGGGTTCACGGTTTCAAAGAAACGGAAGCCCCAGGTAAGCAGTTTTTTACTTTCGGTTTCACGACCTTTATAGGTGCGGCCACCCATGACGGCGGAGATCAGACGCATCTGACCTTCGGTTGCGGATGCAACGAGGTTATAGCCAGCCTTGTCGGTATGACCGGTTTTGATACCGTCGACATTCAGGCTGTTATCCCACAGCAGGCCGTTACGGTTTAACTGACGGATGCCGTTAAAGGTGAACTCTTTTTCTTTATAGATAGAGTATTCGTTAGGCACGTCGCGAATCAGCGCCTGACCAATCATCGCCATGTCGCGAGCCGAGCTGTACTGACCGTCAGCATCGAGACCATGAACGGTCTGGAAGTGGGTGTTTTTCAGGCCCAGCGCGTTCACATAGCTGTTCATCAGACCGACGAAAGCATCCTGGCTACCGGCTGCGAAGTCCGCCATTGCCACGCACGCGTCATTCCCGGATTGCAGGTTGATACCACGGATAAGCTGAGAAACAGGAACCTGCATGCCAGGTTTCAGGAACATCAATGATGAACCTTTAAAGACCGGGTTACCTGTAGCCCAGGCGTCATTGCCGACGGTGACCAGATCAGTTTCTTTGAATTTCCCGGCTTTCATCGCCTGGCCGATGACGTAGCTGGTCATCATTTTGGTCAGACTGGCGGGATCGCGGCGAGTGTCAGCGTTCTGTTCTGCCAGAACTTTGCCTGAATTGTAATCAATCAGGATATATGACTCCGCATCGATCTGCGGAACACCCGGGATCATGGTTTTAATATTCAGGTCATCGGCATGGGCAGCAGAGAGAGAAGCTGCGCAGAGAGCCGCGGTGAGCGCCATACGCTGCACGAAACGAGCGGAAAAAGTGGTCTTCATGGTCTGAACTACGACGTCCGTGATGAAATTAAAAAAAGTGCCCTACTATAGCAAATGCAAAACGGGCAGGCATCTGACTTTCCGCGTGACTTTGTTAATGTCATTTACAGAAACTGACAGTTCAGATACCTGATTTACGTTATTACACGCCGGTGATGAAGGACTGTAATTGCGCCTCGGCTTGAAGACGCTGCTGCAATGTGGAGGCTTCAGCTTTGCTGGCGAACGGCCCCATCTGGATACGCCAGACTGCGCCGTTTTGTACCACCCGACCTGGGACGCCAAATTGCTGGCTTAAACGTTTTTGATACTGCTGCGCACGCGACTGCTCGCTGACTGCGCCAACCTGAACCACGTAGCGTCCGTTGGCTACTGCCGCTGGCGCAGGTGCAGCGATGGCGGCTGGTGTTGCTGCTGGTGCGGTTGGTGTTACCGGTGCGGTGGTGGTCGGTTGCGGAGCCGGAGTCGGCTCGCTACCTTCCAGCACGCCAGCAGCGAGCGTGGTCGGCGCACCGAGGAATCCACTGCTGTTCACTGGCGCACCGGTTGTATCATCGCTTTTCAACGTGGAATTGCTGATCGGACGAATATCGCCTTGCGGCTGACCCGCATCCGATGGCGCAGGTATGCTGCCCATATTGCCACCGCCGCTTAAGTCAGGACGCGCGGGCAGGGCATAGGTTTGTTTCGCTACCGTGGTACAAGCCATTCCCGGCCCGGACAAGGAACCATCCTGGGCGACGATGATCGGGTCGATACGCACTTTGGTATTGTTGGAGGTATTCAGACGGTCGGCTGCTGCACGTGAAAGTGAAATCACGCGATCGTTGCCATAAGGGCCGCGATCGTTAATGCGCACGACAATCATCCTGCCATTAGCCAGGTTAGTTATTCTGGCATAGCTTGGGACTGGCAGCGTCGGATGCGCTGCGGTTAACTGCATCGGGTCGAACGCTTCACCAGACGCGGTTAAGTTGCTTCCGGGTTCCGCATCATAGATAGCGGCAAGCCCTGCCTGGCTAAAGCGGGAAGGGTCCTGGACGATTTTGTAGCTCTTACCATCACGCTGATAGTCCTGATTCGCCGTTGGGTTCAGGGGTTCAAAGCGCGGATCGGCCCCGCTGATTTCAACAATCGGACCATTACACACCGCAGGCTGCGGCGCGACAGCACCCTGTTGCTGACCATCATCACTCGAACACGCCGCGAGCATTCCTGCTGCGATGCAGATACCAAGCCACTGCTTACGCATTGCGTACCCCTTACACGCTTTTCGACAACATTTTTCTATGGGTATGGATCGACATAACAATCCCGAACCCAGCCATCAGCACGATAAGTGCCGAGCCTCCGTAACTGACCAGTGGGAGAGGAACGCCAACCACGGGCAGAATACCGCTCACCATACCAATATTTACGAAGACATAAACGAATAATATCAACATTAAACCACCCGCCATAACGCGACCAAAGGTGGTTTGCGCGTGGGCAGCGATCCATAATCCGCGCATAATCAGCAAAATGTACAGCGCCAGCAGAATTAAGATCCCTACCAGACCCAGTTCTTCCGCTAATACCGCGAAGATAAAATCTGTATGACGTTCGGGTAAAAACTCAAGCTGCGACTGCGTACCGTGTAGCCAGCCCTTACCACGTAGACCGCCGGAGCCAATAGCAATTTTAGACTGAATGATGTGATAACCCGCACCCAGCGGATCAGTTTCCGGATCGAGTAACATCATGACACGCTGACGTTGATAATCATGCATCAGGAAGAACCACAGTATCGGGATAAACGCCGCAACCAGGACCACCGCAACACCGATTAAACGCCAGCTCAAACCAGAAAGGAACAGAACAAACAGACCGGAAAGGGCGACCAGAATTGAAGTTCCGAGGTCTGGCTGGGCGGCCACCAGCAGGGTGGGCATAAATATCAGCACTAACGCAATGGCGGTATTTTTTAGCGATGGCGGGCAAACATCACGGTTGATGAAGCGCGCGACCATCAGCGGCACGGCAATCTTGGCGATTTCGGAAGGCTGAAAACGCACAATCCCCAAATCCAGCCAGCGCTGCGCGCCTTTGGAGATAGCGCCGAAGGCATCTACCGCCACCAACAGAATGATGCAAAAGATGTAGAGATAGGGTGCCCAGCCCTCATAAACCCTGGGCGGGATTTGCGCCATCACCACCATGATGACCAGGCCCATCGCGATCTGACCGACCTTGCGCTCCATCATGCCAATATCCTGGCCGCTGGCGCTCCAGATGACCAGCGAGCTGTAAACCAGCAGCGCCAGCAAAATAAGCAACATCGTGGGATCGATGTGGATTTTGTCCCAGAATGTTTTTTTGTTCGGATTATCCGTCACGATTATTGGTCCTCCGCTGCTGCAACCGCGGGGTTTTCTGCAGGCAGATTGGTGTTATTGTCGCCCAACATAATGTGGTCAAGGATCTGGCGCATAATGGTACCCACAGCCGGGCCCGCGCCACCGTTTTCAAGGATTATGGCGACAGCAACCTGGGGCTTATCATAGGGTGCGAAGGCCGTCATCAACTTGTGGTCACGTAAGCGCTCGGCGATCTTATGTGCGTTATAGGTTTCATTGGCTTTCAGGCCAAAGACCTGTGCAGTACCGGATTTCGCCGCAATTTTGTAAGGTGCGCCAGCGAAATATTTGTGTGCAGTACCGTTAGGACGGTTGGCTACACCGTACATGCCGTCTTTTGCGATTTCCCAATAACCGGAATGAATGTCACCAACAGGTGGTTCGTGTGGCTGTATCCACGGCACTTGCTTGCCGTTTTCTGCTGTGCTCATCAGCAGATGCGGGACTTTTACCAAACCGTCGTTGATAAGGATCATCAGCGCTTTACTCATCTGGATAGGGGTTGCCGTCCAGTAACCCTGACCGATGCCGACCGGAATGGTATCACCCTGGTACCATGGCTTTTTAAACCGTTTTTGCTTCCACTCGCGGGTTGGCATGTTTCCGGCGCGCTCTTCGGCAAGATCGATGCCCGTATATTGGCCGTAGCCAAACTTGCTCATCCATTCTGAAAGGCGGTCTATCCCCATATCATAGGCGATTTGATAGAAAAACGTATCCGCCGACTCTTCCAGAGAACGGGTGATGTTCAGATGGCCGTGCCCCCATTTTTTCCAGTCGCGGTAACGTTTTTCAGAGCCCGGTAATTGCCACCAACCCGGATCGAACAGACCAGTATTGCGGGTGATGACGCCCGCACTTAATGCAGAAACCGCGACGTAAGGTTTAACCGTCGAAGCAGGAGGGTAGACACCCTGAGTCGCGCGGTTAACCAATGGGGTATTCGGGTCATTGAGCAACCCGGAGTAATCTTTACTCGAGATACCATCGACAAACAGGTTCGGGTCGTAGCTCGGCATGGACACCAGTGCGAGAACGCCACCGGTACGCGGGTCGGTGACTACCACCGCGGCACGACTGCCCGCCAGCAGCGTTTCAATGTACTGCTGGAGTTTCAGGTCAAGGGTGAGATAGATATCGTGCCCGGCCTGCGGCGCCACTTCTTTCAACTGGCGAATGACGCGGCCACGGTTGTTCACTTCAACTTCTTCATAACCGGTCTGGCCGTGAAGTACGTCTTCATAATAGCGTTCAATACCCAGCTTACCGATGTCGTGCGTTGCCGCGTAGTTGGCCAGCTTGCCGTCTTTGTCCAGGCGGTCCACGTCTTTATCGTTGATCTTCGATACGTAGCCAATGACGTGGGTCAGCGCAGAGCCGTAGGGGTAATAGCGGCGTTTATAGCCTTTAACTTCGACGCCGGGAAAGCGATATTGATTAACGGCGAACCGTGCCACCTGCACTTCACTCAGGTTAGTTTTTACCGGAATGGAGGTGAAGCGGTGTGAACGGGCGCGCTCTTTTTTAAAGGCGGCAATGTCGTCGTCCGTCAGGTCTACGACGTTACGCAGCGCGTCGAGGGTATCCTGAACGTTGTCGACCTTTTCCGGCATCATTTCTATCTGATAAATGGTGCGGTTAAGGGCGAGCGGAATTCCGTTACGGTCATAAATGATGCCGCGACTGGGGGCGATAGGCACCAGTTTGATGCGGTTTTCGTTCGAGCGGGTCTGGTAATCAGTAAAGCGAACGATTTGCAGATTATAAAGGTTGGCGATCAGCACGCCGGTGAGCAGCAAAATCCCCAAAAAAGCGACCAGCGCCCGGCGCACAAACAGCGCGGACTCAGCCGAATAGTCGCGAAAAGAATTCTGTAGTTTCATCCGCTGCTTAATCTACTCAAGAATCAATGATCACTCACGGTGATAAGGATGGTTGGTGGTGATGCTCCACGCCCTGTACAGACTCTCCGCAACCAGAACCCGAACAAGAGGGTGAGGAAGGGTTAACGCAGAGAGTGACCAGCTTTGTTCCGCTGCCGCCTTACAGGCAGGAGAGAGACCTTCCGGCCCGCCAATCAACAGACTGACGTCACGACCGTCCAGTTTCCAGCGTTCCAGTTCAGTCGCCAGTTGCGGCGTGTCCCAGGGTTTACCAGGGATATCAAGGGTGACGATGCGGTTTTTGCCTGCGGCAGCCAGCATCTGCTCACCCTCTTTGTCGAGAATGCGTTTAATATCCGCGTTCTTGCCGCGTTTTCCTGCCGGGATTTCGATCAGCTCAAAGGGCATATCTTTCGGAAACCGACGGAGATACTCCGTAAACCCGGTTTGCACCCAGTCAGGCATCTTCGTACCCACAGCGACAAGTTGCAGCTTCACGCATTAACTCCAGAGTTTTTCCAGTTCATACAGGCGACGGCTTTCTTCCTGCATCACGTGGACAATCACATCACCGAGGTCAACGACGATCCAGTCTGCAACGTTCTCGCCTTCTACGCCGAGCGGCAGCAGGCCAGCTGTGCGGGATTCCTGAACAACGTGGTCTGCGATAGACATTACATGACGGCTGGACGTGCCGGTGCAGATAATCATGCAATCAGTGATGCTGGATTTGCCCTGAACGTCTAAGGCGATGATGTCTTGACCTTTCAGGTCATCAATTTTGTCGATTACAAAATCCTGAAGTGCTTTACCCTGCAAGTGTTCCCCCTGGGTGAAAAGAGTTAAAAACGTCTGTTAGTATACCTGAACCAGAGGCGATATCGGGACAAATGTCTCCGAAAGCGCTTTTGAAGTGCGCTATCATCCCACCCCACGCCGCAGAATGCATCGCCATTTTTGTAAAACAATTTCTGCAAAGCTCTGAAGGGCGGGAAAAGTCAGGTTGCGGAGAATAACAGCCTGTCATGGGGTGTCAATGGGAGAGAAGCCCTTCGGCAGAAAAAACAGTGCGTTCACTCCCCGTCGTGCCATACTGCCCGGCTGTTGAGCACTTTAAGAACCGCAAAATCGTCGCAAAAATCAATTGCGCTCCAGCAACCTTGTTCGACGCGAAAATGCCACATTGCTGCAGCCGGCATGGACAGCAGACGGGCGATCAACACGCTCAGAACACCCTGATGACTCACCACCAGCAGGTTTTGGCTCGTTTTGTAATCAGCGAGCTGAGCAATAAAGCGTTCCACGCGCTGGGAAAACGCCTGAAAACCTTCACCATTGGTTGGCGTCGCATTCTGCCAGTCGTTACACCACACGGCGTAGTTTTCGGCGTCTTCTCGCGCCAGATCGCGATGATGGCGCATTTCCCAGTCACCAAAAAACATCTCATTGAGCTCAGGCATGTTGCGCACAGGAACCTCGCGATCGCCTAAGATCAACTGCGTTGTATGGCGGGCACGTTCCAACTCGCTGCACAGAACGTTGTCGACAGGCACATGGCGTAACAGCGTACCCAGTGTTTGCGCCTGAGCGATACCCCGTCCCGTTAGCGGTGTGGGGGCGTGGCCGCTGTATAAACCAGCGACATTGGCTTCAGTTTCTCCATGACGTACTAACCAGAGTCTCATTTTTTCCTCTTGAGGTTATTCGCACAAAACATGATGTTTGCCCTGATTGCGCAGAGATTTTTCACTAAAATACCTTTTTTTGCGTGGAGCGGCACGATGTCTTTATTGAAGAGCGCGCATGGTGGCAATACCCGAGAAGCCGCCGAACTGTTGGGCATCTCGCCTGAGCAATTGTTGGATTTTAGCGCGAATATTAATCCGCTGGGTATGCCGGCAAGTTTAAAACGCGCGATCGTCGACAACCTGGACTGCGCGGAGCATTACCCGGATGTTGATTACGCTAAACTGCATGCGGCGCTGGCGGAGCATCATCAGATTCCTGCCTCATGGATACTTGCCGGAAACGGCGAGACTGAGTCGATTTTCACTTTGGTGCAAGGTCTTAAACCACGCCATGCGATGATCGTGACGCCCGGGTTTGCTGAATATCGTCGGGCGCTGCAATGGGAAGACTGTACGATCCATGAGTTTGCGCTACGCGAAGACGATGGTTGGCAGCTTACTGATGCAATCATCGATGCGTTAACCTCAGAGCTGGACTGCCTGTTTCTCTGTACGCCCAACAATCCCACTGGCTTGCTGCCAGATAACCGCCTGCTGCGCGAAATAGCCGCGCGTTGTGAGTTGCTTGGGATCAATCTGATCCTTGATGAAGCGTTTATCGATTTTATTGCCGGGGAGCCGGGGTTTATTCCGCTGCTTCGTGATAACCCGCATATTTGGGTGCTGCGCTCTCTCACCAAGTTCTATGCGATACCGGGGCTCCGGTTGGGGTATCTGGTCAACAGTAATGAACAGGCTGTTGCACAGATGCGCCGTCGACAAATGCCGTGGTCAATTAACGCATTTGCTGCACTGGCAGGCGAGATTATTTTACACGACAGCGCATATCAGCAGGCAACGTGGAAGTGGCTGGAGCAAGAGGACGCGAGGTTTGATCGGCAGTTGAAAGAACTGCCCGGCCTGACGGTGTATCCTGGCAGGGCAAATTATCGCTTATTGCGCTGCGAGCGGGCGGGTTTTGATCTGCAACGCGCAATGCTGGAGCAACATGTCTTGATTCGCAGTTGTGCTAATTATCCGGGGCTGGATGCGCGCTATTATCGGGTAGCCGTTCGCAGCCAGGAAGAGAATAACCGCCTGTTGGCGGCTTTACGCAAGGTCCTTAGCGGTACAACCCTTGCTGATTGATATAGTCAAGCACTGCAGCTGGCATCAGGTCGTCGCACGGCTCGCCTTTTTCCAGACGCTCACGGATGAGCGTGGCGGAGATGTTAAACCACGGCGTTTCAGCCAGATAAATTTTCCCGCAAGGCAAGTTGTGCAGGTCATCTGGCGAATGGGTCAGATGATCCTCCAGCCACTGCTGGTGCTTTTCCTGCGCCATTTCGAGCGGATAGCCCGGACGTCGGCAGACAATGAGGTGGGTGTTACCCAGAATCGTGTCGTAGTCATGCCAGGACGGAAAGGTAAGTAGTGAGTCCTGGCCAATAATAAACGCTAACGGTACTTCCGGTCCTTGCTCCTCGCGCCACTCTTTGAGCGTTTGCGCGGTGTAGGAGGCGGTATCGCGTTTCAGTTCGCGTTTATCAAGGGAGAACAGCGGCTTATCGGCAATGGCCAGTTCAACCATGCGCTGACGTTGTTCGCCGGACGCTTCGGGTTGCGCACGATGCGGCGGCACGTTATTGGGCATGATAATGACCCGGGAAAGGCCAATCAGATTCGCCAGAATTTCAACTGGTTTAAGATGACCATAATGCACCGGATCAAAGGTGCCGCCGAACAGAGCCTGCAATGATTTCATATCAACCATCAATAAAAACATCGGCCAGCGATTTATGACAGAGCAAAAGGGAAAGCCCCTCAAGTTCCGCCCACACTGACTGACCATAGTCTTGTTTAAGCGTAATTTCCGTACGCGTTAACAACGTTACCGCCTGACGCAACTGCGCAGGGTTCAGCCGGTTTAGCGCGTCTCCCATCATACCCCGGCGATTTTGCCACACCCGGTGTTTATCAAACAACGTGCGCAAAGGCGTATGGGCTGACTGCCGTTTTAAGTTGACCAACAGCAGTAATTCGCGCTGTATCGTACGTAGCAAAATAACCGGCTCACTGCCTTCCAGACGTAACTGTTGCAGAATGTGCAGCGCGCGTTTGCTTTTGCCCATCAGCAGCGCATCCACCCAATGGAACGGGGTAAAGTGCGCGGCATCGTTAACGGCTTTCTCCACGCGAGGCAGCGTTAGTTTGCCATCAGGCCAAAGCAACGCTAGCCGTTCCAGCGCTTGCGCCAGCGCTAACAGATTACCTTCATAGCAATAGCACAACAGCTGATTGGCTGCGTCATCCAGTTGTAGATTGTTAAGCTTCGCCCTGGCAGCGACCCAACGAGGAAGCTGTGCTTGCTCCGGCGTCTGGCAGCTTACCTGCACCGCATTATTGGCAAGTCCGGTATACCATGCGGCGTTTTCCTGCGCTTTAGTCAGTTTGTTGCCGCGAACAATCAGCAGCAGGTCATCATGTAGCAGTGTGACGAGTGAAGCGAGCTGTTCGTTAATGGCGGCATTGGGGCCATTTTCAGGCAACTGCAAAAGTAGGGTTTGACGGCTGGCAAACAGGCTCATCGCCTGGCAGAGTGAAAAAATCTCTCCCCAGTCGGTGCTATTGTCCAGGGTGAAAGCGTGGTGTTCTTCGAATCCTTGCTTTGCTGCTGCCTGACGGATAGCGTCCTGGCTTTCCTGCAATAAGAGAGGATCGTTACCTAAGAGCAAATACGCCGCGCGCAGCCCTTCATTGAGCTGTGCGCGGAGTTGTTCAGGGTACAACTTGAGCATCAGTTACCCAGCGTGGTGGAAACACGCGCCGGAGATGACGCAGGCTCTGCGGCTTTTGTCGCCGCTGGCTTAGCATCATCATCAGCATTGGATGACAGAGTATCGGCAAGATGTACGCTTGGCAGCTTACGAATTAACTGTTCAGCCGCTTTGTCATACATCTCTTTGATGATCATATCCTGCTCGTTATCTTTCGCCAGTGCAGCCTGTGGGTTGTCAAAGAACGAACGATAAACTTTGGCGCTGATTGGATAAATATCATGACCTGGAATCAGCACAGTAGCACTCACGAACATCACCATCTGGTATTCAGCCGTTTGACCGTTCTGGAATACCGACGCCGTATCTTGCGATATGCTGACCGCGCCCAGACGTAAGGACGTCACATCTTTACGCATTGAGCCGTCCTCTAGCAGCGTAACGCCGTTCAGACGCAGCTGATTACGAACCGCGCGGCTTAATGGGCCGTTTGGATCCCCAGAGTCCAGAATCATGGTTTTCATTGAGGGTGGGACCTGCGTAGTATTACGCAGATGCCATCCACATCCGGCGGTGACAAGCACCGCCAGAGATAACAACAATGTTGTCAGAAGTCGCACGCTTCCTCCCGCGCTTAGCCAACGACCAGATTGAGGAGTTTACCCGGTACATAAATCACTTTACGTACGGTAACGCCATCAAGATATTTTGCCACCAGATGCTCCTGGCCAGCACGTTCACGAACCTGTTCTTCTGTCGCATTTACCGGAACGGTAATTTTGCCACGGACCTTACCGTTCACCTGAACCACAACCAGCGTCGAGTCTTCAACCATTGCGGCTTCGTCCGCCACCGGCCACGGTGCGTTGTCGATATCGCCTTCGCCTTTCAGTGCTTCCCACATCGTGAAACAAACGTGTGGGGTGAACGGGTTCAGCATGCGAACGACGGCCAGTAACGCTTCCTGCATCAGGGCTCTGTCTTGTTCGTCTTCCTGCGGTGCTTTCGCCAGCTTGTTCATCAGCTCCATAATCGCCGCAATTGCGGTGTTAAAGGTCTGACGACGACCGATATCATCGGTAACTTTAGCAATGGTTTTATGTACGTCGCGACGCAGCGCTTTTTGGTCTTCGCTCAACGCATCAACGTTCAGGGCAGCAACATCGCCTTTGGAAGTATGTTCGTAAACCAGCTTCCATACACGTTTCAGGAAGCGGTTCGCCCCTTCAACGCCGGATTCCTGCCATTCCAGCGTCATATCAGCCGGAGAAGCGAACATCATGAACAGACGTACCGTGTCAGCGCCGTAACGTTCAACCATGACCTGCGGGTCGATACCGTTATTTTTCGACTTGGACATTTTGCTCATGCCGGTATAGACCAGTTCATGGCCTTCTGCGTCCTGAGCTTTGACGATACGACCTTTTTCGTCGCGCTCAACGATGGCATCAACCGGAGAAACCCAGTTACGCTCGCCGTTTGCACCAACGTAATAGAACGCATCAGCCAGCACCATACCCTGGCACAGCAGCTGTTTGGCCGGTTCGTCAGAGTTGACCATGCCCGCATCGCGCATCAGCTTGTGGAAGAAGCGGAAGTAGAGCAGGTGCATGATGGCGTGTTCAATACCACCAATGTAGATATCAACCGGCAGCCAGTAGTTTGCGGCTTCTGGATCCAGCATCCCTTCGTTGTACTGCGGGCAGGTATAGCGCGCGTAGTACCAGGAGGATTCCATAAAGGTATCGAAGGTGTCGGTTTCGCGCAGCGCAGGCATGCCGTTAACGGTGGTTTTTGCCCACTCCGGATCGGCTTTTATTGGGCTGGTGATGCCGTCCATAACCACGTCTTCCGGCAGAATAACCGGCAACTGATCTTCTGGCGTCGGCAGTACGGTACCGTCTTCCAGCGTCACCATCGGAATTGGCGCCCCCCAGTAACGCTGACGGGAAACACCCCAGTCACGCAGACGGTAGTTCACTTTACGTTCACCCACGCCTTTCGCTACCAGCTTGTCAGCAATGGCGTTGAAGGCAGCTTCGAAGCCGAGGCCGTCAAACTCACCGGAGTTAAACAGCACGCCTTTTTCGGTCAGAGCTTGTTCGGACAGATCCGGCTCTGCGCCTTCAGCGGTCAGAATTACTGGCTTGATGGTCAGGCCATATTTTGTCGCAAACTCGTAATCGCGCTGATCGTGGCCCGGAACGGCCATGACTGCGCCCGTACCGTATTCCATCAGGACGAAGTTTGCCGCCCAAACGGGGATTTCTTCGCCAGTCAGCGGGTGAACGGCTTTAAAGCCCGTGTCGACGCCTTTCTTCTCCATGGTTGCCATTTCGGCTTCAGCAACCTTGGTGTTGCGGCATTCGTCAATGAAGGCGGCCAGTTCTGGATTATTTGCAGCAGCTTTCTGCGCCAGCGGGTGACCTGCGGCAACGGCCAGATAGGTCGCACCCATAAAGGTGTCCGGGCGGGTGGTGTAAACGGTTAGCGTGTTGTCGTAACCGTTCACATCGAAGGTGATTTCCACGCCTTCAGAACGGCCAATCCAGTTGCGCTGCATCGTTTTCACGGTGTCAGGCCAGTGATCCAGGTTATCCAGGTCACGCAGCAGTTCGTCAGCGTAAGCGGTGATTTTGATGAACCACTGTGGGATCTCTTTACGCTCGACTTTGGTATCGCAACGCCAGCAGCAGCCGTCGATAACCTGTTCGTTCGCCAGTACGGTCTGGTCGTTCGGGCACCAGTTGACCGCAGACGTTTTCTTATACACCAGGCCTTTTTTGTACAGCTCGGTGAAAAATTTCTGTTCCCAACGGTAGTATTCTGGGGTGCAGGTCGCCAGCTCACGGCTCCAGTCGTAACCGAAACCCAGCATTTTGAGCTGGTTTTTCATGTATGCGATGTTGTCGTACGTCCATGGTGCTGGCGCGGTATTGTTTTTAACCGCAGCGCCTTCTGCAGGCAGACCGAACGCATCCCAGCCAATTGGCTGCAGTACGTTTTTGCCCAACATGCGCTGGTAGCGGGCGATCACGTCACCGATGGTGTAGTTACGTACGTGGCCCATGTGTAGTCGACCAGAAGGATAGGGAAGCATAGACAGGCAGTAATACTTCTCTTTGCTCTCGTCTTCGGTAACTTCAAATGTGCGCTTCTCATCCCAGTGAAGCTGTACTTTGGATTCTATCTCTTCCGGGCGGTATTGCTCTTGCATGGCAGCCAGTGGTCCTGTTTTCAATACAGCTACAAACGTAGCTCTAGATGTGGTGTTTCAGATCCGCATAGCATAGCCCAAACGCCCGCGCCAAAACAGCCTTTCGCGCATTCAGCGTTGAATTCCCGCAAGGATAATTCTTGCACGAATTTACACACTCTGTGGACAGTCTTGCAAAGCGTAGCGTAAATAACGTCTATTATTATAGACAGTTAACGACCCAGGAGGCGAAGCGATGAACAAGGTTGCTCAATATTACCGTGAACTGGTGGCTTCACTGAGCGAACGTCTGCGTAATGGCGAACGCGATATTGATGCGTTGGTGGAGCAAGCGCGTCAACGAGTTATGCAGACCGGGGAGTTAACGCGAACCGAGGTGGAAGAGCTCACCCGGGCCGTCAGACGTGACCTGGAAGAGTTTGCTCTGAGCTATGAAGAAAGTCTCGATGAGGAGACAGACAGCGTCTTTATGCGGGTTATCAAGGAGAGTATCTGGCAGGAACTGGCCGATATTACCGATAAAACGCAGCTCGAATGGCGAGAAGTGTTCCAGGATCTCAGTCATCACGGGGTTTATCACAGCGGTGAGGTGGTCGGATTAGGTAATCTGGTCTGCGAGAAGTGCCACTTCCATTTAGCGGTTTACACCCCGGATGTGCTGCCGCTGTGTCCAAAATGCGGACACGATCAGTTCCAGCGCCGACCGTTTGAGCCGTGATCGCTTTTTGCCGGATGGCGACGCAAAGCGTCTTATCCGGCCTACAAATTGCACGATTTTGTAGGCCGGATAAGCGTTAGCGCCATCCGGCGTGTATTAGGCGTAAAACTTCAGCCGTTCTGCCAGCAAATCGACAAACCCTTGACGATCAACGTCTATTATTACGGTGGCGTTTGGCTTCCTGCCGCTCAGGAAATAGTAATCCACCACGGTCATTCCCTGGGTATATTTACCCTGAGTTTCCACGCCGACCCAGCGTTCAACGGTGGTAAACAGTTCAGGTTTCAGCAGCCAGGCAATGGTGCATGGATCATGCAGTGGTGCGCCGATGAATCCCCATTTTTCATCTTTGTGATATTCAAAGAAGAAGTCGAGTAGCTCAGCCACGATCGTCGAAATAGGATTGCCGATAGCGCGGAATCGTTCGGTATCTTCCCGATGTATTTGCGCTTTATGCGTGACGTCAAGCCCTGCCATTACCACCGGAATACCCGACTGGAATACGATTTCGGCGGCTTCGGGATCCACGAAGATGTTGAACTCGGCTGCGGGCGTCCAGTTTCCGAGGCCCATCGCACCACCCATAATTACGATACGGGCGATTTTGGCGTGCAGCTCAGGATGGCTATTCAGAAGCAATGCTACGTTAGTTTGCGGCCCGGTGGAGACAATGGTCATCGGTTCCGGGCTTTCACGCAGGGTTTTCGCCATCAGTTCCACGGCGGTACAGTCTTGTGGCGCAAAAGCGGGTTCCGGCAGCGCAGGGCCATCCAGCCCACTCTCGCCGTGAACGTTATCGGCGATAATCAGATCGCGCATTAGTGGTTTCACTGCGCCACCAGCCACTGGGATATCCGTACGGTTGAGCAACGTTAACATGCGCAACACGTTACGCAGCGTTTTGTCAGGTGTCTGGTTACCGGCTGATGAGGTTATCGCTTTCACATCCAGTTCTGGTGAGGCGAGGGCGAGCACAATTGCGATAGCGTCGTCATGACCCGGATCGCAATCAAACAGGATAGGAAGTGCCATTGTTGCTCCTTGTAAGTGGGACTTTGTGACAAGGTTAACGCTGGGCTGTATGTGTTTCGAGAGGCGAAGAGATAAAGCGTGAGGTGGCGCGCACATGGAGGTGCGCGCCAGCAAGATTAGTGCAGTATTTTCGCGAGGAAGTCTTTGGCGCGGTCCGATTTCGGATTAGCGAAGAACTCTTCTTTCGGTGAGTCTTCAACAATTTTCCCTTCATCCATGAAGATCACCCGGTTCGCCACTTTACGCGCAAAGCCCATTTCGTGGGTTACCACCATCATGGTCATCCCTTCATTGGCCAGTTCAACCATAACGTCCAGTACTTCGTTGATCATTTCAGGATCAAGCGCCGACGTCGGCTCGTCAAACAGCATGGCGATAGGATCCATGCACAGCGCCCGGGCGATAGCGACACGCTGTTGCTGGCCCCCTGAGAGCTGAGCTGGAAACTTTTCGGCATGTGCTGACAGACCAACGCGTTCCAGTAACTTTTGCGCTTTGTCGCGGGCCGGCTTTTTATCGCGCTTGAGCACTTTTACCTGCGCCAGAGTCAGGTTCTCAATGATCGACAGGTGAGGGAACAGTTCAAAGTGCTGGAACACCATACCAACGCGAGAGCGCAGTTTGGCCAGATCGGTTTTTTTATCATTCACCACGGTACCATCAACGGTGATGACGCCCTGTTGTACCGGCTCCAGCCCGTTCACCGTTTTGATAAGCGTTGATTTACCTGAGCCTGACGGGCCGCAGACCACCACCACTTCCCCTTTTTTCACTTCCGTGGAGCAGTCGGTCAGCACCTGAAAGTGACCATACCATTTAGAAACATTTTTCAGGGTAATCATTAAACTGTCCTTTTCTTCAAATAGCTGACCAACAACGATGCGCTCAGACTGAATACAAAATAAACGGCGCCAGCAAACAGGATCATTTCAACCTGTGTGCCGTCACGCTCGCCAATGGTAGAGGCGGTACGGAAGAAGTCTGCCAGACTTAATACATAGACCAGCGAGGTATCCTGGAAGAGTACGATGCCCTGGGTTAGCAGCAGCGGTACCATCGCGCGGAATGCCTGCGGCAGAATAATGAGCTTCATCGACTGCCAGTGGGTCATCCCCAGAGCCAGCGCGGCGCTGGATTGCCCACGAGAAATACTCTGGATACCGGCACGGATAATCTCGGAATAGTACGCGGCTTCAAACATCGAAAACGCGACCATTGCTGAGATCAGGCGAATATCGGTTTTTGGCGACAGACCCAGTACGTTTTGCAGGAAGCCGGGCACAATCAGGTAGAACCACAGCAGCACCATGACCAGCGGAATAGAACGAAATACGTTGACGTAGCCTTTCGCAAACCAGGCAATCGGCGCGAAGCTGGACAGACGCATTACTGCAAGGATGGTTCCCCAGACAATACCAATGACTACCGCCGTAACGGTGATTTTCAGCGTGATGATTAACCCATCCAGCAGATACGGCAGGGAAGGGATGATAGAACTCCAGTCAAATTCGTACATTATTTGCCTCCCAAATTGCCAGGCAGGCGGATTTTACGTTCAACGAGATTCATCACCAGCATGATGACGGCGTTAATCAGGACGTAAGCCAGAGTGATAGCGGTAAACGATTCCCATGCGTGGGCGGAGTAATCCAGCAGTTTGCCCGCCTGTGCCGCCATATCGACCAGGCCGATGGTGGAGGCGATAGCGGAGTTCTTCACCAGGTTCATCATCTCTGAGGTCATTGGCGGAACAATCACGCGGTAGGCGTTTGGCAACAGAACATAGCGGTAGGCCTGCGGCAACGTTAGCCCCATCGCCAGTGCGGCGTTTTTCTGCCCACGAGGCAGAGACTGAATTGCGGCGCGAACCTGTTCGCAGACGCGCGCGGCGGTAAACAGCCCCAGACAAAGCATCGATGAGAGGAAGAACTGGATGTTGGGATCCAACTCAGCCTTGAACCACATCCCAATGTTTTCCGGCAGCAGTTCCGGAATAACCAGATACCAGGTAAAAAACTGGACGATGAGCGGAACGTTACGAAACAGCTCAACGTACAGTGTGCCGATCCCAGAAAGGAAACGATTTGGAACGGTACGTAAGATGCCGAATAAAGAGCCTATGAGGAAAGCGATAATCCAGGCGGTGATGGATAACGCGACAGTGACCTGGAAACCACTCCAGAGCCAGCCGAGATAGGTGGTGTTGCCGAACGGGGCTTGTTGTAAAAAAATACCCCAGTTCCAGTCTATAGACATAAATCTACTCCAGAAAAAAAAGGGTAGCAGCGCTACCCTCGAAGATTGTTATTCGGCGTTTTGCGGTTTTCAGGCCTGATGGGGAACGACCATCAGGCTTATAGTCTGTCCGTGCCGAGTAACAATCGAGAGGGAGGGGAAGCCTCCCATTTATTTTAGTTAGTTAAGCGCTTTATCATTTGGTTCTTTGAACAGAGCTTTCATCTCGTCTGACAGTTCGAAATTCATGTTCAGGTTCTTCGGTGGAATTGGATTTTTAAACCACTTATCAAACCATTTCTCAGCTTCGCCTGAGGTTTGTGCCTTGGCGATAGTGTCGTCCATCAGCTTTTTGAACTCAGGATCATCTTTGCGCAACATACAGCCGTAGGCTTCCTGAGACTGTGGCTTGCCGACGATCTCCCAGTTGTCTGGTTTCTTCGCTTTCGCGCGCTCGCCAGCCAGCAGGGCGTCATCCATCATAAAGGCAACGGCGCGACCGCTTTCCAGAGTACGGAAAGAGTCACCGTGGTCTTTCGCGCTGATGATGCGCATATCCATTTTTTGTTCTTCATTCAGCTTGTGCAGCAGAACTTCGGAGGTGGTACCCGAAGTCACGACTACGGCTTTACCTTTCAGATCGGCGAAATCTTTGACGTCGCCGCCTTTTTTCGCCAGCAGACGGGTGCCGACAACGAAAATGGTGTCAGAGAAAGCCGCTTGTTTTTGGCGCTCGACGTTGTTGGTGGTGGATCCACATTCAAAATCGAAGGTGCCGTTTTGCAGCAGCGGGATACGGTTTTGAGAAGTAATCGGGATCAGTTTCACCTGCAGATCAGGCTTGTTCAGCTTTTTCTTCACGGCGTCAACGATCGCGTTGGAGTAATCCTGTGAATAACCGACCACTTTTTGCTGATTATCGTAGTAAGAAAACGGTACTGATGATTCACGGTGGCCGACAACGATCACGCCATTTTTGGCGATCTTATCCAGCGTGCTGCCTGCCGCTGGTGCTGCGTCTTCTGCGTGCGCCAGACCGGCGGACATTCCCATGACCAGCATGGCAGTGGCGAGCTTACGTAATTGCATATCCAACTCCTTTATCGTCTGCGCCAGGGACGCATTGATACTCATTGTGATGTTGTTATTGTTTGCTACTAAAACGTGCAGTCTTGTATGTGTTTGTTAACATTTAGTTTGGATGAATGTAAAGAATTTGCTGTATTATTGTTTATTTTTGCGAAGTGCGCCGCACCATTTGGGGGCAAAAATATCTTGTTGCACTTTTCAGGTGCTACCGGCGCTCAACTTTGGTGCGACCAGGTTGCACATTCAGCCAAAACAGCGTTTGCCTTGTAGAACAAAGCAATAGACGTGCCAGAATGGGCATTGGAAGAGAGGAAGGGGGGAGTAGGCCTGATAAGCGTAGCGCCATCAGGCACGATGCGGCACAACTGCCGGATGGCGGCGTACCGCCTTATCCGGCCTACATTTGATGGGGTACTGGTTTATTTACGACGTTGGCGCAGACTCATTACCACTGCGCCAAAGCCAAACAGCGCGGTTAGCAGCCAGAGCGGCCAGTTTCCGGTACGGGCATAAGGGGTTAAGCCCGTCGTTGGCGTCACGCTGGTGGTCAGCACCTGGCGGGTAAACTGCGGGATCATCGCCTGCACTTCGCCCTGCGGACCAATCACCGCCGTAATACCGTTGTTGGTGCTACGCAGCAGAGGTCGCGCCAGCTCCAGGGAACGCATACGCGCCATCTGGAAGTGCTGCCACGGGCCAATAGATTTACCAAACCATGCATCGTTGGAGATAGTCAGCAGGTAGTCCGTATCCGGGCGGAAGTTATCCCGTACCTGTTCGCCAAGAATGATTTCGTAGCAGATGGCAGCGGTCAGCTTAAACCCGTGTGCATGCAACTGTGGCTGTACATAAGGACCGCGGCTGAACGAAGACATTGGCAGGTCAAAGAATGGCGCTAGCGGGCGCAGGATAGATTCCAGCGGGACAAACTCGCCAAACGGTACCAGATGGTTTTTGTTGTAGCGGTTGCTGGAGTCGTAGCTGTATGGGCTGTCTTTACCCAGTGTGATGATGGTGTTGTAAGTGTCGTAACGATTCTGCTTGTTCAGACGCGCGTCTACAATACCGGTAATCAGCGTGCTGTTTTTCGATTTCAGCAGGTCATCCATCATACTCAGAAAACGCTGCTGGTTAATTTCCAGGTCAGGAATAGCGGATTCTGGCCAGATGATGAGCTGTGATTTGCCCATCTCAGGCTGGGTGGCGTCGAGATAAATCTTCAGGGTGTTGAGTAACTGGCCTTCATCCCATTTGAGCGACTGCGGGATGTCACCCTGCACCATCGAGACCTGGGTGGTTTTTTCCGGCTCCAGCGTGTACCACTGAATATAACGTAGCGGAAAGGGCAGAGCGAAAAGAACTGCGGCGGCAGCCAGCGGCTTCCAGTTACGCGTTACCAGCGCAAGTGCCAGCAGGCCACTAACCATCATCAGCAGGAAGTTAATCGCCTCAACGCCCATTACCGGCGCCAGCCCTTTTAACGGACCGTCGATCTGGCTGTAGCCGAACTGCAGCCACGGAAAACCGGTCAGTACCCAGCCGCGTAGAAATTCAGTGATTTGCCAGACTACCGGCGCGGCAATCGCTACGCGTGTCCAGGTAGTTTTCGGCCACAGACGCGCCAAAACGCCGGCAAACAGGCCGGTGTAGAGGGAAAGGTAAGCAGCAAGCAGAACCACGAGGAAGACGTTAACGGGGCCCGGCATACCGCCAAACTGCGCGATACTGACGTAAACCCAGTTGATGCCTGAGCCAAACAGTCCCAGTCCCCAGAAGTAGCCGATAGCGGCAGACTGGAGCGGACGACGGTTGAAGGTGAGAGCCTGCAGACCCATCAGCGAAACAATCGCAGCGGGCCAGATGTCATACGGTGAGAAAGCCAGTGTCCCGCAGGCACCGAATAATAACGCCAGCAGCAGGCGAATGCGCTGGCGTTCAATTAATGGGGCAAATGCCATGTAGTCTTAGATCCAGTTTCGGGTTTATTCGTCCAGTTTGGGCTGGGGTGAGTCGTCCGGAATTCTGACATGAACCTGAATAATACGACGGCTATCGGCCATTGCCACTTTGAACTGGTAACCATCAATGTCGATGGTCTCTCCACGCGCGGGCAGATGACCGAAGGCCTGCATGACCAACCCGCCAATGGTATCCACTTCTTCATCGCTGAAATGCGTGCCGAAAGCTTCGTTGAAGTCTTCAATCGGCGCCAGCGCACGAATAGTCCAGGTGTGGCGACTGAGCTGACGGAAATCAATATCGTCTTCTTCGTCGTACTCGTCTTCAATTTCACCGACAATCAGTTCAAGGATGTCCTCAATGGTCACCAGACCTGAGACACCGCCAAACTCGTCGATGACGATAGCCATATGATAACGCTGGGAGCGGAACTCTTTCAGCATGCGGTCAACCCGCTTGCTTTCAGGGACGACAACCGCCTGGCGTAACACTTTCTCCATGCTGAAGGCTTCGGCATCGCTACGCATAAACGGCAGCAGATCTTTGGCCATCAGAATCCCTTCAATGTGATCCTTGTCTTCGCTAATTACCGGGAAACGCGAGTGGGCAGACTCGATAATGACATCAAGGCATTCGTCCAGAGTTTGGTTGCGTTTCAGGGTAATCATCTGGGAGCGAGGGATCATGATGTCGCGAACACGTTGGTCCGCAATATCCATTACCCCTTCGAGCATATCGCGCGTATCTTCATCGATAAGGTCGTTTTGCCCGGAATCACGGATCAGCTCCAACAGTTCGTCGCGGTTTTTCGGTTCACCGTGGAAAAGTTGGCTCAGTAACAGGGAAAAAAATCCCTTTTTGCTGTTTAAGGTGTCACTACTGTGTGAATTGTCGTCGCTCATGGCGTCGTATGGGTTCTCATGTTAGTTAATACAAAGCGCGTCATGCGTTTACTCAGCTGTTGACGGCATATCTCTTCATTGTACTTCAAACCAGGTAGGCCTTATCAGGCCTACAAGATGTCGAAATGCTTACTCTTTCTCGGCAATGTACGGATCCTCATAGCCCAGAGCAAGCATAATCTCTGTTTCGAGGGATTCCATCTCTTCCGCTTCATCGTCTTCAATATGGTCGTAGCCGAGTAAATGTAGGCTACCGTGCACCACCATGTGCGCCCAGTGGGCCTCAAGCGGTTTGCCTTGCTCCTGCGCTTCTTTCTCAACCACCTGACGGCAGATGATCAAATCGCCCAGCAGCGGCATCTCGATGCCCGGCGGAGCCTCAAACGGGAAAGAGAGCACGTTGGTGGATTTGTCTTTCCCGCGATAGGTCAGGTTCAGGTCGTGGCTTTCCGCGTCATCGACCAGACGAATCGTCACTTCAGACTCTTCCTGAAACTGCGGGATCACCGCATCCAGCCAGCCCTGAAACTGACTTTCTGTTGGCAGACCGGATTCGTCTTCACATGCCAGCTGTAAATCGAGGATAACCTGACTCATTTTTGTTCCTGCTCCTGAGCTTCGCGCTTGCGTTCTGCAGCCTGCTCGGCTTTGCGTTTCTGTTCTGCTTCTTCCCAGGCTTCATACGCCGTGACGATACGGGCAACCACCGGGTGGCGAACCACGTCTTCGCTATGGAAGAAATTAAAACTAATTTCGTCGACTTCAGCCAGTACTTCAATGGCATGACGCAGACCAGATTTGGTGCTACGCGGCAGGTCAATCTGGGTGATATCACCTGTGATGACCGCTTTAGAGTTAAAGCCGATACGGGTCAGGAACATTTTCATCTGTTCGATGGTAGTGTTCTGGCTTTCATCAAGAATGATGAACGCATCGTTTAACGTACGACCGCGCATATAAGCCAGCGGCGCAACTTCAATGACGTTACGCTCAATCAGCTTTTCAACCTTTTCAAAACCGAGCATTTCGAACAGCGCGTCATACAGCGGTCGTAAATACGGATCGACTTTCTGGCTGAGATCTCCTGGCAGGAATCCCAGTTTTTCGCCCGCTTCCACTGCCGGACGGGTCAGCAGAATGCGACGGATCTCCTGACGCTCAAGCGCATCGACCGCAGCGGCAACGGCGAGATACGTTTTACCCGTACCCGCAGGGCCAACGCCAAAGGTGATGTCGTGGTCGAGGATATTCGCAATGTACTGTGCCTGGTTCGGTGTACGCGGCTTAATTACTCCACGCTTGGTTTTGATGTTCACCGCTTTGCCAAATTCAGGCACGCTGTCTGCGCTTTGCTCAAGCACACGCGCTTCTTTGATCGCCAGATGAATTTGTTCAGGCTCGATGTCCTGCGTCTGACCGCGCATTGGGGCGGTATCGACGTACAGGCTACGTAAAATATCTGCCGCCGCGGTGACGCAAATGGGGCGACCGGTCAGCTTAAAGTGGTTGTCACGGCGGTTAATTTCGATGCCGAGGCGACGTTCCAGCTGTTTGATGTTGTCATCAAAGGGGCCGCAAAGGCTCAACAGGCGGGCGTTGTCTGCGGGTTCAAGGGTGATTTCGCGAGTGTCTATGTTCAAACTGTTCCTCTTATGCATGTCTCGCCGGACGCTGAACATTTACCGGCATCTAAGGAAATTATTCACGCCATGGGGGAAAGGCGCAAGCATTGCAATAAATATGGGGATGACAGGGCTGATTACAAGGCCCGCTGGAGCAGCGAGCCTGGGAGTGTTGGCCCGATAAGCATAGTGCCATCGGGCCTTGTTTACGTTTTTCAGCAGGATTAAGGCTGATAAATACCGACGCCCAGATCGTTTTCTTTGCGCGTACGCGCAATAACCGACTCAGGGGATTCTGCGATGCGCAGGCCCATTTCGTCCTCGGTACGCACCACTTTACCGCGCAGGGAGTTAGTCCAGACATCGGTAATTTCTACGTCCACGAACTTACCGACCATATCCGGGTTGCCTTCAAAGTTCACCACACGGTTATTTTCGGTACGGCCTGACAGTTCCATGATGCTCTTACGCGATGTGCCTTCAACCAGAATGCGCTGGGTCGTGCCGACCATACGGCGGCTCCAGGCCATAGCTTGCTGGTTGATACGCTCCTGTAGAATGTACAGACGCTGTTTCTTCTCTTCTTCCGGTACGTCGTCAACCATATCGGCGGCAGGGGTGCCAGGACGCGCAGAGAAAATAAAGCTGTAGCTCATGTCAAAATTGACGTCAGCAATCAGCTTCATGGTCTGCTCGAAATCCTGCGTGGTCTCACCCGGGAAGCCAACGATGAAGTCGGAGCTAATCTGGATATCCGGACGCGCAGCGCGCAGTTTGCGGATGATCGCTTTGTATTCCAGCGCGGTATGGGTACGCCCCATCAGGTTCAGTACGCGGTCTGAACCGCTCTGTACCGGCAGATGCAGGAAGCTCACCAGCTCTGGCGTATCGCGATAAACTTCAACGATATCATCGGTGAATTCGATCGGATGGCTGGTGGTGAAGCGGATACGATCAATACCGTCGATCGCTGCGACCAGACGTAACAGATCGGCAAAAGATCCGATCGTGCCGTCGTAGTTCTCACCACGCCAGGCGTTCACGTTTTGCCCCAGCAGGTTCACTTCACGCACGCCTTGGGCTGCAAGCTGGGCGATTTCAAACAGAATATCATCCGCCGGACGGCTGACTTCCTCACCGCGGGTGTAGGGCACCACGCAGTAAGTACAATATTTATTACAACCTTCCATGATGGACACAAACGCGCTTGGACCTTCAGCACGCGGTTCCGGCAGGCGGTCGAACTTTTCGATCTCCGGGAAACTGATATCAACCACCGGGCTACGGGTCGTGCTTCCACGCACTTTGTTGATCATTTCAGGCAGGCGGTGCAGCGTTTGCGGCCCAAAAATAATATCGACGTAATGCGCGCGCTGGCGAATATGATCGCCTTCCTGAGACGCAACACAGCCACCGACCCCAATGATGAGCTTGGGATTTTTCTCTTTTAACAGTTTCCAGCGGCCCAGTTGATGGAACACTTTTTCCTGAGCCTTCTCACGGATTGAGCAGGTATTCAGCAGCAGCACATCCGCTTCTTCCGCCACGTCAGTCAGTTGATACCCATGAGTGGCATCCAGCAGATCGGCCATCTTCGATGAATCGTATTCGTTCATCTGACAGCCCCAGGTTTTAATATGGAGTTTTTTGGTCATCGACTTGCTCTTGCGAAATTGTGGCTGAAATGCAGGGCGCATAGTGTACTGCTTTGGCGCGGTTGTGACCAGTATGACGGATGTCAGCCTCAAGGGGTAAAAAATCCTGTAAACTTACACAATACATGTAACTGGATAATTGACCATGACAAATCAACCAACGGAAATTGCCATTGTCGGCGGGGGGATGGTCGGCGGCGCGCTGGCGCTTGGACTGGCGCAGCATGGATTTACGGTAACGGTCATTGAGCATGCCGTTCCCGCGCCGTTTGTGGCTGACGGACAGCCTGATGTCAGAATTTCTGCCATAAGTTCCGCATCGGTGTCGTTGCTAAAAGGGCTGGGCGTCTGGGATACGGTGCAGGGGATGCGCAGCCATCCTTATCGTCGACTGGAAACGTGGGAGTGGGAAAATGCCCATGTGATGTTTGATGCCGCCGAGCTTAAGCTGCCTCTGTTGGGCTATATGGTGGAAAACACGGTCCTGCAACAGGCGCTCTGGCAGGCTCTGGAAGCTCACCCTAAAGTCACGCTGCGCGTACCGGCGTCCCTGATTTCTTTGCATCAACATAACGATCGACATGAGCTTGAGCTGGCAGGCGGCGAAACCATCAGCGCGAAGCTGGTCATCGGCGCCGATGGTGCCAACTCTCAGGTGCGAAAAATGGCCGGGATTGGTATCCATGCCTGGCAGTACGCGCAGTCCTGTATGTTGATAACCGTGCAATGCGAAAACTCACCGGGAGACAGCACCTGGCAGCAATTTACGCCTGACGGCCCGCGCGCGTTTTTACCGCTGTTTGATAACTGGGCCTCGTTGGTGTGGTACGACTCACCGGCTCGCATCCGCCAATTGCAAGCGCTGAATATGCCGCAATTGCAGACGGAGATTGCTAAACATTTTCCATCGCGACTCGGTAAGGTGATGCCAGTGGCTGCGGGGGCGTTCCCGCTTACGCGTCGTCATGCGCTGCAATATGTGCAACCGGGGCTGGCGCTGGTAGGTGATGCCGCGCATACCATTCATCCGCTGGCGGGGCAGGGCGTCAATCTGGGCTTTCGTGATGTTGATGCGTTGATTGATGTGCTGGTGAACGCGCGCAGCTACGGTGAATCCTGGGCCAGTCAGCCGGTGCTCAAGCGCTATCAGAATCGCCGTATGACTGACAATTTCATCATGCAAAGCGGTATGGATCTGTTCTATGCTGGATTTAGCAATAACCTGCAGCCGCTGCGCATCATGCGTAATCTCGGGCTCATGGCCGCAGAGCGCGCTGGAGTACTGAAACGTCAGGCACTGAAGTATGCGTTAGGGTTGTAGCTCGAGTGGTGCCTGATGGCGCTACGTTTATCAGGCCTACAGCTCATGTAGGCCGGGTAAAGCTTGCCGTCATCCGGCGTCAGAAAAGCAAAAAGCTCGCCGAAGCGAGCTTTTTTAATATGGCTGGGGTACGAGGATTCGAACCTCGGAATGCTGGTATCAGAAACCAGAGCCTTACCGCTTGGCGATACCCCAACGGGTGCACCCACAGAGTGGACGACTTTTTGAAATTGGCTGGGGTACGAGGATTCGAACCTCGGAATGCTGGTATCAGAAACCAGAGCCTTACCGCTTGGCGATACCCCAACAATTTTTTGGATTTACCGAACGAGTCGATACGTCCTTAATATGGTGGCTACGACGGGATTCGAACCTGTGACCCCATCATTATGAGTGATGTGCTCTAACCAGCTGAGCTACGTAGCCAAATACTAACATTTTCTTCGATGGCTGGGGTACCTGGATTCGAACCAGGGAATGCCGGTATCAAAAACCGGTGCCTTACCGCTTGGCGATACCCCAATGACCGTTGCGGTGAACCGCTATATCGAAGAAAAAATGGCTGGGGTACCTGGATTCGAACCAGGGAATGCCGGTATCAAAAACCGGTGCCTTACCGCTTGGCGATACCCCATCCGTGCAACGCTTACGGGTGAATGGTGCGGGAGGCGAGACTTGAACTCGCACACCTTGCGGCGCCAGAACCTAAATCTGGTGCGTCTACCAATTTCGCCACTCCCGCAAAAAAGATGGTGGCTACGACGGGATTCGAACCTGTGACCCCATCATTATGAGTGATGTGCTCTAACCAGCTGAGCTACGTAGCCATCTTTTTTTCGCGTAACCTTATCGGCGTTGCGGGGCGCATTATGCGTATTGAGCCTTGAAGCGTCAACCCCTTTTTCATTGAAAATAGCTGGAATGTGACTGTTTGGTTAGGTTGCGAACAGCATGACGCAATATTCGGCAATTATTAGTTATTAATTGTTTTTTTGCACAGAAAACAAACATAAAAAAAGAGCCCCGCAGGGCTCTTATCTAAGGATTAACTTATTTATAAGCAGACTGGTGTACGCCAACGGCACGGCCAGACGGATCGTTCATGGTTTTAAACGCCTCATCCCATTCGATCGCCTTGGCAGAAGAACAGGCAACCGACGGCCCGCCAGGCACACATTCGGCAGCGCTTGCTACCGGGAACAACTCTTCGAAAATCTCACGGTACAAATACGCTTCTTTTGACGATGGCGTGTTGTACGGAAAACGGAAGCTGGCAGTTTCCAGTTGTTGGTCAGAAACTTGTTCTGCAGCCACCTCTTTCAGGGTGTCAATCCAGCTGTAACCGACACCGTCAGAGAACTGTTCTTTCTGACGCCATGCGACGCTTGCCGGCAGGTAGGACTCAAAACATTCGCGCAGAACGTGTTTTTCCATTTTGCCGTTGCCGCACATTTTGTCCTGCGGGTTGATGCGCATCGCCACATCAAGGAATTTCTTATCCAGGAAGGGCACGCGAGCTTCTACACCCCAGGCCGACATGGCTTTGTTGGCACGGGCGCAGTCGAACATATGCAGCGCTTGCAGCTTGCGTACAGTTTCTTCGTGCAGTTCTTTTGCATCTGGCGCCTTGTGGAAATAGAGGTAGCCGCCAAACACCTCGTCCGAACCTTCACCCGACAACACCATTTTAATGCCCATCGCTTTAATTTTACGCGACATTAAGTACATTGGCGTCGAGGCGCGAATCGTCGTGACATCGTAAGTTTCGATGTGGTAAATCACGTCGCGGATCGCATCCAGACCTTCTTGCACGGTGAAGTGGATCTCATGGTGCACGGTCCCCAGATGGTTCGCCACCTCTTGCGCAGCTTTTAGATCCGGAGCGCCTTCCAGGCCGACGGCGAAGGAGTGCAGCTGTGGCCACCAGGCTTCGCTACGTTCCTGATCTTCAACACGGCGTGCCGCGTATTTTTTAGTGATCGCGGAAATGACGGATGAATCCAGACCACCGGACAACAGAACTCCATAAGGAACATCTGACATCAGGTGACTTTTCACCGCATCTTCCAGCGCCTGGCGCAGCTCGTTTTTATCGGTAACGTTGTCTTTGACGGCATCGTATTCAAACCAGTCGCGCTGGTAGTACTGACGAATTTCACCGTCTTTACTCCACAAATAGCTACCGGCCGGGAATTCTTTGATTGTGCGGCAGACAGGAACCAGCGCTTTCATTTCAGACGCAACGTAGAAGTTACCGTGCTCGTCGTAACCCATATACAGCGGGATGATCCCGATATGATCACGACCGATCAGGTAGGCGTCCTGCTCGCTGTCGTACAGGGCAAAAGCGAACATCCCTTGCAGGTCATCGAGGAAAGCGGGTCCTTTTTCCTGATACAGCGCGAGGATAACTTCGCAGTCGGAACCGGTCTGGAACTGGTAGCGATCGCCGTATTCAGCACGCAGTGTCTGGTGGTTATAAATTTCACCGTTAACCGCCAGGATATGTGTCTTCTTCATGTTGTACAGCGGCTGAGCACCGGCATTGACGTCGACGATGGACAGACGTTCGTGCGCCAGAATGGCGTTATCACAGGCGTAAATACCTGACCAGTCCGGGCCGCGGTGGCGCATCAGACGAGACAGTTCCAGGGCTTTTTTACGCAGTTCAACTGCGTCAGTTTTAATATCGAATACGCCAAAAATAGAACACATAACCTTCTCCGTTAACCTGTTGCGTGATGCTTTTTATGTTTGCTTGATAAAGAAAATGCCGCAAAGCTGGAGAGGGCGCAAGCGAATTACGGGTCAGAAAATAAAAAACGCAATAGTCATTGTGGATTGGTGAAAAAAGATTATGTAATGAGCGCAATTATTGATGAATCAACAGTGAAGTGGTGATTTTATTGAATGGATGTATTTTTCAGGCCGGATAACTTACAGATGTTGTTATCCGGCTAAAGAGATTAAATGACGTCTATTTCAGCAACGGATGGGTAAATCCAGCTTGGTCTGAACGGCATGTTGTCAATATCATCAAGCTTGGATACGCCAGACAGTACCAGGATAGTTTCCAGACCCGCCTGAAAACCAGCCAGAATATCGGTACGCAGGTTGTCGCCAACGATAACGGTTTCTTCCGAGTGCGCCTGCATTTTGTTGAGAGCCGCGCGAATAATCCACGGGCTGGGTTTGCCGACATAAAACGGTTTACGACCTGAGATTTTCTCAATACCGGCACAGAGTGCTCCACAGGCGGGATAAAAGCCGCGACCGTGGGTATCCGGGTTAGTGGCGATAAAACGCGCGCCGTTGGCGACAAAATATGCTGCTTTATGCATCATGTCCCAGTTATAGGAACGTGTCTCGCCAACAATCACAAAATCGGGGTTCACGTCGGTAATGGTAAATCCAGCTTTGTACAGTTCGTGAATTAACGCGCCTTCACCCACCACATAGGCCTTTTTTCCTTCCTGGCGACGAAGGAAATCAGCGGTAGCCATCGCGGAAGTATAAAAGACGCTATCAGGGACATTCACACCCGCGGTGGCGAAGCGGTTTGCCAGATCTTGCCCGGTCTGCGAAGGGTAGTTAGTCAGCAGGACTAACGGCAGGCCTTTTTCCAGGATCCCAGTCAGAAATTCTGCCGCACCTGGTACGGCAACATTGTCGTGCATCAGCACGCCGTCGATATCACAAATTACATTCTTAATGGCCATGGACAATCCGACATTAAAAAAAGAAGGCATTACTATACACAAAATACACTACATCATTCGAGTTGCATCAAGGCGGCAAGTCTGCGAACCCCTGGAGCTTACTGAAGTAAGTGACCGGGGTGAGCAGATGCAGCTAACGCAGAGGCAGCTCGAAGGATGACGTGTATTAGTTTTCCAGCAAACGTTGCAGCAGTGTACCGTTGAGCATCGCACGCTTCACCAACGCAAAGGCGCCAATGGCAGAGCGGTGATCCAGCGTGGAACGAACCACCGGTAAATTGTGGCGAAACGCTTTCAACGCCTGCGTGTTGATACAGCTTTCTATTGCAGGCAGCAGCACTTTATCAGCCTCGGTAATTTCGCCCGCAATGACGATTTTTTGTGGGTTAAACAGGTTGATAGCGATGGCGATGGTTTTACCCAGGTGGCGACCAACGTGCTCAATGACTTCTGCTGCCAGGTTATCGCCTTTATTTGCCGCCTTACAGATAGCTTTGATGCTGCAATCATCCAGCGTGAGCCGGCTTGGATAACCCTGTTTCAATAAGTTCTGCACGCGGTGTTCGATGGAGGCATTGGCGGCAATGGTTTCCAGACAGCCGAAGTTACCGCAGTGACAGCGCTCACCCAGCGGCTCTACCTGAATATGACCAATCTCACCCACGTTACCATTGCGACCGATAAAAATTCGGCCATTAGAAATAATTCCCGCCCCGGTTCCGCGGTGCACACGCACCAAAATGGAGTCTTCGCAATCCTGGCTTGCCCCGAAATAGTGCTCGGCCAGCGCCAGACTGCGGATATCGTGACCGACAAAGCAGGTAACCTTGAAGCGTTTTTCGAGCGCTTCGACCAGCCCCCAGTTTTCGACCTGAATGTGCGGCATATAGCGGATGACGCCGCTTTCAGGATCGACAAGGCCTGGCAAGATGACAGAAATTGCGATCAGCTCACGGATTTTCCGCTGGCAGTTCTCAATAAAGATGGCAATGGTGTTGAGCAGAGCATATTCCAGCGTTTCCTGGGTGCGCTCCGGGAGAGGGTAATGCTCTTCAGCAACCACTTTACTGCTCATATCATAGAGCGTGAGCGTTGTGTCGTGGCGACCCAGGCGTACGCCGATGGCGTGGAAATTGCGGGTTTCTGTGACGATAGAGATAGCGCGGCGGCCCCCGGTGGAGGCCTGCTGATCGACTTCTTTGATCAGCCCGCGTTCGATCAACTGACGCGTAATTTTGGTTACGCTGGCGGGGGCAAGCTGGCTTTGCTCGGCAATTTGAATTCGCGAGATTGGCCCATGCTGGTCAATCAGGCGATAAACCGCCGCGCTGTTAAGCTGTTTTACGAGATCAACATTACCTATTTGAGCTTGTCCGCCTGGTGTCATTCTTTCTCTTACTCAGTAACGACCTCGTTGCCATTAACGATGGTCTTGATGATTTTAAAGTCGTGCGTGAACGCAGTCAGGTTGGCTACTTTGCCTGGCGCGATGCTGCCGAGTTGTTTGTCGACGCCGATGGCGCGAGCAGGGTAGAGCGTTGCCATGCGTAAGACTTCGTCGAGGGCGATATTTGCATGCTCGACCAGATTGCGTACGCCTTCAATCATGGTTAATGATGAACCGCTCAACGTACCGTTCTCATCAACACACAGTCCATTGCGGTAGTATATTGTTTTACCAGCGAAAATGAACTGTTCAATGTTTGCACCTGCCGGCGCGGTCGCATCGGTGACCAGGCACAGCTTGTCGCCTTTCAGGCGTTTGGCATTACGAATGTTAACGTAGTCAACGTGCAGGCCATCGGCGATGATACCGCAGTAGATATCGGCTTCATCCAAAATAGCGCCCGCCAGACCGGGCTCACGGCCGGTAATGTACGGCATCGCGTTGAACAGATGTGTCGCAAAGGTGATGCCTGCGCGGAAGCCAATTTTTGCTTCTTTTACCGTTGCATTGGAGTGACCCGCAGAAACCACGATACCCGCATTCACCAGTTTGGTGATGACCTCTACCGGGACCATTTCTGGTGCCAGTGTGACTTTGGTGATCACATCCGCATTATCGCACAGGAAATCAACCAGTGCAGCGTCCGGCTGACGGACAAATCCCGGATTATGGGTACCTTTTTTCACCAGGTTCAGCCACGGTCCTTCAAGATGAAGTCCTAATGCCTGATTCGGGTGTTTCGCCAGGTATTCACGCATCACGCGAACACCCTGTTTCATCAGGTCATCGCTGGTGGTGATAAGCGTTGGCAGATAGTTGGTGCAGCCAGATTTTTCATTGGCTTTCTGCATGATTTCCAGCGTTTCAACGGTCACGGCTTCTGCCGTATCATTAAACTGCACACCGCCGCAGCCGTTCAGCTGTACATCAATAAAACCGGGGGAAACAATGGCCCCATTCAGTGAGCGCTGTTCAATCCCTGACGGTAATTCAGCCAGTGGGCAAACGCTGTCGATCAGGCCATTGGCGACAACAATCGCATGGTCATCAAGAATTTCGTGACCGGTAAAGATCCGGCCCTGGGTTAAAGCATACATTCCGACCCCCGATTTCAAAAAAATGCCGCCCTGCAACTTATCGACAGGGCGGAGACATCAATTACAGACCTTTAATATTTTCCGCTTCTAACTCGTTGAAGTATTTCAGCGTCTTCACTTTCAGTTCCATGGTGGAAGGCTCATCGCAGACCACAACGGCTTTTGGATGCAACTGCAGGCAGCTGATGGTCCACATGTGGTTAACGTTGCCTTCAACGGCGGCTTGCAGCGCCTGTGCTTTCTGGTGGCCCAGAACCAGGATCATCACTTCTTCAGCATCCAGCAGGGTACCCACGCCAACGGTCAGCGCATATTTAGGCACCTGGCTTACGTCGCCGTCAAAGAAGCGTGAGTTAGCAACACGTGTGTCGTGAGTCAGCGTTTTGATGCGGGTACGGGAAGCCAAAGAGGAAGCTGGTTCGTTGAACGCGATGTGACCATCGTTACCTACACCGCCCATAAACAGGTGGATTTTACCGTAAGAACGGATTTTTTCTTCATACTGACGGCATTCTGCATCAATATCCGGCGCGTTACCATTGAGGAGGTTGATATTTTCTGCTGGAATATCAACGTGATCAAAGAAATTGCGGTGCATAAAGCTGTGGTAGCTTTCCGGATGCTCTTTCGGCAGGCCAACATATTCGTCCATGTTGAAAGTAACAACATGCTTGAAGCTCACCTGGCCCGCTTTGTGCATTTCAACCAATGCTTTATAAGCTGTCAGCGGAGTACCGCCAGTCGGCAGGCCCAGAACGAACGGACGATCTGCCGTTGGTTTGAACGCGTTAATACGGTTAACGATATGGCGAGCAGCCCATTTGCCGACTTGTTCAGCGGTATTCAGGGGGATCAGTCTCATTCTTCACCTCAAAAGTAAATGTAAGCAATTGGCGGATTGAGTCTCTGTGCAGTAATAAGCGTAACCTGGTTTTGCATCGGTAAGGATCAATCCGTTTCGATTTTTTGAATGATAAAATAAGTTTTCGTAGTTAGCCAGTGAAAGGGAGGGTTAATAACGATATTTGGTGACTGGAATCACAAAAAACACGCGTTTAATTTGCGATACGAATTAATTTTTCACACACTCTGAATGTAGATGAATGGTTAATATCGTTGTTCCAGAATCTTGCTGTCAGGAATGGTCGCACAATAAAAATATGGCTTCAAAGAAGCCTAATCGGGGTCTCGTAGGGGGAATAAAATGAATATTTTAGGTTTTTTCCAGCGGCTGGGTAGGGCGTTACAGCTCCCCATCGCTGTGCTGCCAGTCGCGGCACTGCTGCTGCGATTCGGCCAACCAGATTTACTTAACGTACCCTTCATCGCGCAAGCGGGTGGGGCCATCTTTGATAACCTCGCGTTAATTTTTGCGATCGGTGTTGCTTCCAGCTGGTCAAAAGACAGCGCAGGTGCGGCAGCGCTGGCAGGTGCGGTCGGTTATTTCATATTGACCAAAGCAATGGTTACCATTAACCCTGCAATCAATATGGGCGTGCTGGCTGGTATCATCACCGGTCTGGTCGGCGGTGCCGTGTATAACCGCTGGTCTGGTATCAAACTGCCTGACTTCCTGAGCTTCTTTGGCGGCAAACGCTTTGTGCCGATCGCCACTGGTTTCTTCTGTCTGGTGCTGGCTGCTATCTTCGGTTACGTATGGCCGCCGGTACAGAATGCCATCCATGCGGGTGGTGAGTGGATCGTGGGCGCTGGTGCGCTGGGTTCCGGTATCTTTGGTTTCATCAACCGTCTGCTGATCCCAACCGGTCTGCATCAGGTGCTGAACACCATCGCATGGTTCCAGATTGGCGAATTTACTAACGCTGCAGGTACCGTATTCCACGGTGACATCAACCGCTTCTACGCGGGTGACGGCACTGCGGGTATGTTCATGTCTGGCTTCTTCCCAATCATGATGTTTGGTCTGCCGGGTGCGGCGCTGGCGATGTACTTCGCGGCTCCTAAAGCACGTCGTCCGATGGTTGGCGGTATGCTGTTGTCCGTTGCGATCACCGCGTTCCTGACCGGTGTTACCGAGCCGCTGGAATTCCTGTTCATGTTCCTGGCTCCACTGCTGTACCTCCTGCACGCACTGTTAACGGGTATCAGCCTGTTCGTTGCAACACTGCTGGGGATCCACGCAGGCTTCTCCTTCTCCGCAGGTGCTATCGACTACGTGTTGATGTACAACCTGCCGGCAGCAAGCCAGAACGTCTGGATGCTGGTGGTGATGGGGCTGGTGTTCTTCGTTATCTACTTTGTGCTGTTCAGCGCGGTTATTCGTATGTTTAACCTGAAAACGCCGGGCCGCGAAGATAAAGAAGACGATATCGTTACTGAAGAAGCCAACAGCAACACTGAAGAAGGTTTGGCTCAACTGGCAACCAACTACATTGCAGCGGTTGGCGGTACTGATAACCTGAAAGCGATTGATGCCTGTATCACTCGTCTGCGTCTGACTGTTGCCGACTCCGGTCGCGTAAACGATGCGATGTGTAAGCGTTTAGGTGCATCTGGAGTAGTTAAGCTGAACAAGCAAACTATCCAGGTCATCGTGGGTGCGAAAGCCGAATCCATCGGCGACGAAATGAAGAAAGTTGTCGCGCGTGGCCCGGTGGCAGCAGCATCTGGTGAAAGTGCGCCAGCAGCAGCGGCCCCAGTAGCAAAACCGCAGGCTGTAGCGAATGCAGTCACCGTTGAAGCGCTGGTTTCTCCGATTACTGGTGACGTAGTTGCGCTGGAACAGGTTCCTGATGAAGCCTTCGCCAGTAAAGCTGTAGGCGACGGCGTGGCAGTGAAACCAACGGATAAAATCGTGGTTGCTCCGGCTGCGGGCACCATCGTGAAAATCTTCAACACTAACCATGCGTTCTGCCTGGAAACGGTTAAAGGCGCGGAAATCGTGGTCCATATGGGCATCGACACCGTAGCGCTGGAAGGCAAAGGCTTCAAGCGTCTGGTCGAAGAAGGTGCGGAAGTTACTGCAGGCCAACCGATTCTGGAAATGGATCTGGAGTTCCTGAACGCTAACGCACGTTCCATGATAAGCCCGGTTGTGTGCAGCAACAGCGATGATTTCGGCGCTCTGGTTATTAAAGCCGAAGGTCATGTGGTTGCCGGTCAAACACCACTATATGAGATTAAAGGTAAATAACTGCTCCTGAGTAAAGTGAGTTAAGTGCCTTAAGCGGCGGGGGATATTCCTCCGCCGCTTTTTTTTGCAGCAAATGCCCTCATATATCCTGTTGAAACACCTTTTTTGTGCAACTAATAGTTGTCTCCTGACGTCGCTTATAAGATCATACTCCGTTATACGTTGTTTACGCTTTGAGGAATCCACGATGAGTGAGGCTGAAGCCCGCCCGAGTAACTTTATTCGTCAGATCATCGATGAAGATCTGGCCAGTGGTAAGCACACCACTATCCATACCCGTTTTCCGCCGGAGCCAAATGGCTATCTGCACATTGGCCACGCGAAATCCATTTGTCTGAACTTTGGCATTGCGCAAGATTACCAGGGCCAGTGCAACCTGCGTTTTGATGATACGAACCCGGTTAAAGAAGATATCGAGTACGTTGAGTCGATTAAAAACGACGTTGAATGGTTAGGTTTCCACTGGACTGGCGATATTCGCTACTCTTCGGATTACTTCGATCAGCTTCACGCCTATGCGGTAGAGCTTATTAATAAAGGACTGGCGTACGTTGACGAACTGTCAGCGGACGAAATCCGCGAATACCGCGGCACGCTGACTCAGCCAGGCAAAAACAGCCCGTACCGCGATCGTAGCGTCGAAGAGAACCTGGCGCTGTTCGAAAAAATGCGTGCCGGTGGTTTTGAAGAAGGTAAAGCGTGCCTGCGTGCGAAAATCGACATGGCGTCGCCGTTTATCGTGATGCGCGATCCGGTGCTGTACCGCATTAAGTTCGCCGAACACCACCAGACCGGCAACAAGTGGTGCATCTACCCGATGTACGACTTTACCCACTGCATCAGCGATGCGCTGGAAGGCATTACGCATTCCCTGTGTACGCTTGAGTTCCAGGATAACCGTCGTCTGTACGACTGGGTGCTGGACAACATCACCATTCCGGTTCATCCGCGTCAGTACGAATTCTCGCGCCTGAATCTGGAATATACCGTGATGTCCAAGCGCAAGCTGAACCTGCTGGTGACCGACAAGCACGTTGAAGGCTGGGACGATCCGCGTATGCCGACGATTTCTGGCCTGCGTCGTCGCGGTTACACCGCTGCCGCGATCCGTGAGTTCTGCAAACGCATTGGCGTGACCAAGCAAGACAACACCATTGAGATCGCTTCTCTGGAATCCTGTATCCGCGAAGATCTGAACGAAAACGCCCCGCGCGCGATGGCGGTTATCGACCCGGTTAAACTGGTTATCGAAAACTATCCGCAGGGCGAAAGCGAATTGGTCACCATGCCTAACCATCCGAACAAACCGGAAATGGGCAGCCGCGAAGTGCCATTTAGCGGTGAAATTTGGATCGATCGCGCAGACTTCCGTGAAGAAGCGAACAAGCAGTACAAGCGTCTGGTGATGGGCAAAGAAGTACGCCTGCGTAATGCTTATGTGATCAAAGCCGAACGTGTGGAGAAAGATGCGGAAGGAAATATCACCACCATTTTCTGCACCTACGATGCCGACACCCTGAGCAAAGACCCGGCCGATGGTCGTAAAGTCAAAGGCGTTATTCACTGGGTGAGCGCGTCCCATGCGCTACCGATTGAAATCCGTCTGTACGACCGTCTGTTTAGCGTGCCAAATCCAGGTGCGGCGGAAGACTTCTTGTCTGTTATTAACCCTGAATCGCTGGTCATTAAGCAGGGTTACGGTGAGCCGTCGCTGCAGGCAGCGGTTGCAGGTAAAGCGTTCCAGTTCGAGCGTGAAGGTTACTTCTGCTTGGACAGCCGTTATGCAACGGCTGAAAAGCTGGTGTTTAACCGTACCGTTGGTCTGCGTGATACGTGGGCTAAAGCGGGCGAATAAGCCGCAACACATCCTCTCTAAACGCCGCTTCATGCGGCGTTTTTTTCCGCAAAAAAACCGTGTAACGAGCTCCATTTGCGGAGCGAATTAATTACATGCTTGTAATAATGGCTTAGCTGAATGTTTTTGCGTTTAAATAACTTACCTCAATGTGAAATGGGCTGAAACCGATTTCATCTCCATGGAAAACAAGCGCTTTCTTCATTTTTCAACGCTTTTTTATCTTCCAATGAAAATGTAACAGAAAGCAATGAAATATGTGCGGTTGCTCATACTATTACATACTCGTTACAGAAAGAGATTGATAATTCGCGTCGCGAAAAATAGTCTATTCATTGTAGTCACTGAGGTTTTCTTAGCGCTACTTTTTTTATTTTTTGTTTTTTCGCTGTCCGCTTTTGTCGGCAGCATTTTATACGTCAAAGAGGATTAACATATGCGTACGTTTAGTGGCAAACGTAGTACGCTGGCGCTGGCTATCGCCGGTATCACAGCAATGTCGGGTTTTGTTGTTGCTCCCCAGGTACACGCCGAAGGATTTATTGATGACTCAACCTTAACCGGCGGCATCTATTACTGGCAGCGTGAGCGTGACCGTAAAGATGTGACCGATCATGACAAATACAAAACCAACCTTTCTCACTCCACCTGGAACGCTAACCTCGACTTCCAGTCCGGTTATGCGGCCGATATGTTTGGTATTGATATCGCAGCATTTACCGCTATTGAAATGAACGAAAGTAGCGAAAGCGGCCATCCAAACGAAATCGCATTCTCTTCCAAAAATAAAGGCTATGACGAGGATTACTCCGGAGATAAGAGCGGGATTAGCCTTTATAAAGCAGCAGCTAAATTTAAATACGGCCCAACCTGGGCGCGTGCCGGTTACATTCAACCAACCGGGCAGACTCTGCTGGCACCGCATTGGAGCTTTATGCCAGGTACCTATCAGGGTGCTGAAGCCGGTGCCAACTTCGACTATGGTGATGCTGGCGCGCTGAGCTTCTCCTATATGTGGGCTAACGAATATAAAGCACCGTGGCATACCGAAGTCGATAAATTCTATCAGGCTGATAAAAAGACCAGCGTTGATTACTTGCACTCAATTGGCGCGAAATATGACTTCAAAAATAACCTGTTGCTGGAAGCGGCATTTGGTCAGTCTGAAGGTTACGTCGATCAGTACTTCGCAAAAGCCAGCTACAAATTCGATTTAGGCGGTAACCCATTTACCACCAGCTACCAGTTCTACGGTGCACGCGACAAGGTTGATGATCGTACCGTGAACGATATTTATGATGGTACTGCCTGGTTGCAGGCGTTGACTTTTGGCTACAAAGTGGCAGAAGTCGTTGACCTTCGTCTGGAAGGGACCTGGGTTAAAGCGGACGGCCAGCAGGGTTACTTCCTGCAGCGTATGACCCCAACCTATGCCTCTTCAAACGGTCGTCTGGATGTCTGGTGGGATAACCGTTCTGACTTCAACGCCAACGGTGAAAAGGCGGTCTTCTTCGGCGCAATGTATGACCTGAAGAACTGGAATCTGCCGGGCTGGGCGGTAGGCGCGTCCTACGTTTACGCATGGGATGCTAAGCCATCAACCTGGCAGCTTAACCCGGATGCGTACTACGACAAAAACCGGACTATCGAAGAATCTTCTTACAGCCTGGATGCGGTCTACACCCTGCAGGATGGTCGTGCGAAGGGCACCATGTTTAAGCTGCACTTCACTCAGTACGACAACCATTCAGACATTCCGAGCTGGGGCGGTGGCTACGGCAACATGTTCCAGGATGAGCGCGACGTGAAGTTCATCGTTATTGCTCCGTTCACCATCTTCTAATGCCAACAGCGGCAGGCCAGGGGCCTGCCGCTTCGTTGAGGAAAGTGCTATGAAAAAACTGATACTCATTGCCGTTATGGCATCAGGGCTGGTGGCGTGTGCGCAATCTCCTGCGCCGAAAGAGGACAGCCGTCTGAAAGAAGCCTACAGCGCGTGTATTAATACCGCTCAAGGATCGCCGGAAAAAATAGAAGCCTGCCAAAGCGTGTTGAATGTACTGAAGAAAGAAAAACAGCACCAGCAGTTTGCCAATGAAGAAAGCGTACGTGTGCTGGATTATCAGCAGTGTATCCAGGCCACGCGCACGGGTAACGGTCAGTCCGTTAATGCTGATTGTGACAAGGTCTGGCAGGAAATTCGCAGCAAGAATGCTGCACAGTAATTCAAAAAATGAAAAAGACAACGGGCGGAGAATTTTCCGCCCGTTTGCATTTCAGAGCTTATTTTCCACTGGTTGATAACCCCGACTCAGCCGGACAAACAGCATTGCCGTGGCGGCGAGTCCGCAAAGTGCCGCGCACATCAGCCACCATCCCGGTGAGCTTTTATCTCCGGTTAGCTGAACCAGTGCCGTGGATATGACGGGTGTCAGACCGCCAAAAATCGCCGTAGCCAGACTGAAGGCCAGTGAAAAACCCACCGTACGGACATAGACAGGCATCACCTCGGTGAGTGCCGCGACCATTGCCCCATTGTACATACCAAAAAAGAACGAGAACCAAAGCAGGACCAACGTCATGCGCATAAAATCTGGCGCGGCGGTGAGCCAGTGCATGACCGGCCAGGTGGTGATCAGAGCGAGTACGGTAATCCCCATCAATACCGGGCGGCGACCAATTCGGTCAGAAATCGCTCCGCCAATCGGCAGCCAGATAAAGTTAGAAATACCGACCAGCATGGTGACAACCAGGCTGTCGCGAGCGCTCAGATGGAGTACAGCCCTGCCATAGGTCGGGGTATAGACGGTAATAAAGTAAAACGTCGTTGTGGTCATCGCCACCAGCAGCGTACCCGCTGAGATCAGACGCCAGTTTTTGATGATAGTGGTGAAAATTTCCCTGGTGTCGGGACGGTGTGTACGTTGTAAAAATGCGTCCGTTTCCTGAAGCGAGCGGCGCAGGACGAAGATCAACGGAATAATCATACAACCAATAAAGAACGGAATGCGCCAGCCCCATTCAGAGATTTCATCGTGCCCCAGCGTGGCATTCAGGCCGTAGCCAATCAGCGCTGCCACCACAATGGCAACCTGTTGGCTGGCGGACTGCCAGCTGGTGTAGAAACCTTTATTGCCAGGCGTGGCGATTTCAGAAAGATAAACCGAAACGCCGCCCAACTCTACGCCCGCAGAGAAGCCCTGCAATAATCGACCGACTAATACCAGCACAGGAGCCAGCAGGCCAATACTTTGATAACCGGGAACCAGGGCAATCAGCAGGGTCCCACAGCCCATGATCGCCAGCGTCACCATCAGCCCTTTGCGGCGACCAATTCTGTCGATATAAGCACCCAGCACGATTGCGCCAACCGGCCGCATTAAAAAACCCGAACCGAAAACCGCAAAGGTCAACATGAGCCCGGCAAACTCACTCTCCGCGGGGAAGAAAGTCTTTGCGATATAGGTGGCGTAAAACCCGAACAGAAAAAAGTCGAACTGTTCGAGAAAATTACCGCTGGTTACCCGCAGTATTGCGCCGAAAGTTCCGGTGCGCGATGGTTGTTGTGTCATTGGGTTTGCTCCACTGTCTTATCATAATATTTATAGAGGTAAGAGTTTGCGGGTTAGTCGCCTGAGACTCCCGCCTGTTTGCCGCGCCGTTTCTCAATCGCCCATTTGAGTAAGGCTGCGCAGCGGTAAAATCCGTGGGCAAATTTTCCGTAAGGAATGGTCAGAAAAAGCGCCATGACCACGCCGAGATGAATGGCCAGTAAAATAGCCATCCATGAGGTATCTCTTCCTGCCAGCAGCGCCAGACCGGTCAGACTGGTCAGCAGCAGCAGCAAAATAAAACCGCGATCCATCGGTTTTTGCCGGGCGTCGCCGTGTAGCGGTGAGCGCCTGAGATTAAGCCATAGCAAGCCAGCCGGGCCGACAACCAGGCCAATGCCACCCAACGTGCCCAGCATGACCGGAACGCTGAAGAACGGGTAGGGTGCTTCTATGCCGGCAAAGTAGTGATAGCCTGTTGCCACCACGGTGGCGGCAAAGCAGAGCAGAAAACCGTAGAAGGTGAAGTGGTGGAAACGGCGACGCATCAGGGTGAAAGCATCATCCGCTTCGTTACAACCTTTGCCATGGCCTCCATCGAGATACTTCAGCGTCAGCGCATTGTGTGAGGCTTCAGCAATCTCGGCGGAACGCGGCATGCCCGGAGAAATCTCGCGCCAGAAGCGGATCACGCCTGCCATCAGCAAACCGATCGCCAGAACAAAGACCGAACCAAACATCCAGGCCAGCAGGTTATGCGGGAAAATTTGATAGAAATCCCCGGCCAGCGGTGGATGTAATAGTGAACCTTTCAAACCTATAGCGAGGAGTAAAAACAGGATCAGACCGAATACCAGCGCCAGCGTCACGGTTACGCCTGCGCGACGATATAGCGCTCCAAAAGCGGCGGGTTGCGCGTAGTGCTGATAGGTTTCAAGCCGGACTTCCGCCATCGCCTTCGGCACGTTGATGGCAAACTCATGAGGCGGGGCATACTGACAGGCGTGCAGGCAAGCGCCGCAGTTATGGCACAAGTTTGCCAGATAATTGATATCCGCTTTACCGAATTCCAGACGCTGAGTCATGGCCGGGAACACGGCGCAAAAGCCTTCGCAATAGCGGCAGGCGTTACACACCTGCATCACGCGTTCAACTTCCGCTTCCGGTTCGGTGATAATTTGCGCTTCGATGATCAGTTTCTCAAGCTGCTTCATGACGTGTCTCCTTACGTGCAGCCAGCGCGGCTTCTTTTCCGGCAATGCGGCCAAAGGTCGTGCCGATCGACATCCCCACGCCTGCGGTGTAACCCTTGCCCAGCACGTTGCCCGCCATCATCTCTCCGGCGACGAACAGGTTACGGCTTGGAAGCCCTGCAAAATGTACAGCGGCGCGTTCGTTCACTTTTAACCCAAGATAAGTGAAGGTGATTCCTGGCCGCAGGGCGTAGCCGTAGTAAGGCGGTTGATCCAGCGGTCGCGCCCAATGCGTTTTCGCGGGTAGCAAATCTTTAGTGGCGCAGTTATCCAGAACGGTATGGTCGAACTGACCTGGCTGGCAGGCGTTGTTGTACTCTGTCACGGTGTGGGTAAAGCGTTCGGCATCCAGTCCTAACTGAAAGGCCAGTTCAGCCAGCGTATTGGCCTGCGTGCCAGGAAAGACCGGAGGCATGAAGTGTCCGATAGCTTTACTGTCGATGATGGAGTAGCCAATCTGTCCTGGTTGTTGAGCGACCAGACGTCCCCAGATGGCGTAGCGTTTGGGCCAGAAATCTTCACCTTCATCATAAAAACGCTCAGCGTCCCGGTTCACCACAATACCGAGCGAAACGCAGTCCACGCGGGTGCAAATCCCGCCGTCATATAATGGCGCTCTGGCATCAATTGCCACACAGTGTGACTGGGAGGGATCGCCGATAATGTCTGCGCCAGCATCCATCATAAATTTGAGCAGTACGCCCTGATTAAAACGCGTGCCGCGAATCAGAAAGTTATCCGCAGGCCACTCGCCGCGGGCATTTTCCCCCCAGGCTTCGCGCAACCACTCCCGGTTAGATTCGAATCCGCCAGCGGCAAGCACGCAGGATTTCGCTGTGATACGCTCTTTGCCTGCCAGCGCCGCCACGAACTCGCCGTTGTGCAGTTCAAGCGCCTGCACCGGTGTGTTATAGCGGATTTGCACGCCCAGCTTTTCTGCGCTGCGATAATAGGCATTCACGAGAGCTTTACCGCCCCCCATAAAAAAAGCGTTGGTTCGCGCCACGTGTAGAGCGCCAGATAGTGGGGGCTGAAAATTGACGCCGTGCTGGCGCATCCAGTCGCGACACTGTGATGAGGTACGGATCACCAGACGCGCCAGGGCTTCGTTGGTATTTCCTTCAGTTACGCGCTGCAGGTCTTGCCAGAACTCCTCTTCCGGATAGCTTTCCACCAGCACATCCTGCGGCGCATCATGCATACAGCGCAGATTACGCGTGTGTTGGGAATTTCCCCCGCGCCATTCCCGGGGAGCCGCTTCGAGCAGAAGTACCGAAGCTCCTTGCTCCCGGGCGGACAAGGCAGCGCATAACGCGGCATTGCCACCACCAATCACCAGAACATCAACCATCGTATACTCCATCACCATTTAACCATTTGTTAAATTTGTAATTGAAATGTATACGCGCAGCTTGTGCGGGCGCTATGACGTAGTGCTAAACGGTACTTTAGTTATTGTAAAGGATGGCGCCAGGCCAGCTTCCTGCTTCCACCAGTTGATGCATCACTTTCGTCAGCACTACGCGGGCCGCGAGGCCTGCCGGGGTGAGTTCATCGTCTGAGAGACTCACCAGAAAGTTGGGGCGGCTAAGTATTGGATTGTGGACGCCGATCACTCTTAGCGTCTCTTTATCGAGATGGGAAATTGCCGCACCGGGCTGGAGAGTGGCACCAATGCCACTGCGCACGGCACGCATGAGTAGCGCCAGACCATCAATTTCCGTGGCGATCTCAATGTTCAGCGCGTGTTCCTGACAAATCGCTTCCAGCCTGCCGCGCAGACCGTGGCCCGGGCTTGGCATTATCAATGGGATACTTGCCAGCTGGGCTGGAGCAATATTGTCATCGGCAATATCAGCCAGTAAGGCATGAGTCCCAATCAAAAACAGCCGCTCTTCGAGAATCGGTATGGCGCTCCAGCGCAGGATCTTTTCTTTCTGAAACACGACAGCCAGATCAATCTGGCGGGTATTAATCATCCGCTCCAGATTGCCAGAGAGGCTTTCCACCACATGCAGACGGACATCACTGTAGCTTTCCTGCATGGCGTTGATAAACGGCATTCCGAGAACGGAAGCGGTACTGGGAGCCATGCCGACGCTGACGTGCCCGGAAAGTCGGGACTCGCGTGCGGCTAGGATCGCGTCGTCTGCGTGACGAAGCGCCAGCTGCGCCTGGGAGTAAAAAGCCAGCCCGGCGCTGGTGGGTGTCACGCCTCGTGAGGTGCGTTGCAGCAGGCGAATAGCGAGTTCGTTTTCCAGACGCGACATTTGCTGGCTGAGTGCCGAAACCCCGATATTGAGATCGAGCGCCGCGCTACCCATGCTGCCGGTTTCTACAATGCGCACAAAATAGCGTAGCTGGCGAAGTTCCATTTCGACTCTCCGGAAGGGGCAATTGATTTTTACATTAAAGCAACACAGGAGCGGAGGGAAGGGGAAAAGGGCAGGTAACGCCCATAAAAAAAGCCAACCGTAGGGTTGGCTTTTCAGAAAGCATTACATTATTTGCCGTCGTGGGCGTGCTCATCTTCGCGGCAATCGCCTTCGGCGCAGTGACCGTAAAGATAGAGGCTATGGTTAGTTAAGCGAATGCCATGTTTAGCCGCAATCTCACGCTGGCGCGCTTCGATGGAATCATCGCTGAACTCGACCACTTTGCCGCAGTCAAGGCAGATGAGGTGATCGTGATGATGCTGTTGAGTCAGTTCGAAGACGGATTTACCACCTTCAAAATTATGGCGGGTCACGATACCGGCATCATCAAACTGGTTCAGCACGCGATACACGGTCGCCAGACCAATTTCTTCACCCATATCGATCAGGCGTTTGTATAAGTCTTCCGCACTGACGTGATGGTTATCCGGTTCCTGAAGAACTTCCAGAATTTTTAAACGAGGAAGCGTTACTTTCAGGCCAGCCTTCTTTAATGCGGTATTGTTGTCAGTCATGCGGAATCTGTCCTGTAGCTAAACGATTCACTTCATTAACAGAAGTGACAGAAATTGCACTTGAGATAATGCGTATCATTATAGAACTGCCATGGCTAAATGAAAACTGCAAGTCTCTGGCATATATTGTTAATCAAAACGTGGTATCGCCGACAAACACACTGTGCAACACCCGATTGGCATCCAGCCATTGTACAGGGTCAGACGAAAAAGTTACAAATTTGTAGCAATTATTTTGATTGGTTTTATCTATTGATGCGGCGCAGATGGAAATCTACGCCGCACGAAATCAGGCATTAATGATTTCGTCGAGGTGCAGCTCTTCAGAGATCTGCTTAACCCATTTTTCTACGCGTTCTGCTGTCAGTTCTGGCTGGCGATCTTCATCGATAGCCAGACCGACAAAGTGATCGTCGTCAGCCAGGCCTTTAGACGCTTCAAAGTGATAACCCGCAGTCGGCCAGTGACCAACGATGGTTGCACCGCGCGGTTCGATGATGTCGCGAATTGTGCCTAACGCATCGCAGAAATACTCTGCGTAATCTTCCTGGTCGCCACAGCCGAACAATGCAACCAGTTTGCCGTTAAAATCAATGTCTTCGAGGGTAGGGAAGAAGTCATCCCAGTCACACTGCGCTTCACCGTAGTACCAGGTTGGGATGCCGAGCAGCAGAATGTCATAACCTTCGAGGTCTTCTTTGCTACTTTTTGCAATGTCATGAACATCGGCAACGTCTTTACCAAGCTGTTTTTGAATCATTTTTGCGATGTTTTCGGTATTACCGGTGTCGCTGCCGAAAAAGATGCCAGTGATTGCCATGAGTAAAATAACCTCTTGAAACTTATTGAAATGGTGGTGGCGCATTGCCCACGGATAAGGGCAATCATAGCAGAACAGTCAGGCATGCGGAAACAGCAAACACGCAGGACTGCACTCTGTGCTACACGATTTATGATTTAGAGCAGAAATTCAGACTATGCCTGACCGCGCAATGTGCTGAGTTGGGTCATCAGCATCTCTTCGATGAGTTCACTGCGACTCATGTTGCGCGCCTCAGCCAGCTCGTTCAGAGCGTCAACGGCATCAGCGTTCAGTTTCAGTTCGACACGCTTAAGCCCGCGAACTTTGTCACGCTTAAGCTGATTACGTTTATTAATACGTAACTGTTCATCACGCGAGAGCGGATTAGTTTTGGGTCGTCCCGGGCGACGCTCCTGCGCGAACAGATCTAATGTCGTACGGTCCGTTTGTTCTTTGGCCATGATCTTGGTGACTTCGGGGAAACAATCAGCCAGGCGTCTGCCCGGATGGATAGCGCGCCATAATACATCAGCAGGGGGGACACGCCAACGCCCACGCGCGTAATCGCGCGCAGACGCTGAGTTTTTAATCAGTTAGCCTGTTCGTTCAGATAACGACGGATGGCGCGCAGCACCGCCTCCGGTTTTTCCGCATGCACCCAATGACCGGCTCCAGCAATAACATGCGCCCGAGCCTGCGGAAATTGCGCCAGCAGCTGTTCGCGATACGCTTCGGTAACATACGGTGAGTTGCCGCCAGGGATAAACAGCGCCGGGTGCTCCCACGCAGGAATGGTTTCCCAACCGACGATATGAGGATACTGATCCCACAGCACGGGAACGTTAAAACGCCATTCGCCGTCGACGAAAGATTTCAGCAGAAACTGGATTACGCCTTCCTCATGCAGATGCTGACGCATGACGCTGGCCGCCTGCTGACGCGAAGTGACCTGGGCATCGGTTACGGCATTAATAGCGGTAAAGATCGCATCGTGACGGCGAACTTGATAGTCGACCGGTGCAATATCAATGGCCACCAGTCGATCGATACGATCAGGAGCCAGCGCGGTTAATGCCATGACGGCTTTTCCCCCCATCGAGTGACCAATAAAGGTCGCCTTTTCTATTTGCTGAGCGTCCAGCGTATCCAGCAAATCTTGCGCCATGGCCGGATAATTCATCTCAGGGGAACGAGGGGAGAGGCCATGATTTCGCATATCGACCTGGATGATATCGTGATCGACCACCAGATCGCGCGCCAGGATCCCCAGGTTATCCAGACTGCCAAACAGGCCGTGAACCAGGACGATGGGAGAATTATTGTGCAGGTTTTGCGCAGATTGCGCTCGGATATTCAATTTCATGGCAAAGTTCTTTTTTTCACACTCACGGGTTAGGGTATCATGTTGACCATTCTGCCACATGGCTGCAACAACTACGGTTACTCTGAGTTTTGCTGGCCACCAGGCTTGACGCTATCCGCTGTTGGGATTTGCCTTTACACTACGTGTGTTTACCCCGACAACTTGTATTCAGCTAAACACTGCACTGGATTAAGATGAAAACGATTGAAGTTGATGATGAACTCTATAGCTATATTGCCAGCCACACCAAGCATATTGGCGAGAGCGCATCCGACATTTTACGGCGTATGTTGAAATTTTCCGCCGCATCACAGCCTGTCACTCCGATAGTCAAAGAAGTCCGCGCTGTGCAACCTGTCGTGGAAGCTAAGCCGGTTAACCCCGTAAAAGATAAAGTGCGCGCGATGCGTGAACTGCTGCTGTCCGACGAATACGCGGAACAGAAGAAAGCAGTAAATCGCTTTATGCTGGTGCTGTCTACACTCTATTCACTGGATCAAAACGCGTTCGCCGAAGCAACGGAATCGTTGCATGGCCGTACGCGCGTTTATTTTGCAGCAGATGAACAGACGCTGCTGAAAAATGGTAATCAAACCAAACCGAAACACGTGCCAGGCACGCCGTACTGGGTGATCACCAACACCAATACCGGCCGTAAATGCAGCATGGTTGAACACATCATGCAGTCAATGCAATTCCCCGCGGAATTGATTGAAAAGGTTTGCGGAACAATTTAATCCTTGCATTAGAAGGACCAGGCAATGGCAATCCACAACCGTGCAGGTCAACCTGCGCAACAGAGTGATTTGATTAACGTCGCCCAACTGACGGCACAGTATTATGTACTGAAACCAACAGCAGGGAACGCTGAGCACGCCGTTAAATTCGGTACGTCCGGACATCGCGGCAGTGCAGGTCGTCATAGTTTTAACGAGCCGCATATTCTGGCTATCGCTCAGGCGATTGCTGAAGAACGTGCGAAAAACGGGATTACTGGCCCGTGCTATGTGGGCAAGGATACCCACGCGCTGTCTGAACCGGCTTTTATCTCTGTACTGGAAGTGCTGGCGGCGAACGGCGTTGACGTCATCGTGCAGGAAAGTAACGGTTTTACGCCGACCCCTGCTGTGTCGAATGCTATCCTGGTCCACAACAAAAAAGGCGGCCCGCTGGCTGACGGCATTGTGATCACGCCGTCCCACAATCCGCCGGAAGATGGCGGCATTAAATATAACCCGCCAAACGGTGGTCCGGCAGATACCAACGTCACCAAAGTGGTGGAAGACAGAGCCAACGCGCTGCTGGCTGACGGTTTGCAAGGCGTGAAGCGCATGTCGCTGGACGCTGCGCTGGCATCTGGCCATGTAACAGAGCAGGATCTGGTTCAGCCGTTTGTTGAAGGACTGGCTGACATCGTCGACATGGCGGCGATCCAAAAAGCGGGTCTGACGCTGGGTGTCGATCCGCTGGGCGGTTCCGGTATCGAATACTGGAAGCGTATTGCTAAGCACTACAACCTGAACCTGACTATCGTTAATGATCACGTTGATCAGACTTTCCGTTTCATGCATCTCGACAAAGATGGCGCAATCCGCATGGACTGCTCCTCCGAGTGCGCGATGGCAGGCCTGCTGGCGCTGCGCGACAAGTTCGATCTGGCCTTTGCCAACGACCCAGACTACGACCGTCACGGTATTGTCACCCCGGCGGGGCTGATGAATCCGAACCACTATCTGGCGGTGGCGATCAACTACCTGTTCCAGCATCGCCCGCAGTGGGGCAAAGATGTTGCCGTTGGTAAGACGCTGGTGTCCTCGGCGATGATTGACCGCGTGGTGAATGATTTAGGGCGTAAACTGGTCGAAGTGCCGGTTGGCTTTAAATGGTTTGTTGACGGTCTGTTCGACGGCAGCTTTGGCTTTGGTGGTGAAGAGAGCGCGGGGGCATCTTTCCTGCGTTTCGACGGTACACCGTGGTCGACCGACAAAGACGGCATCATCATGTGCTTGTTGGCGGCAGAAATTACCGCAGTGACCGGTAAGAATCCGCAGGAGCACTACAACGAACTGGCTGCCCGCTTTGGTGCGCCGAGCTACAACCGCCTGCAGGCAAGTGCGACCTCCGCACAGAAAGCGGCGCTGTCTAAGCTGTCTCCGGAAATGGTGAGTGCCAGCACGCTGGCGGGCGACCCGATCACCGCACGTCTGACGGCGGCACCGGGCAACGGTGCTTCTATCGGCGGTCTGAAAGTGATGACTGACAACGGCTGGTTTGCCGCTCGTCCGTCCGGCACCGAAGACGCTTATAAAATCTACTGCGAGAGCTTCCTCGGTGAAGAACATCGCAAGCAGATTGAAAAAGAAGCGGTTGAGATCGTCAGCGAAGTGCTGAAAAACGCGTAAACCGTAGGCCGGATAAGACGCTAGCGTCGCTATCCGGCATGAATAATGAAAAAGCCGGACAGCTAATATGCTGATCCGGCTTTTTTAATTCGGCTTAGATTCACGGCATAAACCGATAACCAATCCCGGTTTCGGTCAGAAAATGACGCGGACGTGCCGGATCCAGTTCCAGCTTCTGGCGCAAATGTCCCATGTAAATTCGCAGATAGTGGCTGTGTTCGACGGCGTTCGGTCCCCAAACCTGATTTAACAGCTGGCGTTGCGTTAGTACCTTTCCGGCATTATTTAGCAGTACTGCTAACAGGCGAAACTCAATCGGCGTCAGATGAATCTCTTCATCACCGCGATGTACGAGCCGGGCGGCGATATCTACTTTTACGTTGGAAAAATGCACCACCGGCTCGGGAGACGTGCCGCTGGCGTGGCGACGCAATGCCACACGCAATCGCGCCTGTAGTTCGCCAATTCCAAAGGGTTTACTGAGATAGTCATCGGCACCGGCATCCAGGGCGGCGATTTTATCGCTTTCTTCGCTGCGGGCTGAGAGCACAATTACCGGTATCGCGCTCCATTGTCGCAGGTCACGAATAAAATCAATGCCGTCACCGTCCGGCAGACCGAGATCGAGAATGATGAGATCGGGTTTTCGCGTGGCGGCTTCCAGCAGACCACGTTGCAGCGTTTCTGCTTCATATACACGCAGACCATCGGCTTCCAGCGCGGTACGCAGAAAGCGACGGATAGCCTGTTCATCTTCAACAATCAGTACGTTCGTCACATATCCTCATGAAAATCTTCAAGTTCAGGGGGGATTTCCTGGGGCAGTGTAACACGGAAACATGCTCCTCCCTGTGCGCGATTGTGGACGGAAATCGTACCGCCGTGCACGTCCACAATGGCCTGACAGATTGCCAGCCCCAGCCCAACGCCCGGTACCGATGACTCTTTGTTTCCCCGGGAAAACTTGTCAAAAACTCGCTGCTCCATACCCGATGGAATGCCGGGGCCATTATCCCAGACGTCCAGTTGCAGGTGCTCGCCATCGACGCAGGCATCAATACCGATTTGCGCCGCTGGACCTGCGTATTTAACGGCATTTTCCAGCAGATTAATTAGCACCCGTTCAAAGAGTGGGCCATCGACGTGGATCAGCGTCAACGGTGCTGGTAGCGATAAATTAATAGGAGCAGAGAGTCCTGGCTCCAGCATCTGCAGGGCGCTGCCGACCACCTCTTCCAGTGTTAACCACTCCTTCTTAAGATTAAAGCCGCCAGACTGAATTCGCGCCATATCCAGCAGGTTATTAACCAGTCGGGTCGTATTAAGGACGTGCTGGCGAATCTCACTGGCCTGGCGCGCGTGCGGCGATCCTTCGCTTGCCAGATCCAACGTTAAGATCTCAGCCTGACCAAACAGCACCGTTAGCGGCGTACGTAAATCGTGGGAAAGGGCGGCGAGCAGCGCGTTGCGAATGCTTTCGCGCTCGCTGGCAAACCGGGCCTGCTCTTCGCTGGCGGTTAGCGTCAGACGCTCCAGCGCACTGGCGACCAGTAAAGTGAAAGTTTCCAGCAGGCGTTGCTGTTCGGGGATCATCAGCTGGCGTAAATTTCCCGGTTCCACAACCAGCAGCCCATGCGTTTTGTCGGCACTTTTTAACGGTAAAATTTGATACGGCACTCCTGGCAACGTGTCAGTACCTGCGCCAGCCGGTTGCCCTTTATCAAAGCTCCATTGGGCAATGGCATCATCCCACGGCGTCATGCCCTGTTGATGGGTGAGAGGGGCCAGCTTACCGTTCTCACCGGGCAGTAAAACCTGGCTGCGGGCCTGGAACGTTGAGGCAATAAATTGTTCGCTGGTGGCGGCGATATCTTGCTGACTACGCCCAACGGCCAGCGCTTTCGACATCTCATACAAATGGCGCGTACGTTGTTCACGATAACGGGCCACCCGCGCCTGATAACGCACTCCGGCGGTCAGATTACCAATAACCAGCCCTACCGTTAGCATCACGGCGAAGGTGAGCAGGTACTGGACATCGGAAACGGCCAGCGTGCCACGCGGAGCAATAAAGAAGAGATCGAAGCTGGCGACGTTAATAAAAGTTGCCAGCACCGACGGCCAGCGTCCGTAAAAGAGGGCGATAACCACCACGCCCAATAAATAGATCATCACCAGGTTAGCGGCGTCAAAGGCCATCAACCACTGCATGGCAATCAACGTAATGATGGCGCACAGCGCGACGGCAACCACACAACCCTGAATTTGTACCCGCCATTTATCCTTAAAGGTGCGGTTATCTGCAGTTTGTAGCACAGGGCGCGAAGGTGGCTCATCGAGCGCAACAATCATCAGGTCGAGATCCGGTGCGCGATGGGCCAGTTTGTCAGCAAAAGAATCACTGCGCCACCAGCGTCGTGTAGCCGGACGTCCGAGGACAATTTTTCCCAGATTATGCTCACGGGCGTAGCGGATTACAGCCTTGTCTTCAGCGGGATCGGAAAGGGTGGCGGTTTCTGCACCCAGCTCCTGGGCTAACCGCAGAGCGCTTAAAATTGCGCGGCGCTGTTTTTCGTGCAGTCGGTGCAGCGCTGGCGTTTCGACATACACTGCATGCCAGACGCTGCCGAGGCGCGCTGCCAGACGCGCGGCAGCACGAACCAGCTTTTCGCTGCCGGTATTGTGTCCAATGCACAGTAAAATGGCGTCACGGGTATGCCAGACTTTTTCTTCCCCCGGACGCCCTCGCCAGGCACGCATCTGATCGTCAACCCGATCGGCCGTGCGGCGCAGGGCCAGCTCACGTAGCGCGATCAAGTTCCCTTTGCGAAAGAAATGCTCGATGGCTCTTTCCGCCTGACCGGCGATATAGACCTTGCCTTCGTTCAGGCGTTGGCGCAAATCATCGGGGGGAAGATCGACCAGCACCACATCGTCGGCGGCATCGAAAAAAGGATCGGGGACGGTTTCGCGAACCTGAATGCCGGTGACGCCGCTGACCACATCATTGAGGCTTTCCAGATGCTGCACGTTGACGGTAGTAAAAACGTCAATACCGGCTTCGAGCAGCTCTTCAATGTCTTGCCAACGCTTAGGGTGGCGTGAGCCAGGCGCATTACTGTGCGCCAGTTCATCCATCAAAATGAGCGCCGGACGGCGGGCCAGCGCCGCGTCGAGATCGAACTCGCTAATATGACGACCATGGCGCGCCTGTCTCTTTAGCGGCAGGATGCTGAGACCGTCCAGCAACGCGGCGGTCTCTTTGCGTCCGTGGGTTTCCACCACCCCAATCAGCACATCTAACCCCTGCGCCCGCAACCGTTGGGCCTCTGCCAGCATGGCCCAGGTTTTACCGACGCCTGCACACGCGCCGAAGAAAATTTTCAGTTTTCCGCGGTGCGGGGCAGCGGTCTGCTCCAGCAGGCGATCGGGGTCGGGGCGTAAGGGTTCGTTATGCATGTCCTTTTTCTCAGTGCTTATCCAGCGCTAAATTAAGTTCTACCAGGTTCACCACCGGCTGGCCGATAAAACTGACCAACGGCTTTTGCGTGTATTGTGCAACCAGGCGCGTGACCTCTTCAACGCTGAGATTGCGAGCCTGCGCCACGCGGGGGATTTGCCAGGCCACCGCGGCTGGCGTCAGATTGTTATCCAACCCGCTGGCAGAAGCCGTTACCAGCTCTACCGGAACGACAGGATTTGCCTGCGGGTTAGCAGCACGCAGTGCGGCTATCCGGCTTTGCAGCTGTTTATCCAGTTCCGGATTGCTGGCTGCCAGGTTACTGCCGCCTGAAGCCATTGGATTATAGGGCATTTCTGCTGTAGCTGACGGACGTCCCTGAAAATAACCGGCCGCGGTAAAATGTTGCCCAATGAGCGCAGAGCCGCGAACGACTTGATCTTCGCGTAGAAGCGAGCCGTTAGCCTGGTGGGGAAACCACCACTGCCCCAACGCGGTGGTCAACAACGGGTAAGCCCCGCCGGTGATAAGCGTCAGGAAAATCAATGTTGATAATGCAGGACGTAATCCACTCATCTGAAACCTCACACCAGACCCAGCAGGGTCAGCAGTAAATCAATTGCTTTGATACCGATAAACGGCACAACCAGACCACCCAGACCATAGATCCACAAATTACGGCGCAGCATTGCGGATGCGGATAACGGTTTGTAGCTCACGCCTTTAAGCGCCAGCGGGATCAGAAAGACGATAACCAGCGCATTAAAGATAACCGCGCTGAGGATCGCCGAATCCGGCGAATGCAGACCCATCACGTTAAGCGCATTGAGCTGCGGGTAGGTGGCGGCAAACGCGGCCGGGATAATGGCGAAATACTTCGCCACGTCGTTGGCGATACTGAAGGTGGTCAGCGAACCACGCGTCATCAGCATCTGTTTACCAATGTGCACCACTTCAATCAGCTTGGTGGGGTTAGAGTCGAGATCCACCATGTTGCCTGCTTCTTTCGCCGCTTGGGTCCCGGAGTTCATGGCGACCGCCACGTCGGCTTGCGCCAGCGCCGGGGCGTCATTGGTTCCATCGCCGGTCATCGCCACCAGACGACCTTCCGCCTGATACTGACGAATCAGCGCCAGCTTGGCTTCCGGCGTGGCTTCAGCTAAGAAGTCATCTACCCCGGCTTCTGCCGCAATCGCGGCGGCGGTCAGGCGGTTATCGCCGGTGATCATCACCGTTTTGATGCCCATTTTGCGTAGTTGGGCAAAACGTTCTTTGGTTCCGCCTTTTACGATATCTTTCAGGGCAATCACGCCCAGCACGTGGGAGCCTTCGGCAACCACCAGCGGCGTAGCGCCAAGGCGTGCGACGTTTTCGACCTTCTGCTCCACGTCGGCAGGGAAGTGGCCGCCGTTGGCTTCGACGTGACGACGAATAGCATCGACCGACCCTTTGCGGATCATGCGGTTGTCGATGTTGATCCCGCTCATTCGGCTTTGGGCGGTAAACGGTACAAAGGTGGCGTGCAGCGATTGCACGTCGCGAATACGCAGATTAAAGCGCTGTTTTGCCAGAATCACGATACTGCGGCCTTCAGGGGTTTCATCGGCCAGTGATGAAAGCTGCGCGGCGTCGGCCAGCGTCTTTTCATCCACCCCCTGGGCGGGCAGAAAATCTGAAGCCTGGCGGTTGCCCAGCGTAATGGTGCCGGTTTTGTCCAGCAGCAGTACGTCCACGTCACCCGCCGCTTCCACTGCACGTCCGCTGGTGGCGATGACGTTCGCGCCCAACATGCGGCTCATCCCGGCGACGCCAATAGCAGAGAGCAACCCACCGATGGTGGTGGGGATCAGACACACCAGCAGGGCAACCAGTACCGTGACGCTAACCGCGCTACCACCCCAGGCGGAAAACGGCCACAGCGTGGCGGTCGCCAGCAGAAAAACGATGGTCAGGGCTATCAACAGGATCGTCAGGGCGATTTCATTCGGCGTTTTACGCCGCTGCGCGCCTTCAACCATGGCGATCATCCGGTCGAGGAACGTTTCACCAGGGTTCACGCTACATTCGATCACCAGCCAGTCGGAGAGGATGCGGGTCCCGCCGGTGACGGAGGCGAAATCACCACCGGATTCACGAATGACCGGCGCGGATTCACCGGTAATGGCGCTTTCATCCACCGATGCGCCACCTTCGATGACCTCGCCGTCACACGGGATAATATCGCCCGCTTCTACTAACACGATATCTCCTTTGCGCAAATCCTCCGCCGGAACGTGATCCATGGCGGCACCGTATTTCGGTTCGCGGAGTTTGCGAGCAAAAGCGGTTTTTTTAACTCCTTTCAGACTGTTAGCCTGAGCCTTACTGCGTCCTTCCGCCAGCGCTTCGGCAAAGTTGGCGAACAGAACGGTAATCCACAGCCACAGACTTATCGCGCCGGTAAACCACGGATTGCCTTGCATATGGCCTGTGGCCATTGCCAGCGTTAACAGGGTTGTCAGCAGACTGCCCAGCCAGACGATAAACATCACCGGATTGCGCCACTGGGTATGTGGGCTTAATTTTTTCACGGCGTCCATCAGCGCCTGTGCGACCAGAGAGGGTTCGAACAGCGCCAGTTGCTTGCGACTCATAGTCATGTGCTCCGCATCACTCAGTGTAATGACAGGTATTCTGCGACCGGGCCAAGTGCCAGGGCAGGAACAAAGGTGAGGGCGCCAACCAGTAACACCGTACCGATTAACAACCCGACAAACAGTGCACCGTGAGTAGGCAGCGTGCCAGGGCTTGCTGGCTGGATCTTTTTACTGACCAGCGATCCGGCAATTGCCATCACGGGAATGATCACGCCGAAACGGCCGAAGAACATGCACAGGGCCAACAGACAGTTCCAGAACGGGCTGTTGGCGCTTAATCCGGCGAAGGCGCTACCGTTGTTGTTCGCGGCAGACGATACGGCGTACAACACTTCACTAAAGCCATGTGGACCAGGGTTGAGCATGGCGCTGCGTCCGGCATCGCTCATCATCGCTATCGCCGTACCGAGCAGCACCAGCGCAGGGGTGACCAGAATCGCCAGTGCGGTCATTTTCATTTCACGCACGTCTATTTTCTTACCCAGATATTCCGGCGTGCGACCAATCATCAGGCCCGCGATAAACACCGCCAACAACACGAACAGCAGCATGCCGTACAGGCCCGAACCGACACCACCGAAGACCACTTCGCCAATCTGCATTAGCCACATCGGCACCATCCCACCCAGCGCGGTGAAGGAGTCATGCATCGCATCGACAGCGCCGCAAGATGCCGCTGTCGTCACGACGGAAAAAAGACTCGTAGCCAGCACGCCAAAGCGGCTTTCTTTGCCTTCCATGTTGATATTACTGTCTGTACCGAATGCCATCAGGTGCGGGTTGCCTTGAACTTCGGCCCACATCACCACGGCTACGCAGACCACAAATATCAGCGACATGGCCCACAGCAGGGTCCGCCCCTGGCGACGATCGCCAACCACATCACCAAAGGCAAAACACAGCGCGGTAGGAATTAAGAAAATGGCCAACATCTGTACCAGATTGGTCAACGCGGTAGGGTTTTCAAACGGATGTGATGAGTTAGCGTTAAAGAACCCGCCCCCGTTAGTGCCAAGCATCTTAATCGCTTCCTGTGAGGCGACGGGCCCCATCGGCAGCAGCTGTTTCACCCCTTCAAGGGTAGTAATGGGCTGATAGGGCAACACGTTTTGCAGCACACCTTGCTGAATGAAGAACAACGCAATGAGCAATGCAATGGGGAGCAGGATCCACAGCGTAATGCGAACCAGATCGACCCAGGCGTTGCCCAGCGTGTTCATACTCTGGCGAGTAAAGGCACGAGCCAGGGCAAAAATCACCGCAATCCCGGTTGCCGCTGACAGGAAGTTCTGCACGGTCAGCCCGACCATCTGGCTGAAGTAGCTTAAGGTGGTTTCGCCAGCATAGGATTGCCAGTTGGTGTTGGTGACAAAACTTACCGCCGTGTTGAGCGCTAAATCCCACGAAAGCCCAGGTAGCTGTTGCGGATTTAGCGGCAGCAGGTTTTGCGCCATCAGCATTGAAAACAGGACCAGCAACCCCAGCACATTGAGCGCGAGGATCGCCAACAGATACTGCCGCCAGTTCATCTCCTGCTGCGAGATGCCCAGACCGCGCCAGAGCAGATGTTCCACGCCAGCCAGGCCCGGCAGGGACGTATTATTGATCAGCCGAACCAAGCCAAAACCCAGCGGTCTGGCGATGATAAACAGTACCAGCAAGAAACTGGCAATGAGTAAAAATCCTTGGGCCGCCATCAGAACGCCTCCGCATTAATCAGGGCATACACCAGATAACCTAATAATAAAAAGACCAGCACAATGCCGGTTATCACGCCTGCACTCACGGTGCACCTCCAGTGGCATAAATGTGATAACCAGAGCGTAGATTTTTGCTTGCAAAGATTTCGCAAAAATCAGTGGGAGGGGTGTAAAAAAAGTATAAAAATGGCAAAGACCATTATTTAACTAATGATTAGTATTAATTTAACTTTTATGTAACTTAATTACGGTTTTTAGCTAAACGGAGCATCAATAGATAAAAATAAGTGGTCGGATGAGTAGCAAAATTACACACAAGGCGGTATTATTTTCATCAGTTAACCAAGTTTATTTTTCCGGTGCGATTCACCGAACAGATATATGGGAGAGGATTATGGACTTTTATAAAGAATATCCAGCACACATTGTTTTCTTGCGCCGTACCTTTGCCGTTGTGGCGGGCGTGCTGGCGCTGCCGGTCATGTTGTTCTGGAAAGACCGCGCCCGTTTTTACAGCTATCTGCACCGCGTCTGGTCCAAAACCAGTGATAAACCGGTGTGGATGGAGCAGGCTGAAAAAGCCACCTGCGACTTCTATTAAGTTGTCGTTATTGTTCAAGAAAACCGCTAACAGCAATGTGGCGGTTTTTTTATACGCCGACGTCTACACTTATCTGAGTAACGGATAAGGAGTGGCGATGAGCACGAGAATTCCTGTTGGTATCCGCACCTGTCTGACCACAGAAGCGAGTGAGGCACCTCAGTTCGACGAAAATACATTAATACGTGTTTACGCTTTGCATGAATTGCACCGCCTGCGTCAGCGAAAATTAACGCGGGGCGCATTAATTGACTATCATACTCGCTACAAACTGGTACTACTGGCGCATTCCCAGCCAGAGTATCGGGAGCTTGGCCCCTTCGTTGCCGCAATCCATGAATGGCAAGATCTCGATGCTTTTTTTACCGAGTATCGCCTACGATTGACCCATCTGTTATTAAATCCTGCTACCCGGCGTAACCATACCAATGTATTGATGCACGTACAGGGCTATTTCCGTAATCAGCTCGATCTGCGTCAACGTCAGGAATTGACCTCGATAATCGATAACTATCGACGCGAGGCGCAGCCGCTACTTGCACCCTTAATGCTCCTCAAACACTATATGGCTGAGCACCCGAACACCTGGTTGTCCGGGCAACGTTATTTTGAACTCTGGCCTGCGATTTGGCGTTTACAGGGCAATGATTAATTTTATCAGGGAGTGTTATGACCACGCATCTGGTCTGGTTTCGGCGTGATTTGCGTCTGCACGACAATCTCGCGCTGGCGGCGGCTTGTCGGGATCGTTCTGCACATGTACTCGCGCTCTATATTTCCACGCCTGAACAGTGGAAGGCGCATGATATGGCCCCACGTCAGGCGGCATTGGTTAATGCGCAGCTGAACGCGTTGCAAACGGCGCTGGCAGAAAAGGGCATCCCGCTTCTGTTTCATGAAGTTGCTGATTTTGCGACCAGTGTGGAAACCGTCAAAAACGTCTGCGTACAGCATGGCGTCAGTCGAATATTTTATAACTATCAATATGAAATAAACGAACGCCAGCGTGATGTTGCCGTCGAAAAGTTATTACCTCAGGTGGTGTGCGAAGGGTTTGACGACAGCGTGATCCTGCCTCCGGGGGCGGTCATGACCGGTAATCACGAGATGTATAAAGTCTTTACGCCGTTTAAAAATGCCTGGCTGAAGCGGATAAAAGACGGGATCCCAGAATGTGTCAGTGCGCCGAAGGTGAGAGAAAGCGGTGCTCTTGACTCTCCATTAACATCCATCTCGTTGAGCTACCCGCAGCAGGATTTTGATACGCAGCAATTTCCGGCAGAAGAAAAATTGGCCATCGCGCAGTTACGCCATTTTTGCCAGCAGGCCGCCGGAGAATATGAACAACTGCGTGACTTTCCGGCGATTGACGGAACCAGTCGATTATCCGCAAGCCTGGCGACAGGAGGACTATCACCGCGCCAGTGCCTGAATCGACTGCTCGTGGAGCAGCCGCAGGCGCTTGAGGATGGGGCAGGTAGCGTTTGGTTGAATGAGCTTATCTGGCGTGAATTTTATCGTCATCTAATGACTTACCATCCGTCGCTGTGTCGGTATCAACCTTTTATTCGCTGGACCGATCGCGTGCAATGGCAGAATAATCCGACGCATTTGCAGGCCTGGAAAACAGGGAATACGGGCTACCCCATTGTGGATGCGGCCATGCGTCAGCTTAACGCAACGGGCTGGATGCATAATCGTTTACGCATGATTACCGCCAGTTTTTTAGTGAAAGACCTGCTGATCGACTGGCGTAAAGGCGAACAGTATTTTATGTCGCAACTGATCGATGGCGACCTGGCGGCCAATAACGGCGGCTGGCAATGGGCAGCCTCAACCGGAACCGACGCCGCACCGTATTTCCGTATCTTTAACCCCACGACGCAGGGCGAAAAATTCGACCGTGACGGTGAGTTTATCCGCCAGTGGGTGCCGGAACTGCGCGACGTGCCGGGTAAAGCCATTCATGAACCGTGGTCGTGGGCTGAAAAAGCGCAGGTGACACTAAGTTATCCTCGCCCGATTGTGGATCATAAACAGGCGAGGCTGGCGACGCTGGCGGCATATGAGGCGGCGCGTAAGGGATAAGCGCGCAGCGGATTTCTGCGTAATACCTTCCAGCAGATCTGCAAAAACATATCCGTCAGCGGGATTTGCTGGGACTGGTAGATCAGCTTGCCACGCTGTTACTTACAGGGTGCGCTAATGACACACAACTACAGGCGATGTTTAATTACATCCTGCAATCCGGCGATGAATCTCACTTTAATGAATTTATACAAGAGATGGCGCAACGGATCCCCCAACACAAGGAGAAGCTGATGACGATTGCCGAGCGGTTACGCTTAGATGGATTACAGGAAGGGTTGCAGCGAGGCAAACGAGAAGCCGCATTACGTATAGCGCAAACTATGTTGGAGCAGGGAATAGATCGCAACATGGTGCTTCTGGTTACAGGTCTTTCTGAAGAGGAGTTGACTGCCAGTCATGCGTAATTCCTGAAAAAAGCCCGAATCAGATTACATCATCGGGCCCCTACACTCAGGATTCTACCGCCAGTGAACGGTTTCTGAACTTAAGCGACTGGTACAGCCAAATCATCAGCACCAGCACCACACAGGCCAGCGCGCCCCAGGTAATTTCACTAAAGACATCAATATAGGCATTGATGGAGTAGTTGATAGCGCCCGCAGCATCAAACGAGCCTTGTGAGGTCTGATCGGCGATAACGCCTGCCAGGTAGTTGGCGATGGCACCGGAAAGCAGCATATAAATGCCGGTTAATACGCCGGTAACACCAGGGATCTCAATACGCGTAATTTGTGACATTGCCACCGGATCGATAAACAGTTCGGCAAAGCCCATGACCGCCAACCCAAGTACCATCAGCGGCATCGAAGAGTGGCCGTAAGCAGCGGACCAGCGAGCGCTCAAGGTTAGAATACAGAACCCAGCGCTCATTAAGCCGAGGCCAAGGGCAAATTTACCCCAGATACGTACGGTACGATTGCCACTCACGCTTTCTTTGACTACCCACGCCAGTACGATACCGCACAGCATAACGGCAAAAGCGTTAACCGACTGGAACATCGCGGTAGGGACGGAATACCCCAGAATATCGCGGTTAACGAAGCGGTCGATATACAGGCTGATCGAACTGCCGCCCTGTTGAGCAAAGGCCCAAAACAACAGGCTGAAGAAGGTCAGCGTGACGATAAGCCCCAGCTCTTTGCGTTGTTTCTGCGTCTGTGCCTGGCGATAAATCTTCGCCAGAACTGCCAGACCAATAATGGTGGCAACAATCAGTGCGTAAACGGACCACTCTTTCCAGAACAGCACGGTAATCAGCAGCGGTGCGGCAACCAACAAAACTAACAGCCAGGCCCAGTTTGGCAGAATAAAGGTTTTAGCACACAGAACGGCCTTGTTGACGCCGGTGGTGTGGGCGAAATGGCGATTACCACATAAGAATATCACCAGCCCTGCCAGCATGCCGATGGCAGCCAGCGCAAAGCCCATCGCCCAACTGTACTCTTCCTGCACGTATCCGCAGGCAATTGGTGCGATGATCGAACCGATGTTACCGGCGGCGTAGAGCAGAGAGAATCCACCATCGCGACGTGGGTCTTCAGGTTGATATAACTCGCCAAGCAGGCAACTGATATTTGATTTAAACAGACCGTAACCGCAGACAATTATCGCCAGCGACAAATAGAGGAACGCCGGGGCCATTTCACTGGCACCCAAAACCAGATGTCCCACCGCCATTAAAAATGCGCCGATCATCACCGCCATTCGATTGCCGAGCACTTTATCGGCCAGGTATCCCCCGAGAATAGGGGTGACATAGACCAGCGAGCAGTAGGCGCTGAACAGTTCATATGCGTGATTATCGTCGTACTTAAGCTGGTTAGTGAGATACAGGATCAGCAGCGCACGCATGCCGTAAAAACTGAAGTATTCCCAGATTTGTAGCGCGACAACGTAGTATATCGCCCGTGGTTGAGATGCTTGTTTATTCATTATTTTCTCGAAGTAAATGCCTCGCGACTGGCTGAACGTGCTGCGCGAGTGTGTTTCCTTAAAGTTGTAACTTTGATACAGATCTGATTATTTTTGCAATATGCTGTCTGATTGCATAAATATACATGAATTAGATCGCGTAGTGGTAAGCAAATCACGTTCAAAGCGGGTGTGATTGTTTCTTTATGTGTCAGTGAAATGGCTATCGACGAACGCAGGCGGGGACGCTATTTTAACCTAAGCTGTGTTGCTGATTGGGCAGGCAGAAATGATGACTACGAGGACGATGATGAAAAACACCGAACTGGAACAACTGATCAACGACAAACTAAACAGCGCCGCCATTAGCGATTATGCGCCGAATGGTTTGCAGGTTGAGGGCAAAGAGACGGTGCATAAAATCGTGACCGGTGTGACTGCAAGCCAGGCATTGCTGGACGAGGCGGTACGCCAGCAAGCGGATGCGGTTATCGTTCACCACGGTTATTTCTGGAAAGGCGAATCTCCGGTTATTCGCGGCATGAAGCGCAATCGTCTGAAAACGCTGTTAGAAAATGATATCAACCTGTATGGCTGGCACTTGCCGCTGGATGCACACCCGGAATTGGGGAATAACGCGCAGTTGGCCGCGCTGTTAGGAATCACCGTGATGGGTGAAATTGAACCGCTGGTGCCATGGGGCGAACTCTCCATGCCGGTTCCGGGGCTGGAGCTGGCATCGTGGATTGAAGCGCGTTTAGGTCGTAAACCGTTATGGTGCGGTGATACCGGGCCGGAGAAAGTTCAGCGCGTTGCCTGGTGTACCGGGGGGGGGCAAAGTTTTATTGATAGCGCAGCCCGATTTGGTGTCGACGCCTTTATTACCGGTGAAGTCTCTGAGCAAACCATTCACTCAGCCCGCGAGCAGGGGCTGCATTTTTATGCTGCCGGTCACCATGCGACCGAACGCGGCGGCATTCGCGCATTAAGCGAATGGCTGAATGAAAATACCGATCTGGACGTAACCTTTATCGATATTCCTAATCCAGCGTAATAAAAGAGGGATGAAAGTGCAGCGAGCGCGTTGTTATCTGTTAGGTGAAACGGCGGTGGTTCTTGAACTGGAGCCCCCCATCACGCTGGCGACTCAGAAACGCATCTGGCGTCTGGCTCAGCGTTTAGTTGACGCCCCGAATGTGCTTGAAGCTATTCCGGGAATGAACAATATCACGGTTACCCTGCGCGACCCGCAAACACTGGCGCTGGATGCGATTGAACGCCTGCAGCGCTGGTGGGAAGAGAGTGAAGCACTGGAGCCGGATTCACGCTTTATTGAAATACCTGTGACCTATGGTGGTGAGTTTGGCCCTGATCTGGCAGAGGTCGCCCGACACAGTGGATTAAGCGACAAGCAGGTCGTCGAACTTCATGCGTCAGTTGACTATGTGGTGTGGTTTATCGGTTTTCAGCCGGGATTTCCCTATCTCGGGAGCTTACCTGAACAGCTGCATACCCCCAGACGTGCGGAACCGCGTTTGCTTGTTCCGGCAGGTTCTGTCGGTATCGGTGGATCTCAAACGGGGATCTACCCGCTTGCAACACCCGGTGGGTGGCAATTGATTGGGCGTACCTCCGTTTCGTTATTTGATCCAAAACGGGAGGAGCCGATTCTGTTACGGGCTGGCGATACCGTGCGTTTTGTCCCGCAGAAGGAGGGGATATGTTAAACATCATCCGCGCTGGCATGTACACCTCAGTACAGGACGGGGGACGCCATAGTTTTCGTCAATCCGGAATTAGTCACTGCGGCGCGCTGGATAAACCGGCGCTGAACGTGGCTAACCTGCTGGTGGGTAATGATGCGAATGCCGCAGCGCTGGAAATCACGCTGGGGCAACTGGTGGTGGAGTTTGAAGCCGATGGCTGGTTTGCCCTGACCGGTGCCGGATGCGAAGCGCATCTGGATCGAACTCCCGTATGGAGCGGATGGCGGTTACCGGTAAAAGCCGGGCAGCGCCTGACGCTAAAACGCCCGCTTCATGGCATGCGCAGTTATCTGGCGGTAGCGGGCGGTATTGATGTTCCCGAAGTGATGGGCTCGCGTAGTACCGATCTGAAAGTGGGCATTGGTGGGTTTGAAGGGCGTCTGCTGCGTGATGGCGATCGACTGGCGATTGGCGTATCGACCCGGCAATTCAGCGGGCCACAAGGTGTAAAACAACTGATGTGGGGTAATCTCATTCGCGCACTGCCCGGCCCTGAGTATCAGGAGTTTGATGAGGTATCGCAGGCCTCTTTCTGGCGCTCGCCGTGGCAGCTTAGCCCACAAAGTAACCGTATGGGGTATCGTCTTCAGGGGCAGCCGCTGACGCGCACGACCGATCGCGAGTTGCTGTCGCATGGTTTGCTCCCCGGCGTGTTGCAGGTTCCGCATAATGGCCAGCCAATCGTGCTGATGAACGATGCTCAGACGACGGGTGGCTATCCGCGCATCGCCTGTATTATCGAGGCAGATATGTATCATCTGGCGCAGATCCCGCTCGGTCAGCCGATTCATTTTGTGCAGTGTTCGCTGGAGGAAGCGCTGAAGGCGCGGTACGACCAGCAGCGTTATCTGGAACAGTTAGCATGGCGACTTAACAATGAAAATTGATCTCAATGCAGACCTCGGTGAGGGATGTGCGAACGATGCAGCGTTGCTGCAATTGGTGTCATCGGCCAACATCGCCTGTGGGTTTCACGCCGGCGATGCGCAAACTATGCTCTCAAGCGTGCGTGATGCGTTAAAAAATGGTGTGGCGGTAGGCGCGCATCCCAGCTTTCCGGATCGGGAAAATTTTGGTCGTATCGCCATGACTCTGCCTGCACAAACGGTGTATGCACAGACGCTGTATCAAATTGGCGCGCTGGCTGCCATCACGAGGGCAGAAGGTGGCGTGATGCGCCATGTCAAACCGCATGGCATGCTCTATAACCAGGCGGCGAAAGATCCTCAATTGGCCGATGCGATTGCGAAAGCGGTTCATGCCTGCGATCCGTCGCTGGTTCTGGTCGGGCTGGCGGGAAGCGAACTGATTCGCGCTGGAGAACACTATGGCTTGATAACGCGTCAGGAGGTTTTTGCCGATCGGGGTTATCAGGCCGATGGCAGTCTGGTGCCACGTAACCAGCCGGGCGCACTGATTGAGGATGAAGAGCAGGCGCTGGCGCAAACGTTAGAAATGGTGCAATCCGGCAGAGTAAAAAGCCAAAGTGGAACATGGGCAAGCGTGACCGCCCAGACGGTATGCATTCATGGGGATGGCGAGCACGCACTCGCTTTTGCCCGTCGCTTGCGTAGCGCCTTTAATGCATGCAATATTGAAATTGGTGCATAAGATTTACCATATAAAACAACAATATATTACACAACAACATATACGGGAATGAATTATGGGAGAGGTGATATCTCTCTGGCCATTGACGGGGATCGCCGTCATCGTGGTCGGATTTTTTTTACGTTTTAATCCGGTATTGGTGGTTATTATTGCCGGGATCGTCACGGGACTGGCGGCGCATATGCCGATCGCCACCATCCTCGAGAAGCTGGGTGAAGGTTTTCTTAACACCCGCAACCTGCCGTTTATCCTGCTGATCCCGCTGGCGGTTATTGGCCTGCTGGAACGCCACGGACTCAAAGAGCGTGCTCAGGCGTGGATTGCTAAAATCCGCAGTGCCACCAGTGGCCGTCTGCTTATTGTCTATCTGTTCATTCGCGAAGCGACTGCTGCGTTAGGGTTGACCAGTCTGGGGGGGCATCCGCAGATGGTGCGCCCGCTGCTGGCGCCAATGGCGGAAGGGGCCGCCGAGAAAAATCACGGCGAGATACCCGGCGCGGTTCGCTATCGCCTGCGCGCAATGTCAGCTGCGACCGATAACGTTGGGCTGTTTTTCGGTGAAGATATCTTTGTTGCCTTCGGCGCGATCATATTCATGCACAACTTTATGCTGGAGTCTGGTGGGATCCAGACCGAACCGCTGCATATCGCCTTGTGGGGGATCCCAACGGCAATTTGTGCTTTCCTGATCCACGGCACGCGTTTGTGGCGTCTGGATAGCTATTTGCAACGTGAGGTGGCGAAAGCGAATGCCGCAGCGAAAGGGGAAGCGAAATGAATTTTCAACAAAGCTATCTCTACTGGCTGGCAGGTGCGGTATTACTGATTGTGGCGCTGATGTCCTGGCAGGACAAAGCAAACCCGCGCCGCTTTACCACAGGCCTGTTTTGGGGCATATATGGCGTACTGTTTCTGCTTGGTGACTGGACATACTCGCTGTTTGGCGATAAACGCGCAGTGCATATTGCCGTTGGCGTTGCGGTGGTCGTGCTGGCCCTGATCGCGGGTTTTGGCGGTGTGAAGCTGGGAAGCTACCATCAACGCACGCAGCAACAGCGCGAAGAAAGCGCCAGCCGCCTGGGCAACCGCCTGTTTTTCCCGGCATTAGCGATCCCGGTGGTAACGGTCATTGGCGTACTGATGTTCAACCATATTCCGGGCTTACAGGATGCGCTGTTCGGGCCGGGTAATCACGCCACGCTGGTGACGCTCTTTTCAATGACAGCGGGCTCGTTGATTGGTCTGGCGATGGCGATAAAAATGACCCATGAGCGGGTGCATCAACCGATTCAGGAGGCGCGCCGTCTGCTGGACTCCATTGGCTGGGCGTTCATTCTGCCGCAGATTCTGGCTACGCTCGGGCTGCTGTTTACAGCGGCCGGTGTGGGTAGCGGCATTTCATATCTGACGCAGGAATATCTGGCGGTGGATAGTCGCTTTATCGCGGTGGCGGTGTACACCATCGGCATGGCATTGCTGACCATGGTCATGGGTAATGCGTTTGCTGCTTTCCCAATCGTGACTGCTGGGATTGGTATTCCGATCCTCGTACTGCAACACGGCGGCAATCCAGCGGTAATGGCGGCGATTGGTATGTTCTCTGGCTATTGCGGGACGTTGATGACGCCAATGGCGGCGAACTTTAATATTGTTCCAGCAGCGCTGCTGGAGCTACCGGACAAAAACGCGGTGATTAAAGCGCAGGTGCCAACCGGCGTACTGCTGCTACTGGTCAACGTGTTCCTGATGTATTTCCTGATGTTCCTGTAAGGAGGAAGGATGAAAACAGTACTCATCACGGGATTTGAACCCTTTGGCGGCGAGTCAGTTAACCCTTCCTGGGAAGTGGTCTCGAGCCTCGACAATGCTATTATCGGCGGATGCCGCGTTATTGCCCGCCAGCTGCCGTGCGTCTTTGGCGAGTCTCTCGCCGTACTCAATGCCGCGATTGACGCGTTGTCGCCATCTCTGGTGCTGGCGGTGGGGCAGGCGGGTGGTCGCACGGATATCACCGTGGAACGCGTGGCGATTAACGTTGACGATGCGCGTATTGCAGATAACCAGGGACAACAGCCGGTCGATGTGCCGATTGTAGTCGATGGCCCGGCGGCATGGTTTAGTACGCTGCCGATCAAAGCGATGGTTGTCGCCATGCGCAACGCGGGAATTCCGGCCTCGGTTTCCCAGACTGCGGGCACTTTCGTGTGTAACCACGTGATGTATGGCCTGCTGCATAAACTACGCGACGTACCGGCGGTGAAGGGCGGCTTTATTCATATCCCTTATTTGCCGCAACAGGCTGCACAGCATCCCGGGGCGCCAAGTATGGCGACAGAAACGGTGCGCCGTGCGCTGGAGATTGCGATTGCCACCGCCTTGCAGGTGGAAAGCGATATCGCAGTGACGGGCGGCGCAACACATTAACAAAGGAAAGTATTATGCCTGAAGGCCCGGAGATCCGCCGCGCGGCGGATAACCTGGAGGCGGCAGTCAAAGGCAAACCCCTGACGGATGTCTGGTTTGCCTTTGAGCAGTTAAAACCGTATCAATCTCAACTGATTGGGCAACGTGTTACCCAGCTTGAAACGCGGGGTAAAGCATTGCTGACCCATTTTTCTAATGGCCTGACGCTGTACAGTCACAATCAGCTCTATGGTGTGTGGCGAGTGGTGGATACCGGCAAAATTCCGCAAACTTCGCGGGTACTGCGCGTCAGTCTGCAAACACACGACAAAACAATTCTGCTCTATAGCGCATCTGATATCGAAATGCTGACGCCAGAACAGCTCACCACCCATCCGTTCCTGCAACGGGTAGGGCCGGATGTACTGGATTTACGTTTAACGCCCGATGAGGTTAAAGCGCGTCTGTTATCTCCGCGTTTTCGCAATCGCCAGTTTTCTGGTCTGCTACTGGACCAGGCGTTTCTGGCGGGATTAGGTAACTACCTGCGGGTAGAGATCCTTTGGCAGGTTGGGTTGACCGGGCAGCATAAAGCGTCGCAGCTTAGTGATGAGCAACTGGATAAACTGGCACATGCGCTGCTTGATATTCCGCGCCTGTCTTATAACACCCGTGGCCTGGTCGATGAAAACAAACATCACGGTGCGTTGTTTCGCTTCAAGGTCTTTCATCTGGACGGTGAAGCCTGTGAGCGCTGTGGTGGAATCATCGAAAAAACGATGCTCTCTTCGCGCCCCTTTTACTGGTGTCCGGGATGTCAGCACTAAGCGGGCTGTTTTGGCGCGTGCACCGAAATAAAGCGCGCGACTGCGGGGCCAGTTAACAAAATGCTGAACAGTCGCAGGGTTTGCATCGCCATGATGAGCGCCATATCAGCGTGGCTTCCTGCGGCGATCACCGCAACAGAATCCACTCCTCCAGGACTGGTTGCCAGATAGGCAGTGAGAAAGTCGATCTGCATGTAATGCGCCAGCCCCCAGGCCATGGCGGCGCAGATCGCCATCAGTGAAAAAATGGACAACAGGATCTGCGGCAGTGGTCGTAATGCCATTAAAAAGATCTGCTTATCAAAGCCAAGACCGATTTGCCAGCCAATTGACATGTAGGCTATCGCCAGCAGCCACTCCGGCAGTTCAATCACCATCACTCCGCTTGCATTCAGCATGGCACCCACCAGCATTGGCAATAGCATAACGCCAGAGGGAATACGCAGTAGGCGTCCAGCCGTGCCGGCAATGGCGGCCAGCATCAGAGTGTTGAAAAGATTGCCGCTTAGCGGCGGAAACCAGATGATTTGTTCACTGATCGTTTGGGCCTGGTCGCCCATCACCAGCCGGGTGACCAGCGCAGCCGCGCCGACCACCAGCAGTACGCGCAGATACTGCATAAATGCCACCAGCCGGATGTCGGCTCCATAATCTTGGGCCATTGCGACCATTGCCGCTGCACCGCCTGGCGACGAGCCCCACGCACCGGTATTCCCCGGTAGATTACTGTAGCGAACCAGCAGCCAGCCGATTATCGCGCTGCTGATAAGGGTTGCCAGCAGGATAACAATCACCATCGGCCAGTGGGCTGCAAGGGTTGTAAAGATTGAACCGGTCAGATTTTGGGCAATCATGCAGCCGAGAATCGCCTGTGCGCCAAGAAATGTGCAGCGAGGAGGATGCAGCGAGATGCCGCGCATACTGAAAATGATGCCGACGATCATCGAACCGAGCAGCAAGGGGCCTGGAAGATGGATAAACAGAAAGAGCAGGGAAAGAAGGAGCGATAGCACAAACAACAGGCTCCACTGCAAAACAGGCATCCCATGCTCCTGAGTAAAATGTGAGAAATCTCAGTAAATCATAGAGAAAGCACGATAAGAATAAAATAATGTGGATCAAATAAAAACAGGCCGGACATAGGTATCACTGCTTTATCCGGCCTGGGAGCGTTTATAACTTTAAGCCGGACAAGCGCTAGCGCCATCCGGCAGACAATTAACGCTTAATATCAGACTTAAAATCGCGCTTGTCGTAGCCGGTGTACAGCTGACGCGGACGCGCGATTTTCATGCCGTCGGTGTGCATTTCGTTCCAGTGTGCAATCCAGCCAACGGTACGTGCCATGGCGAAGATCACGGTGAACATGGAGGACGGAATGCCCATCGCTTTCAGGATGATGCCGGAGTAGAAGTCTACGTTCGGGTAGAGTTTCTTCTCGATGAAGTACGGGTCGTTGAGCGCAATGTGCTCAAGTTCCATCGCCACTTCCAGCAGATCATCTTTGGTACCCAGTTCTTTCAGCACTTCGTGGCAGGTTTCACGCATGACGGTAGCGCGCGGGTCATAGTTTTTATAAACACGGTGACCAAAGCCCATCAGGCGGAAGGAATCATTCTTGTCTTTCGCGCGGCGAACAAATTCCGGAATGTGTTTAACAGAGCTGATTTCTTCCAGCATTTTCAGCGCAGCTTCGTTTGCGCCACCGTGAGCCGGTCCCCACAGGGAAGCAATACCGGCTGCGATGCAGGCAAACGGGTTAGCGCCAGAAGAGCCCGCGGTACGTACGGTAGAGGTTGAGGCGTTCTGTTCGTGGTCAGCGTGCAGGATTAAGATACGGTCCATTGCGCGTTCCAGGATAGGATTCACTTCGTATTTTTCGCACGGCGTAGAGAACATCATGTTCAGGAAGTTACCGGCGTAGGAGAGATCGTTACGTGGGTACACGAACGGCTGCCCGATGGAATATTTGTAGCACATCGCTGCCATGGTTGGCATTTTGGACAGCAGGCGGAAGGCGGCGATTTCACGGTGACGCGCGTTGTTTACATCCAGCGAGTCATGATAGAACGCTGCCAGCGCTCCGGTTACACCGCACATAACGGCCATCGGGTGAGAGTCGCGGCGGAAACCGTGGAACAGACGGGTGATCTGCTCGTGGATCATGGTATGGCGAGTGACTGTGGTTTTGAACTCGTCGTACTCTTCCTGCGTCGGTTTTTCGCCGTACAGCAGGATATAACACACTTCCAGATAGTTGGACTCGGTCGCCAACTGGTCAATCGGGAAGCCGCGATGGAGCAAAACACCTTCGTCACCGTCGATGAAAGTAATTTTGGATTCGCAGGATGCGGTAGAGGTGAAACCTGGGTCAAAAGTAAACATCCCTTTTGAGCCAAGGCTACGAATATCAATAACATCTTGACCGAGCGTACCTTTCAGCACATCCAGTTCAATAGCAGCGTCACCATTTAGAGTGAGTTTTGCTTTAGTATCAGCCATTTACGGTCTCCTTAGCGCCTTATTGCTTAAGACTGCCGGAACTTAAATTTGCCTTCGTGCATCAATAAACCGTTACCAGTTTGTTATTTGGCTCGCCGCTCTGCGAAAGAGGGGATGACCTGGGTACAGAGCTATGGGCGCTTGCAGGTAAAACGGTCTTTTCATGGCGAATAAACTGCAAATCAAGAACTTAGCAATCCGAATTATTTAACCTGTCTATCACTAATAACTGTCCTGAAGGTATTGGTCAATACTTCCACACTGTTACATAACTAAATCTCCGGTGAAAGAGTGACCCCATAACTTTTACGCATTATATGCTTTTTCTGGTGTCGTTTGTAACAACTTTGTTTAATGATTGTCAAATCAGATGATTAAAAATTAAAATAATGTTGTTATCGTGACCTATGTCACTGTTCGGGATAAAACCCGACAAACTATATGTAGGTTAATTGTAATGATTTTGTGAACGTCCTATACTGCCGCCAGGTCTCCGGAATACCCTGCAATCCCGAGCCAACCAGCGTTGTAACGTGTCGTTTTAGCATCTGGAAGCAGTGTTTTATATGACGCGTAGTTATAGTAAGGACGCTGTCTGACCCGCACGCAGACCGGAGGAAGGAAATCCCGTCGTCTTTCAGGCTACAGGTGTCTTCATCTTCTGTACCCGAAGTCTAAAGGGAATAATAAGAACAGCATGTGGGCGTTATTCATGATAAGAAATGTGAAAAAACAAAGACCTGTCAATCTGGATCTGCAAACGATCCGGTTCCCAATCACGGCGATAGCGTCCATTCTCCATCGCGTATCCGGAGTGATCACCTTCGTGGCGGTCGGGATTCTGTTGTGGTTATTGGGTACCAGCCTTTCCTCCCCTGAAGGTTTCCTCACCGCGTCATCCATTATGAATAACTTCTTTGTAGAGTTAATTCTGTGGGGGATCCTGATTGCGCTGGCATATCACGCCGTAATGGGCATTCGCCATCTGTTGATGGATTTTGGCTATATCGAAGAAACCCTCGAAGCAGGGACACGCTCCGCCAAAATTTGTTTCGTTATCATTGTCGTGCTTTCACTTCTCGCAGGAGTCCTCGTATGGTAAGCAACGCCTCCGCATTAGGACGCAACGGCGTACATGACTTCATTCTGGTCCGTGCTACCGCTATCGTTCTGACGTTATACATCATCTATATGGTCGGTTTCTTCGCCACCAGCGGCGAGCTGACGTATGAAGTCTGGACCGGTTTCTTCTCATCGGCATTCACCAAAGTCTTCACCCTGCTGGCACTTTTCTCCATCTTGATTCATGCCTGGATCGGCATGTGGCAGGTGTTGACCGACTACGTTAAACCTCTGGCTGTGCGCCTGATTCTGCAACTGGCTATCGTCGTTGCGCTGGTGGTTTACGTCATTTATGGATTTGTTGTGGTGTGGGGTGTGTAATGAAACTGCCAGTCAGAGAATTTGATGCTGTTGTGATTGGTGCCGGCGGCGCAGGTATGCGCGCGGCGCTGCAAATTTCCCAGAGCGGTCAGACCTGTGCGCTGCTCTCCAAAGTGTTCCCAACCCGTTCCCATACCGTATCCGCGCAGGGTGGCATCACCGTTGCGCTCGGTAATACCCATGAAGATAACTGGGAATGGCACATGTACGACACCGTTAAAGGGTCGGACTACATTGGTGACCAAGACGCTATTGAATATATGTGTAAAACCGGTCCGGAAGCGATTCTGGAGCTGGACCACATGGGGCTGCCGTTCTCTCGCCTCGACAATGGCACAATTTATCAACGTCCGTTTGGCGGCCAGTCGAAGAACTTCGGCGGCGAGCAGGCGGCTCGTACAGCGGCAGCGGCCGACCGTACCGGTCATGCACTATTGCACACGCTGTATCAGCAGAACCTGAAAAACCATACCACCATCTTCTCCGAGTGGTATGCGCTGGACCTGGTGAAAAACGCCGATGGCGCAGTTGTCGGTTGTACCGCGCTGTGTATCGAAACCGGTGAAGTGGTTTACTTCAAAGCCCGTGCGACCGTGCTGGCCACCGGCGGTGCTGGCCGTATTTATCAGTCCACTACTAATGCCCACATCAATACCGGTGACGGTGTTGGTATGGCTATCCGCGCTGGCGTGCCGGTGCAGGATATGGAGATGTGGCAGTTTCACCCAACCGGTATCGCCGGTGCTGGCGTTCTGGTAACAGAAGGCTGCCGTGGTGAAGGTGGCTACCTGCTGAACAAACACGGTGAGCGCTTCATGGAGCGTTATGCCCCGAATGCGAAAGACCTGGCGGGTCGTGACGTGGTGGCGCGTTCCATCATGATCGAAATTCGCGAAGGTCGCGGCTGCGACGGCCCGTGGGGTCCACACGCCAAACTGAAACTCGACCACCTGGGTAAAGAAGTGCTGGAATCCCGTCTGCCGGGCATTCTCGAACTGTCTCGTACCTTTGCTCACGTTGACCCGGTCAAAGAGCCGATTCCGGTTATCCCAACCTGCCACTATATGATGGGCGGTATTCCGACCAAAGTCACTGGCCAGGCGCTGACCGTGAATGAGCAGGGTGAAGATGTGGTGATCCCTGGGCTGTTTGCCGTCGGCGAAATCGCCTGCGTATCGGTTCACGGCGCCAACCGTCTTGGCGGCAACTCGCTGCTGGACCTGGTCGTATTTGGTCGTGCGGTTGGTCTGCACCTGCAGGAATCTATCGCTGAGCAGGGTGACCTGCTGGATGCGACCGAAGATGAAATCGACGCTTCTCTGGCGCGTCTGAACCGCTGGAACGGTAACCGTAACGGTGAAGACCCGGTGGCGATTCGCAAAGCGCTGCAAGAATGTATGCAGCATAACTTCTCGGTATTCCGCGAAGGCGATGCGATGGCGAAAGGTCTGGAAGAGCTGAAAGCGATCCGCGAACGCCTGAAAAATGCCCGTCTGGACGATACCTCCAGCGAGTTCAACACCCAGCGCGTTGAGTGTCTGGAGTTGGATAACCTGATGGAGACCGCGTACGCCACTGCAGTATCTGCAAACTTCCGTACCGAAAGCCGTGGCGCGCATAGCCGCTTCGACTTCCCGGAACGTGATGATGAAAACTGGCTGTGCCATTCCCTGTACCTGCCAGAATCGGAATCCATGACGCGACGTCAAGTCAATATGGAACCGAAGCTGCGCCCGGCATTCCCGCCGAAGATTCGTACTTATTAATGCGGAGACAGGACAATGAAACTCGAGTTTTCAGTTTATCGCTATAACCCGGATGTTGACGACGCTCCGCGCATGCAGGATTACACCCTGGAGGCGGAAGAAGGGCGTGACATGATGCTGCTGGATGCCTTGATGCAGCTGAAAGAAAAAGATCCGTCGCTGTCGTTTCGTCGCTCCTGCCGTGAAGGGGTTTGTGGCTCCGACGGTCTGAATATGAACGGCAAAAATGGACTGGCCTGTATCACTCCTATTTCTGCGCTGAATCAGCCGGGCAAAAAAATTGTCATTCGCCCGCTGCCGGGTTTACCGGTTGTGCGCGATTTGGTGGTAGACATGGGGCAATTCTACGCACAGTATGAGAAGATTAAGCCTTACTTGTTGAATAATGGGAAAAATCCGCCAGCTCGTGAGCATTTACAAATGCCAGAGCAGCGTGAGAAGCTCGATGGGCTGTATGAATGTATTTTGTGTGCATGCTGCTCAACGTCCTGCCCATCATTCTGGTGGAACCCGGACAAGTTTATTGGCCCGGCAGGCCTGCTGGCAGCGTATCGCTTCTTAATTGATAGCCGCGATACCGAGACCGACAGCCGCCTGGAAGGTTTAAGCGATGCTTTCAGCGTATTCCGCTGCCATAGCATCATGAACTGCGTCAGCGTATGTCCGAAAGGACTGAACCCGACGCGTGCCATCGGCCATATTAAGTCGATGCTGCTCAAACGTAGTGCGTAAGTTGTTGTAGTGGTTGCCGGATGGCGACGTAGCGTCTTATCCGGCCTACGGGTTATGTACCTTGTAGGCCTGATAAGTGAAGCGCCATCAGGCAATATAAGTGCAGGAAACCTCTAAAAACTGCCACATTATTAGACAGTTTTTAAAGGTTCCTTAGCGGACGCAGAAAACACGACAGTCCGCAACAAGTGAACCCCGGCACGCACATCGGTGTGCGTGGTAGTATCCACGGCGAAGTAAGCATACAAATGCTTAAGGGATCACGATGCAGAACAGCGCTTTGAAAGCCTGGTTGGACTCTTCTTACCTCTCTGGTTCTAACCAGAGCTGGATAGAACAGCTCTATGAAGACTTCTTAACCGACCCTGACTCGGTAGATGCTAACTGGCGTTCGACGTTCCAGCAGTTACCTGGTACCGGAGTCAAACCGGATCAACTCCACTCAAAAACACGTGATTATTTCCGTCGACAGGCGTTGATTACCCCACGTTACTCTTCTTCTATTTCCGACCCTGATGCCAATGTGAAGCAGGTTAAAGTCCTGCAGCTCATTAACGCCTATCGTTTCCGCGGTCATCAGCATGCGAATCTCGATCCGCTGGGACTGTGGCAACAAGAAAATGTGGCCGATCTGGACCCGTCTTTCCACGATCTGACCGATGCGGATTTCCAGGAAAGCTTTAACGTAGGTTCTTTTGCCGGCGGCAAAGACACGATGAAGCTGAGCGACCTGGTTGTCGCGCTGAAACAAACCTACTGCGGCCCAATTGGCGCCGAGTATATGCACATCACCAGCACCGAAGAAAAACGCTGGCTTCAGCAGCGTATCGAGTCTGGCCGTGCCGCATTCAGTAGCGAAGAGAAGAAACGCTTCCTTAGCGAACTGACTGCAGCAGAAGGTCTGGAACGCTACCTGGGCGCTAAGTTCCCGGGTGCAAAACGCTTCTCGCTGGAAGGCGGTGATGCGTTAATCCCAATGCTCAAAGAGATGATCCGCCACGCCGGTAACAGCGGTACCCGTGAAGTGGTACTGGGCATGGCGCACCGTGGTCGTCTGAACGTTCTGGTTAACGTACTGGGCAAACGCCCGCAGGAACTGTTCGACGAATTTGCGGGCAAACATAAAGAACACCTCGGCACCGGTGACGTGAAGTACCATATGGGCTTCTCGTCTGATATCGAAACCGAAGGCGGCCTGGTACACCTGGCGCTGGCGTTTAACCCGTCGCACCTGGAAATCGTTAGCCCGGTAGTTATCGGTTCCGTACGTGCACGTCTGGATCGTCTGGACGAGCCGAGCAGCAATAAAGTCCTGCCAATCACCATTCACGGTGATGCGGCAGTTACCGGGCAGGGCGTGGTTCAGGAAACCCTGAACATGTCGAAAGCGCGTGGTTACGAAGTGGGCGGTACCGTTCGCATCGTTATCAACAACCAGGTGGGCTTCACTACGTCTAACCCGCTGGATGCGCGTTCTACACCGTACTGTACCGACATCGGTAAGATGGTTCAGGCGCCGATTTTCCACGTGAACGCGGATGACCCGGAAGCGGTCGCTTTCGTGACCCGCCTGGCGCTGGATTTCCGTAATACCTTTAAACGCGATGTCTTCATCGATCTGGTGTGCTACCGCCGTCACGGCCACAACGAAGCCGACGAGCCGAGCGCAACCCAGCCGCTGATGTATCAGAAAATCAAAAAGCATCCGACCCCGCGCAAAATCTACGCTGATAAGCTGGAAGCGGACAAGGTCGCCACGCTGGAAGATGCGACTGAAATGGTCAATCTGTACCGTGACGCGCTGGATGCTGGCGAATGCGTAGTGAAAGAGTGGCGTCCAATGAACATGCACTCCTTCACCTGGTCGCCGTACCTCAACCACGAGTGGGATGAAAACTACCCGAACAAAGTTGAGATGAAGCGTCTGCAGGAGCTGGCAAAACGCATCAGCACTGTACCTGAAGCGGTTGAAATGCAGTCGCGTGTTGCCAAGATTTACGGCGACCGTCAGGCCATGGCCGCAGGCGAGAAGCTGTTTGACTGGGGTGGTGCAGAGAATCTGGCTTACGCCACGCTGGTTGACGAAGGCATTCCGGTCCGTCTGTCTGGTGAAGACTCCGGTCGCGGAACCTTCTTCCACCGTCACGCGGTAATTCATAACCAGGCCAACGGTTCAACCTACACTCCGCTGCAGCATGTGCATAACGGACAAGGCACCTTCCGCGTATGGGACTCCGTACTGTCTGAAGAAGCCGTGCTGGCGTTCGAGTATGGTTATGCCACAGCAGAACCGCGCACGCTAACCATCTGGGAAGCACAGTTCGGCGACTTCGCCAACGGTGCGCAGGTCGTTATCGACCAGTTCATCTCTTCCGGTGAGCAGAAATGGGGCCGTATGTGCGGTCTGGTTATGCTGCTGCCGCACGGCTATGAAGGTCAGGGTCCGGAGCACTCCTCCGCGCGTCTGGAACGTTATCTGCAACTTTGCGCTGAGCAAAACATGCAGGTTTGCGTCCCGTCTACCCCGGCGCAGGTTTACCACATGCTGCGTCGTCAGGCGCTGCGAGGTATGCGTCGTCCGCTGGTGGTGATGTCACCGAAGTCGCTGCTGCGTCATCCGCTGGCGGTGTCTACGCTGGACGAACTGGCAAATGGTACTTTCCTGCCAGCCATTGGCGAAGTAGATGAACTTGATCCTAAAGGCGTGAAGCGTGTCGTGATGTGTTCTGGTAAGGTTTATTACGACCTGCTGGAGCAACGCCGCAAGAACGACCAAAAAGATGTCGCCATTGTGCGCATCGAACAGCTCTATCCGTTCCCGCATAAAGCGGTGCAGGAAGCGCTGAAACCATTTGCTCACGTACATGATTTTGTCTGGTGCCAGGAAGAGCCGCTCAACCAGGGCGCATGGTACTGCAGCCAGCATCATTTCCGTGAAGTAATTCCATTTGGGTCAGCTCTGCGTTATGCAGGTCGCCCGGCCTCTGCCTCTCCGGCAGTAGGGTATATGTCCGTTCACCAGAAGCAGCAACAAGATCTGGTAAATGACGCGCTGAACGTCGATTAAATAAAGGATAAATAATGAGTAGCGTAGATATTCTTGTTCCCGACCTGCCTGAATCCGTAGCGGATGCAACGGTTGCAACCTGGCACAAAAAACCGGGCGATGCAGTACGTCGTGATGAAGTACTGGTAGAAATCGAAACTGACAAAGTGGTACTGGAAGTACCGGCATCAGCGGACGGTATTCTTGATGCGGTTCTGGAAGATGAAGGGACAACCGTCACTTCTCGCCAGATCCTCGGTCGCCTGCGTGAAGGCAATAGCACCGGTAAAGAAACCAGTGCTAAGTCTGAAGAGAAAGATTCTACTCCGGCACAGCGCCAGCAGGCGTCTCTTGCTGAGCAGAACAACGATGCCCTGAGTCCGGCGATCCGTCGCCTGCTGGGTGAGCATAACCTCGAAGCCAGCGCTATCAACGGCACCGGTGTCGGCGGTCGTATCACCCGTGAAGATGTTGAAAAACATCTGGCGAAAGCTCCGGCTGCGAAAGCCGAAGCAAAAGCCCCGGCTGCAGCACCTGCACCGCAGGCTCAACTGGGCGCGCGTGGCGAAAAACGTGTTCCGATGACTCGTCTGCGCAAACGCGTAGCAGAGCGTCTGCTGGAAGCGAAAAATTCTACCGCCATGCTGACCACGTTCAACGAAGTCAACATGAAGCCAATCATGGACCTGCGTAAGCAATACGGTGATGCGTTCGAGAAACGCCACGGTATCCGTCTGGGCTTTATGTCTTTCTACGTGAAAGCGGTTGTTGAAGCGCTGAAACGCTATCCGGAAGTGAACGCGTCCATCGACGGCGATGACGTGGTTTACCACAACTACTTTGATGTCAGCATGGCGGTCTCCACGCCGCGTGGCCTGGTCACGCCGGTCCTGCGTGATGTGGATCTGCTGGGTATGGCTGACATTGAGAAGAATATTAAAGAACTGGCAGTTAAAGGTCGCGACGGCAAGTTGACGGTCGAAGATCTGACGGGTGGTAACTTCACCATCACTAACGGTGGTGTGTTCGGTTCCCTGATGTCTACGCCGATCATCAACCCACCGCAGAGCGCCATCCTGGGTATGCATGCCATCAAAGATCGTCCGATGGCGGTAGACGGCAAGGTTGAAATCCTGCCGATGATGTATCTGGCGCTGTCTTATGACCACCGTCTGATCGATGGTCGTGAGTCAGTAGGCTTCCTGGTAACCATTAAAGAGTTGCTGGAAGATCCAACGCGTCTGCTGCTGGACGTGTAGTTAATAAGAGTATCACCTGCCCCGTAGGTCTGGACGCTTATCAGACCTACGGGTAAAAGATAACGATTACCTGAAGGATGGACAGAACACATGAACTTACATGAATATCAGGCAAAACAACTTTTTGCCCGCTATGGCTTACCGGCACCGGTGGGTTATGCCTGTACTACTCCGCGTGAAGCCGAAGAAGCTGCATCTAAAATCGGTGCTGGCCCGTGGGTAGTGAAATGTCAGGTTCACGCTGGTGGCCGTGGTAAAGCGGGCGGTGTGAAGGTGGTAAACAGCAAAGAAGACATTCGCGCTTTTGCTGAGCACTGGCTGGGTAAACGTCTGGTTACTTACCAGACAGACGCCCATGGTCAACCGGTAAATCAGATTCTGGTTGAAGCCGCGACCGACATTGGTAAAGAACTCTACCTCGGCGCAGTTGTTGACCGTAGCTCCCGTCGCGTGGTCTTCATGGCCTCTACCGAAGGCGGCGTGGAAATCGAAAAAGTGGCGGAAGAAACCCCGCATCTGATCCACAAAGTGGCGCTCGATCCGCTGGCAGGCCCGATGCCTTACCAGGGGCGTGAGCTGGCGTTCAAACTGGGTCTGGAAGGTAAACAGGTTCAGCAGTTCACCAAGATCTTCATGGGTCTGGCGACTATCTTCCTGGAGCGCGATCTGGCGCTGATCGAAATCAACCCGCTGGTTGTGACCAAGCAGGGTGACCTGATCTGCCTCGACGGCAAACTGGGCGCTGACGGCAACGCACTGTTCCGCCAGGCTGACCTGCGCGAAATGCGCGACCAGTCTCAGGAAGATCCGCGTGAAGCGCAGGCTGCACAGTGGGAACTGAACTACGTTGCGCTGGACGGCAACATCGGTTGTATGGTTAACGGTGCGGGCCTGGCAATGGGCACCATGGACATCGTTAAGCTGCACGGCGGCGAACCGGCTAACTTCCTCGACGTTGGCGGCGGTGCGACCAAAGAGCGTGTAACCGAAGCGTTCAAAATTATCCTCTCTGATGACAATGTTAAAGCCGTACTGGTTAACATCTTCGGCGGTATCGTACGTTGTGACCTGATCGCTGACGGTATCATCGGCGCGGTAGCAGAAGTAGGTGTAAACGTTCCGGTCGTGGTACGTCTGGAAGGTAACAACGCTGAACTCGGCGCGAAAAAACTGGCTGATAGCGGCCTGAATATTATTGCAGCGAAAAGTCTGACGGATGCAGCTCAGCAGGTTGTTGCCGCAGTGGAGGGGAAATAATGTCAGTTTTAATTAATAAAGATACCAAGGTTATCTGCCAGGGCTTCACCGGTAGCCAGGGGACATTCCACTCTGAACAAGCGATCGCTTACGGTACGCAAATGGTCGGTGGCGTTACGCCGGGCAAAGGCGGCACCACGCATCTGGGTCTGCCAGTGTTCAACACCGTACGTGAAGCGGTAGAAGCGACCGGCGCAACCGCCACCGTTATCTACGTTCCGGCCCCGTTCTGCAAAGACTCCATTCTGGAAGCAATCGATGCAGGCATCAAACTGATTATCACCATCACCGAAGGTATCCCAACGCTGGATATGCTGACCGTGAAAGTGAAGCTGGATGAAGCTGGCGTACGCATGATCGGCCCGAACTGCCCAGGCGTTATCACTCCGGGTGAATGTAAAATCGGTATCATGCCGGGCCACATTCACAAGCCGGGTAAAGTGGGTATCGTTTCCCGTTCAGGTACCCTGACCTATGAAGCGGTTAAGCAGACTACCGACTATGGTTTCGGCCAGTCTACCTGTGTAGGCATCGGTGGTGACCCGATCCCAGGCTCTAACTTCATCGACATCCTGAAGCTGTTCCAGGAAGATCCGCAGACTGAAGCGATCGTCATGATCGGTGAGATCGGCGGTAGCGCGGAAGAAGAAGCGGCTGCTTACATCAAAGATCATGTAACCAAGCCGGTTGTAGGTTACATCGCGGGTGTGACTGCGCCGAAAGGTAAGCGTATGGGGCACGCGGGTGCGATCATCGCGGGTGGTAAAGGTACAGCGGATGAGAAATTCGCTGCGCTGGAAGCTGCAGGCGTGAAAACTGTTCGTAGCCTGGCCGATATCGGCGAAGCGCTGAAAACCGTTATTAAGTAAGAAATAAAAAAACAGCCCTGACTCTCTGCATAGTTAAGGGCTGGTCCCGTTTCGACATGGTTGGCCATCTGATGATGGCCTTTTTTATGTCTGCAATTCATCTTTTGTCTGTGCGTTATTTTTATAACCTGCTTAAAGCTATACGATTTTTCTTCTGTAGGTAATAACCATCATGGCATTCAATATTTATCTTGCAATTTGATCATAATCATCTGCATAAATGAGATTATTTTTTGCGGTGAGCATCATTCTTTCTCCTGATGAAATTCTGCATATTACCGGCTTTAATTTCATTAATGCCGGAGGATACCGTGTCGTTGAAAATCCAGGATGATTACCTACAACGTTTTTTCTCGATAGCAAAAGTATTCTCCAGTGCGACTGGATTAGCCACTGTTGTGGTTGATGTTAGCGGAAAAACTCTCTCGGATTGCCATAACTTTAATTCGTTCTGCACATTAATGCGGGCGGATGAACGCTATTGTGTGAGTTGCCAAAAGTGCGACAAGTATTGTGCTTTTGAAGGATTAAAACACCTTAAACCCAGAATACTCAGCTGTCACGCAGGGCTAAGTCTGTTTTCTATGCCATTAATTCGTGAGGGGCATCTGTACGGTTTTATGCTCTGTGGGCAGGTGCGGGCAAAATATCAGGAATATAAAACTATCGTTATTGATAATGAATGCTCATGGATGGATGAACCAAAAATAAAAGCTGAATGGAGTCAGGTAGCGGTAGTAGATAATAATGCGCTGGTGGCATCAGCTAATTTATTAAGTTTTATTATTGATAATTTCGAGACAGAACAGCAGCAATCGGATGAGTTTGTTATTCCGCCGACCAGTTACACGCGTCATTATTTTACAGAACCTTCCCGACACGAAAAAAAGCTTCTGGCAGCGTTGCGTTATATTGATGAGAATTTATATAGTGAATTATCTCTGGAATCCGTAGCGGCTCATGTCTGCTTAAGCGCAAACTATTTCAGCCGTTTTTTTAAGAAACGGCAGGGCGTTAACTTTAAAACCTGGGTGAATCAGAAAAAAATGCAAAAAGCGGGGGAGTTATTGCACGATCCCATTCATTCAATAGACAGCATTGCCCGGAAACTCCAATACGCACAAACCAGTTACTTTTGCCGCGTTTTCCGGGCGGCGCATCAAACGTCGCCCCAGTCTTTTCGTCATGCCAGACTGTCGCAGTAAAGGTTTTCTGGCAGCGTGATGGCTTCAGGGATAAAAGAGAGCCGATCGCTCAGGGTTACCACATCACCAATCACTATCAGCGCAGGGGGGAGAATGTTAGCTTCCTGCGCCTTGCTCAGTAGTGAACCGAGCGTACAGGTCAGTCGGCGTTGGTTATCCCGGGTGGCGGACATAATTAGCGCTGCAGGTGTATCTGCCGATTTTCCACCCATCAATAATTCCTCACAGATAAACGCCAGATTGGCGATACCCATGACGATAACCAGCGTACCATTCAGTTTGGCCAGCTGACGCCAGTCCTGCTGTTGGTTGCCCTCCCGCGTATGACCGGTTACCACGTGAAATCCCGAGGCGAAATCGCGGTGTGTTACCGGAATCCCGGCATAGGTCAGGCCACCAATAGTTGAGCTGATACCCGGCACCACTTCAAACGGGATTCCCGTCTCGACAAGATCCTCAACTTCTTCAGCCCCACGTCCAAAAACATACGGATCGCCGCCTTTCAGACGCACAATATTATTGTGCGTTTGGGCATACCGGACAAGCAGTGCATTGATTTCATCCTGCGGTACACAATGGAAGCCTGGGTTTTTGCCGACATTGATAAGCAGACAATCAGGTAATGCCCATTCCAAAATTTTAGGATTGACCAGCCGATCGTAAATAATGACATCAGCCTGTTTAATGCACATCATTGCTTTGAGGGTAAGTAATGAAATATCACCGGGACCTGCCCCAACGAGCCAGACCTTTCCGAAAGCTTTCACATTGTGTCCTTTATCACATCATTCAAAAAAAGGCAGAAACTACATCAAGGAATGATAAAAAGCAGTCGTTTGCCCGTAAGTTATAACGTGAAATTATCCAAAATTATCGCACTGATAATATTGATTAATCTCGCAAAGTTTTTTCTTCAATAAACAAGATAACTTGAAAAATTATTAAGAACTTATTGGCACTATTTGCTTGGGTTTAACCTTATTTAAATTGTGTTTATTGTTGCCCTTGAGTATTATCGGTTAATATTTATCCGCCATCAGTGTGAGCAAATCATGGATTGGATCAATGACATTAATGGATGAAATAAAATATAACTCTCGGTGCTTATCTGGGTATCTTGAATTATTTTTTATAAATTAAACTATTTTTGCACGCTGCATATGGAAGAGGTTATGAGAGGAAAAATACCTAAGACGGAGTTGCTGGTAACTTTTGAAGTTGTTGCGCGTCACGAAAGTTATACCCGGGCAGCTGAAGAGCTGGCTTTAACACAAAGTGCTGTTTTCCGCCAGGTAAATGCACTGGAGGATTTTCTCAATACCGCGCTATTTAATCATGCCAAAAAACGCATTTTTTTAAATGCGGCTGGCAAACACTATTTAAGTATCGTTAAAGAAACGTTAAATAAACTTGAACGAGATACGACGACGATAATGACCTGGCAGCCAACGGTACAGGTTATTGAGCTGGCGGTGAATCCGACGTTCAGCACGCACTGGCTGATCCCAAACCTGCGTGAATTTAACAAACTTAATCCTGATATTATCGTGAACATTCATTCCCTGGCGAATATTGGTGATTTTCTCAATCGAGAGTATGACGCGGCAATTATGCGTGAAGACTTTTATTCGCCATGGTCAGGGGTTGAGTACCTGTTTGAAGAGGAAATTCTGCCGGTATGCAGCCGCTGTTTGCTGGCCGAACCGGAACGAAAACTGGCGGTGAACGAATTACTAAACGAATTTCCGCTCTTGCACCAAAGTACGCGCATCAAAGGGTGGCAGGAGTGGTTTGCGCTGTCAGATATCAGCAGTCCGCTGGTGAATAAAGGTCCGAGATTTGATTTGTTATCGATGCTGATCGCGGCGGTCCGTTCTAATCTGGGCGTTGCGCTGCTCCCGCGTTTTGCCATTCAGCACGATCTGGACAGTGGTGATATGGTCATTCCTTGCGATGTTCCAATGCGTACCGGGAATCGATTTATTATGACGTGGCGTGAAGAGAAATCAGAGTCCGAACATTTACAGATCTTTCGTAACTGGCTGTTGAATAAATCGGTGGTGTCGCCTGTTTGATGGCGATGGCATAACATTGGAACCGGCCTACAGCTCTGCGAACTGTAGGCCGAGTGATTACCAGTCGATCCCAACCTGCGCCTGAATCCCGCTGTCAAACGCGTGCTTGACCGGACGAATTTCACTGACCGTATCGGCCAGTTCCAGTAGCAGCGTATGGCATCCGCGTCCGGTAACGATGACGCTTTGCTCCGCAGGGCGATTTTCGATGGCGTTGATAACCTCCTGCGTATCAAGGTAGTGGTAAGCCAACATGTAAGTAAGCTCATCAAGTATCACTAAATCGTAATGCGCATCAGCCAGCATGCGCTTACTTTCCTGCCATACGACCGTTGCCGCCTCGATATCTGCTTGCCGATTTTGGGTTTCCCAGGTAAATCCGGTGCCCATAATATGGAACTCGACACCGAGGGGGTGCAGTGTGTTGTACTCGCCATTATCCCACTGACCTTTAATAAACTGCGCGATGCCAACGGTTTTTCCGTGACCCACTGCGCGCGTTGCCGTGCCAAAGGCTGCGGTTGATTTTCCTTTTCCGTTGCCGGTGAAGACAATCAGGATCCCTTTCTTCTCCGTTGCAGCCGCTACGCGGGTATCAACCTGTTCTTTCAGTTTCTGCTGACGCTGGCGGTGTCTGTCGTTATTGGCGCGCGCTTCCATGGAAACTCCTTAATGCCCTGCCGGACAAGTTGCGCAGCGATGCTGCTGCTCGAACTGGCTAAAGAAGTTATTGCCTTTGTCATCCACTAATACGAAGGCCGGCATATTTTTAACTTCCATCATCCATACGGCTTCCATTCCCAGTTCGGGATATTCAAGGCACTGCAGGCTTTTCACGTACTGCTGAGCCAGCAGGGCTGCGGCACCGCCAATGCTGCCGAGGCTAAATCCACCGTGTTTGTGACAGGCATCAGTGACCTGCTGGCTGCGGTTACCCTTGGTGAGCATAATGAGGCTGCCGCCTTGTGCCTGGAAAGCATCGACATACCCATCCATGCGCCCGCCGGTGGTGGGCCCCATCGAGCCACAGGCCTGATTTTCCGGGGTTTTGGCGGGACCAGCGTAGTAAACGATATGCTTTTTCATGTATTCCGGCATAGGTTCGCCGTTATCCAGTCGCGCTTTGATGTTCGCGTGGGCGATATCGCGAGCGACAACAATCGGGCCGCTTAACGACAGGCGTGTACCAATGGGCAGAGCGGAAAGGTCATGCAGGATGTCACGCAGCGGACGGTTCAGATCCAGTTGTACGGTCTGAGCGCCGTTTTCTACCCGGTGAGAATCGGGGATAAATTTGCCCGGATTATGCTCGAGTTTTTCCAGCCAGATACCGTGTTTATTAATTTTGGCCTTAATGTTGCGGTCGGCAGAGCAGGAGAGGGCCATCGCGATTGGGCAGGAGCCGCCGTGGCGCGGTAAGCGAATTACGCGGATATCGTGGGCAAAGTATTTGCCGCCAAACTGCGCCCCGATGCCAAACTCGCGGCTGGCATTGAGCAACTCGGCTTCCAGCGCCGTATCACGGAACGCCTGGCCCAGCTCGTTCCCGCTGGTGGGCAGATTATCGTAATATTTGGTTGAAGCCAGTTTGGCGACTTTCAGCGCCTGGTCGGCGGATAAGCCCCCAACCACAAAAGCGATGTGATATGGCGGGCAAGCGGCTGTACCCAGTGATTTCATTTTTTCGATCAGGAACGCAGTGAGTTTTTCCGGCTGTAGAATGGATTTGGTTTCCTGGTACAGTGCCGCTTTGTTAGCTGAGCCGCCACCTTTATTGACGAACAGGAAACGGTATTCGTTACCTGGGGTGGCGCTAATATCGATTTGTGCGGGCAGGTTGGTCTGGGTATTGACCTCGGTATACATATCCAGCGGGGCATTTTGCGAGTAACGCAGGTTGTTTTCGGTAAAGGTGGAATACACGCCTTTGCTTAATGCTTCTGCGTCATCGCCGCCGGTCCAGACATGTTGTCCTTTGCTGGCCACAATGGTTGCCGTCCCGGTATCCTGGCAGTTGGGCAGTACGCCTTTAGCTGAAACCTCTGCATTGCGCAGCAGCTGCAATGCGACGTACTTATCGTTACTGCTGGCCTGTGGGTCGTGCAAAATGCTGGCAATCTGTTTTAAATGTCCGGCGCGCAGGAAAAATGAAGCCTCATAAAACGCCTGCTGTGCTAACAAGGTTAACGCTTCCGGTGCAACCTTGATCACTTCCTCTCCGTCTAACTCCGTTACCGTAACGTGCTGGTTACTCAGTAATTCATACTCGGTACTATCTTTACTCTGAACAAAGAGTTCCTGCCAGACAAATGGTTTAGACATAGTACTTCTCACCTTTTCATTTTGCCGGATGACGGCGTAAATAAATGCGCTAATCGTAGGCCGGATAAGCGAAGCGCCATCCGGCGTAAAGTTATTTGGCTAAAAAGACATTGGCTTTTGTCGCTTCGGCGACATATTCGATAGTTTGCTGGGCTCGAACGCTGTTACCGGCTGCATCCAGCGGCGGAGAATAGACCGCAATCGCATATTCGCCAGGGACAACGGCAACCATGCCGCCGCCGACGCCGCTTTTCGCCGGGATGCCAACGGTGTACAGCCATTTACCGCTACCATCGTAAAGCCCGGCGATTGCCATTTCTGCCAGCACCTGCGGAACATATTCCTCGTTCAGCAACTGCTTGCCGTTGAACGGAGATTTGCCTTTGTTCGCGAGTACGGCACCCATTTTGGCCAGTTGCTCAACGGTGATATCCACCGAGCACTGGCGGGTATAAATTTCGACGGCTTCGTCAGTGTTGCCATAGAAGCTGTTATAGGATTCCATCAGCTTGGCCAGCGCCTGATTGTGCTGGTTGGTTTCCATTTCAGATTTGAAAACCGGTTCGTTCACGGTGAGAGTGGCATCGGCCCAGACGTTCAGGTTGTCGAGAATTTTGTTCCAACGATCGGTTTTGTCTTTGGCTTCGATCAGGCTAACGGTGCTCATGGCCCCGGCGTTTACCAGCGGGTTTTCAGGCGCGCCTTTGGTCAGTTCAACGGCTAAACCTGAGTTGAATGGCATACCGGTGGCATTGGCGCCAAGTTTATCCAGCACTACCTGAGGACCGTGCTGCTCCATGGCGAGCGCCATGGTGAACACTTTACTCAGGGATTCCATTGGGAAAGGTTTGTTAACATCGCCAACCTGGTAGATCTTGCCGTCCACCGTCGCAATGGTGATGGCAAAATTTTTCGGGCTATAGGTCGCCAGAGCAGGGATGTAGTCGGCGACTTTTCCATCATTGTTACTTTTGTACTTCTGATGAGCCTGTTCTATCAGCTTGGCGTAGTCGGGCGTGGTTTGCGCGAATGTGGTTGCGCTAAACAAGACGCTGAAAGAAAAGAGACTCACGCCGAGAATTGTTTTATTCATTATGCATTCCTGTTGGTGTTGTTGGGAAAACTATCCTGTAGGCCGGATAAGGCGTTCACGCCGCCATCCGGCGTTAACACGGTATAATTGCCGGATGGCAACGCTGACGCGTTTTATCCGGCCTACGATTAGTCGTTCTTCTACTGTCAGGACAAAGCGACTTCCGTTTCGGTAACTGGACGTTCTTGTTCCGGGGTCTTCACCGGCGCAGTTCCACGGCAACCCTGGCCGTAGTGTTCGCCTTCCCAACGGCCCACGATGGCAGCACCCATTGCGTTACTCATAACGTTGGTGGCGGAACGACCCATATCGAGGAACGGATCGACGCCCATCAGCAGAATCAGGCCAGCTTCTGGAATGTTGAACTGGTTCAGGGTTGCAGCGATAACCACCATTGATGCGCGCGGTACGCCTGCCATTCCTTTTGAGGTCAGCATCAGGATCAACAGCATGGTGATTTGCTCGCCCATGCTCAGTTCGATGTTGCACGCCTGGGCAATAAAGACGGTGGCAAATGAGCAATAAGCCATGGAACCGACCAGGTTAAAGGAATAACCGATAGGCAGAACGAAGCTGGCGATTTTTGAAGAAACACCGAATTTTTCCAGCTTGTCCAGCGTACCCGGGAAGGCGGCTTCAGAGCTTGAAGTGGTAAAGGCCAGCAGAGCGGGTTCGAGGATTGATTTAGTTAACCGTGCGATGCAAGGCCCGACGATCATAGTAGACAGGCCAATCAGGATTGCCCACAGCATACCCAATGTCAGGTAGAACTCACCCATGAAGATCCCGGCGCTAACCATCACACCCAGACCACGTTCGGCAATCAGACCTGAAATAGCGGCAAAAACGGTCAGTGGTGCAAACAGCATGACGTAACCCGTCAGCTTCAGCATGACGTGCACCAGTGAATCCAGCACTTTCACGATAGGATCGGCTTTTTCACCAATCGCAGCGAGGCTGCAACCGAGGAAGATTGAGAACACGACGATCTGCAGAATTTCGTTACGCGCCATCGCATCGACAATACTGGTCGGTACCGCGTGTGAGATGAATACTTTCAGCGTGAATGGCTCTGACTTAACGGCGGCAACGGCTCCGACGTCATGTGGCACAAAGTTGATACCTGCGCCTGGCTGGAAGATATTAACGATAACCAGACCCAGTGCAATTGACACCAGAGAGGCGCAAATAAACAGGAAGAAGGTTTTCGAAAATATACGTCCCAGCGTTTTGGCATCGCCCATTTTGGCAATACCCACAACCAGAGTTGAAATAACCAATGGAGCGATAATCATTTTCACCATACGTAAGAATATAGTGGTAAAAATGGAAATATCTGCTGCATAAGATTTTGCTGTTTCAGCCGCGGCCATATTATTTATGGCCACCCCGGCAATCATGCCGAGTATCAGGCCTAATATGATCATCTTCGTTAAACTAATTTTCTTCATGTGTACTCCATCGGATAAAGGCTGGTAATTGGAATTGTGTAGGGTGGCGTGCGCCTGAACCTGGACAGCAGCTCAGACGCACGCCTGTTGTGACCAACCGCATGAATAATTCGAAGCACTGTGATACAGCTGAATTCTGTGCTCCAATGGTTGTTATTGTGTTTTTTTTGTTACAAGTCAAACTCAATACTTAATAATGGAGCGTGTTGCTGCGCACCATAAACATCATTGTCACCGACATTGCCGGAAATAATATCCCGTGGCATGACGATTTTTACGGCATTCGCTGGATCGAACCAGACGATATTGTGAATAAACTCAGGCTCAACATTATATAAACCGGCAATAAGCTGCGGCGTTAATTGCTCGCAGGCTTTTACCCGCTGATAGTCTTCCCTTGTTTTAAATAAAATATCTAAAACTAGTTCGTACGGTCCGGCGTTTTTGGAACGAATTACTTGCGCCAGTGAACAAATTGAGTGTTTCATGCCTGAACTCCTTCTGGCGTCACCTGTTCAATGTGGAAATCAAAACGCAGCGCATCGCTCGCTTCAATCAGGTGATAGATCGAGAACTCATACACCGGTCCACTCTGAATATCAGATGGCGAGAACGGGAAGGCGAGGTTGCCCGCAGTCGCAATGCGATTTTCATAGCCGTAGTGCAGCAGGGTAGAGCGCACCAGAGAGCAAACGCTGTTGGCGATATCCTGCGTTGGCGCGACGACATCCAGTAAAATTCCCAGTTCATGGCCCGCAGTTTTCATCGGCTCATGGTTGCCCATCACACCGTTCTTACCGTACAGGTGGAACGTCATGCGGATACTGTCGTCATTCAGCGAGAGGTTACGTGCCACGCTTGCCTGTACCTCTTCAAGAATCGTGTCAATCCCGGCAATCATAATCGGGTCACGTGTTCCGGCGATGGTCAGGCAACGGAAGCCAACCTGGCGTGCACCTTCCAGTTTCAACGCATACGGTGTTTCTTCATGGCGTGAACCGCTGACATACACTTCGCCCTCGTTAACTTGGGTGAAAGTGCATGCCTTCAGGTTCAGCACACCGCCTGGCCCTGGCAGGAAGTACGGATCTGACTTTTCGTACAGGGTGTGTGCTGCTGCGGAAGTCTCGGTGAACTTACGCTTGGGATTGAACGCCTTCAGCGTAAAGCCGTTATCGTCAATGATTCCCATCGCACAATCTGAGCCGGAACCAGGGGTGGCGGCAATGGCTGCACACTCAAGGATCTTACCGCAATGAAGCGCCAGACCTTCATCAAAGCCCTGCATAATCGGCAGCGCGGCGAAGCAGGCCGGATCGTAGGCACGTCCGCCCAGGACCACCTGTGCACCGGCTTTCAGCGCACGCTGGAAAGGCTCGATGCCCATTTGTGCGACAATGTAGGTGCTCTCTTCAATGGCCTCGTGAGTCAGTTCCGGCACAAAATCGAGCGCAGTGATTTTGCCGTTATCCAGCGCCTGATGAACGATTTCTTTGTCGACATCAGACGGAATTAGCGCCATTGAGAAAGACAGTTTTTCTTCCTGCGCGATCTCATGGATTATCTGGCGACACCACTCCAGATGCGGAGCTGCGCCAGAACCACCAGCTGTGCCGATTACTACCGGGATGTTGTTCTTAACGCCTGCCACAATCATATAGCGCAGATCGCGTTTCACACCAGCCCTGTCAGTAAAGGGTTTACCTGCCCCCAGGTAGTGGGGGCCAGGATCGGAGGAACCTGCGTCAACAGCAATAAGATCCGGTGACTCTTCCATGGCTTTACGAAAACTTTCTTCCGGGAAGCCATAACCCAGGATAGCCGTAGGCGATAAGATCTTAAATGTGCGTGCCATCTCTTAATCCTTAGTTTGCAACAACGCGATGGTGCGGTTCATTTCGTTAAACACGATGTTGAGACCTTCATCGAAACCCATACCCGGTTTAACCAGCATGCGCATTGGACGCGCGGCAAGTGCCACGTGTACGCAGGTGCGGGCACTGATCTCGGTTTCGTTACAGGTACCGCCCTGATAGGCTTCCATCGCGTGTTTGTTGCAATACAGCACCGCATCAACGATGTTGTGAATACCGCCCAGATCCGGAGTCTTGATCTGTACCATGTGGCAGCTGCCCGCATCGGTAAAGTCCACGATATCCTGATAGGTGTTACACCATTCATCCGCAACGATTTTCACGCCGGAACCCAGACGAGTCAGCTCTTTGGTGATGGCGGTCAACATGCGGATCTGATCCGGCTTGTTACCGGCATCAACCGGACCTTCGATATACAGCGGCAGACCTTGGGCTTCGGCTTCCAGGCTGGCGATGTATTCGGCGCAACGCACTGGATCCATATCGAAGATCAGACCGATCGTGCCGTACACATCAATGTGCAGCGTCGGGTGATAACGTTCGCTGGTGCGCAGGCTTAAGATGCGGTCGGATAACCAACGTACATACTCACGCAGTTTTTCGCCTTTAAAGCCCAGCTTCTCTTCCACGTTGTTGATCAGCGCATGCGGCAGGACGTCCACACCTTTGAGGATCATCTTATCAACGGCGATATAACGGTCGTCTCCGCTCTGACCAAATAATGGAATGGCTTCCGGGACGCACGGCAGTTGCCATTCATCGCAAACCACTTCAGTTTTCAGACGACCGGTAGCCAGCGCCGCAGCGTCGAGCAGCGCCTGAGACAAACCATAGCGGACGGCGGTATGCAGCAGATGACCGTCAATACGCAGTTGGTCAAAGAAACGCGCGTTCGGCAGGAACGAATCAACGTCACGACCTTCCAGTAACGGCTTGATGTGGTCGTTGAGGAACGGAATGAAGTTTTCAGCCAGGAACAGTGGGTCACGACCGCCTGCACCTGAATATTGCACCGCTGCGCAATCGCCCACAGCTACCGCGCCGTTTTCCAGAATCAGCTGTACGGAAACACATTCACCCGCCTGACGAACAGACGTAAATCCAGGCGTTACCGGATCGCCGGTATAGATAAACCCGTCATGACCGGCGCCGTTTTTGATGGCCTGCTGATCATCAAAATAAAATGAGGAGTAGCCAGCTGTGAAAAGGGCCTGTTTAATTTTCATTATGGTCTTCCTATTAATTTACTGTGGGATACGGCGTTGATGTCATCAATGACCATCTGGAAAGAAGGCTTGCGACCTTCGAAATGTGCGCGCTCTGCAACGTAGTCGTGGTGCAGGGCGAGAATATCTTTCGGCAGCGGCACTGCACCGGCTTCAAGAATACGGATTGCGCCTGTGTTATCGCGAACAGGCAGGATCTTACCGGCGTTACAGGCGGCAGGAGCGAAAGGCACATCCAGCACGCCAGCTTCAAAGGCCAGCACCGTACCGCGCGCAATGTCGCCATTGCCCAGTTCGAAGACTTTCTTCAATACCGCGCGGACTTCGCTCTTAATCAGGTCAACTTCCTGCTCCACGGCAGCGCACTGCGGGAATTTCTGATCGCTGACCATGTTGAGCATCTGGCGTGACGCTTTCAGGCCCTGGGCGTTAGCTGCCGCGGTTGGGATACCGAATGCTTCGTGCGGACTTTTGGTAATGACTTTTGTGGCACCAGACATACCGGCAACCGCTGCGCCCCAGGCGATAACGGAGAAAGCTTTTGCTTCATCTTCCGGGAATCCGCCCATCCACTGGTGGAAAACGGTGCTCAGCTCGTAATCGTCGAAGCCATGGTTATGGAAGTATTCGTGGGACAGTTCACGCAGTGCCTGAATAGCAGCGATATCCTGTGTCAGGCTACCGACCTGGCCGTAACCGACGGTAATAGACTTCACGCCCTGCTCCAGCGCCAGCAGACCTTCGATAATCGCGACTGAGTGGGACATGAACGGCGGGATCAGCGTGCCGGTCAGCGGACCAAACGGCTCACGGTTGATGCGAATGCCGTTCTCTTCGTACAGACCCATCAGACGGTCGCAGTACTGCCAGTCGCGGATAGATTTTTCCAGGGTGACGCGTTTGGCGTAAGGGATGTTGTAGGAGATACCGCCGCCTTCGTAGCTGGTAAAGCCACTGGCCATGGCGATTTCTGCCAGCAGACGCGCATCCGGTGTACCGTGGCGAACCTGGATTGGTTTATCCAGCGATTCAGTCATACGACGGCAGGCAGCAACCCCGTGATTGACGACCGGTAAACCATTCAGCTTGGAAGTACCTGCTTCGATGGATTTTTGGATCCCGACAGCGGCTTCTTCATAGCGGTTCAGACGGGTATAGGCATCGATAGTACTTGGCAGGAGGTCGCACTCTTCCTGCAATGTTTTGAGCAGCGCAATATGCTCATCCATTAATGCCACACCTGCGCGCGGCTGGCTCAGAGTTTTACCCTCCTGATCGGCCTTCAGCAGGGCGAGGGAGAAACGCTTTTTCTCTGGAATTGATTGCTGGTACTTCACGCCATCTTCGAAGTTCTCAACGTCTTTACCGGTTTCCCAGGTTTGTAACACCTGATGCCTTTCGGTCATGAATTCGTCATGGGTCAATTTTTTATTTCGAAGTTCCATTCGTAGCTGCCTTAAGTTTTATAGGGTTAAACACTGAATGCTGGTGCGAGCAGCGGCTTGCGGGTACAGCCTGGCGACGTTTGCCAGTAGCGGGAGCAGGCCATTTGAATCGCGGTAATACTCAAACTGATTCGGTAACAGAATTCTTTTACCCTGGTCGTCCAGCTCCCTGTATTTGAGCCAGTTATGGATATCGAACTGGCTGGCGCGAGAGAGCCATCCCCCTGAACCGACGACTTTGCGTACGGTGGTGAGATCGCGACCCATCTGTAAATCCACATTACCCACGCAGGTGCAAACCTGCTTTTTAGTGCCCGCGTGGCGCTCAGCGGCATAGCCCACGCATAAACCTGCCAGCAGGGTGTCGAAATATTTCTCTTCCTCGCTGAGTGGCAGGTAATCCGGTTGCCCAACCAAGTGGCGTAGATAGCGGTAAAACGCTTCCTCGCGCTGTGGCTGCTGGGCGAAGATGACTTTCACCATATCCTGCGTGCTTTCTCCCACCACAACGGCGGAAACGCGCATGCCAAGGTCGCCTTCAACGGTACGTTTGACGAACGGTTCAGGAACACCATGCAGGACGGTATCGGGGGAGAGGGTATTCGCGCTGGCCGAATAGACATCCGTGGTGGCTCCGCCCATATCAATCAGCATGAATTCCTTCCATGCGCTGTCGTAATCGCTAATGGCTTTGACTAACTCATATACCGTCCATGGCGTCGGCATAGGCTCTTCGCCTGTTTCGCCGACGATAACGTCCAGACCTTTGCCTTTGACGATGCGTGACAAGAACACATCGCAAATCGCCTGGCGCGCGGCAAACGGATTCGGGTGATCGAGGTCCGGCAGAATGTTGTCTACCGTGGTCAGATCCTTATGTCCCAGAATCGTTTGTATTTCGTCCTGAATGTCCCGGTTTCCGGCGTAGATAATGGCGCAATCAAGCTTTGAGCCTGCCAGCGCGTGTGCATTCGCCAGGCCGTAACTTTCTTCGCCACCGTCTGTCCCGCCGGTAAACAACAGAATGTCTGGTGGTGATGATTCCAGCTCCTGGATGTCATGACGGTTCAGCTTGTACGAATAATATTGCGCGATTTTCGCTCCTGCCGAATGGGCGGTAACTTTTGCCGACTCCAGCGTAATGGAAGGCACCAGCCCCATTGCTGCAACGGCGAGCCCACCTTTCGCTGAGGAGGAGTATTTCAACTGCACTTCACCACTTTTCAGTAACGGGCGAGCATCGGCAACATTCAGCACCTGATTCAGGCTGGCAAAAAAACCGTCTGCCAGATGATGTGTGGTGGTTGGGGTCAGGACATGGTTTACCAGGGTTAATTCCTCGCCTTCATGTGCGAAGAGGGCTGCCTTGGTCCATGTCGAGCCGATATCGACAGAAACTGTTTGCATCAGATGGCCTCTTCCAGGCAACGCTGTTCGAGGCCATTGTGTTGGTGAATATCATGAGTGATAAGCGCGCAAACATCTTCTAGATCGTGGCTGGGGGCGAAGACCCGGTTAAAGCCCATCTCTTTAAACTTCACTTCCACGTCGGCGAAGTCATGTTTACCGACGACCAGGTTGCCGCCGACGTACAGCAGAATGTCGCCAAGGCCGCGTTCGATGCAGCGCTCACGTAACCCGAGGCAGTCAATGTCGCCATGACCGTAGATAGAGGACACCACGATGGCATCGGCGCCTGTTTCAATCGCAGCATCAATATATTCATCCTGGCTCACCATCACCCCGAGGTTGATTACGTGAAAATCATGAGCAGTAAAAACGCGATCCAGAACTTTATTACCTACTGCATGGCAGTCAGCACCGATGACGCCAATAACAAGTGTAGATTTCTTCATGGGTAATCCTCTGTAGGGCTGATGGTCAATAAGTGAAATTATTTTCTAATATTTAGAACATGGATTGTGACAACCTCTTAATAGGGTTGGAGTTTCTGTGGAAGCGAAAAAGGAAGCAATTGATCTATTTTCAAAATATCCTGAGAAAAATGATTGTTATATTTAGTTGGTGTAAAATCCCTTTGTGATCAATGTGATGCGATGTGTTTTTTTAACTGGTTTTAATTTATTAGAGAATTGGGTAATAAATTACTTGCCATGTTTGTGATCGAAATCTTATTTTGTTATGCGCGCCATTTATGACGTGTTTTAAATAATTTCAAAAATCCCAATTACTAATTAACTTGTGAACGACATAACGGTTTTTTATTTTTTAATCTTATATGTCATAATTCATTTTTGTTAAATTTAGGATAAAAATGATAAGGAAATGTTTGTGGCATATTTAATCTTTGCCACATAAGAGAAGAGGGGGTGTTAATGATAACTTTCAGTGATGATTTAAGCGAAACGTCAGCATTCTCTCGCAGAACGACAAACGCAATGCATCGGTCATTGTGGAACGTTTTCGCTTCCAGTTGAGATAGTTACATCTCGGTGTTAATTATAAGTAAAATTTAAATGAATAATTTGTATGAAATAACAAATCCATGACTTGCTAAACAAAAAACTGTGAGCTACCCAGCATTAGTGATTCTTTATCTGCTATCAATTTAGTCAGCCGGGCTGGTTAAAAGATCGTGTACATTTAAATAAATATCCTATCATTTGTAGTAACGGCAATTACTCATTGAAAAACATGTTGTTAACATGGCGTTTACTAGTAGTGTGAGTGCTAAACACTATTAACATTAAATTTGAAAATTGATTTAAATCAATGTTTAAAACTTGGAAAACAGCATCAAAAGAGGTTAAATTGCTTCAGATCAAATTGGTCTGAAAGTGGTAAATTAGCTATAAATTGATCACTATCGAAAAATGCAAATTTGTCTCGATAAAAACCTGTTTATTGTAAGGATTTTACGGCGTAATATAATTGCGGGATCAATTTGAGTGTTTTATTAACATGTTTGTAACTTTTCATCATTATCTTTTCTTCAAATGAGAGGGAAGGGTAGCGGCGGAAGGAAGCAGATAAATTTGTATTGGGGCATGCGTGTGACCCTTTCTAACGGGGTTCACTCTCGGAGTCTTCATGCGATGAGCAAGGAGTCATGATGTTAGATATAGTCGAACTGTCGCGCTTACAGTTTGCCTTGACCGCGATGTACCACTTCCTGTTTGTGCCACTGACGCTCGGTATGGCGTTCTTGTTGGCCATTATGGAAACGGTCTACGTCCTTTCCGGCAAACAGATTTATAAAGATATGACCAAGTTCTGGGGCAAGTTGTTTGGTATCAACTTCGCTCTGGGTGTGGCTACCGGTCTGACCATGGAGTTCCAGTTCGGGACTAACTGGTCTTACTACTCCCACTATGTAGGGGATATTTTCGGTGCGCCGCTGGCGATCGAAGGTTTGATGGCCTTCTTCCTCGAATCCACCTTTGTAGGTCTGTTCTTCTTCGGCTGGGACCGTTTGGGTAAAGTCCAGCATATGTGTGTCACCTGGCTGGTGGCTCTGGGTTCTAACCTGTCTGCGTTGTGGATTCTGGTTGCGAACGGCTGGATGCAGAACCCAATCGCAGCGGATTTCAACTTCGAAACCATGCGTATGGAGATGCTGAGCTTCTCTGAACTGGTGCTCAACCCGGTAGCACAGGTGAAATTTGTTCACACTGTGGCATCTGGTTATGTATGTGGCGCGATGTTCGTTCTGGGTATCAGCTCCTACTATATGCTGCGCGGTCGTGACTTCGCGTTTGCTAAACGTTCTTTTGCTATCGCTGCCAGCTTTGGTATGGCTGCTATTCTGTCTGTTATCGTTCTGGGTGATGAATCTGGTTACGAAATGGGTGACGTGCAGAAAACCAAACTCGCTGCGATTGAAGCAGAATGGGAAACTCAGCCTGCTCCAGCTTCCTTTACGCTGTTCGGTATTCCGGACCAGGATGCGCAGGAAAACCATTTTGCGATTCAGATTCCTTATGCGCTGGGCATCATTGCCACCCGCTCTGTTGATACACCGGTCATTGGTCTAAAAGACCTGATGGTGCAGCACGAAGAGCGTATCCGTAACGGGATGAAAGCGTATCAGTTGCTGGAAGAACTGCGTGCTGGTACTACCGACCAGGCCGTTCGCGACCAGTTCAACAGCATGAAGAAAGACCTGGGTTATGGTCTACTGTTGAAACGCTATACGGATAACGTCACCGACGCGACCGAAGCGCAAATTCAGCAGGCAACGAAAGATTCTATTCCTCGCGTTGCGCCGCTGTACTTCGCTTTCCGTATCATGGTGGCATGCGGCATTCTGATGCTGGCAATCATTGCGGTGTCCTTCTGGACCGTGCTTCGTAACCGTATCGGTGAGAAAAAATGGCTGCTGCGCACCGCGCTGTATGCGATTCCTCTGCCGTGGATTGCTATTGAATCCGGTTGGTTTGTTGCAGAGTACGGTCGTCAACCGTGGGCGATTGGTGAAGTGTTACCAACAGCCGTAGCGAACTCTTCGCTGACTGCTGGCGACCTCATCTTCTCGATGCTATTGATTTGCGGCCTGTATACCCTGTTCCTGGTGGCTGAACTGTATCTGATGTTCAAGTTCGCACGCCTTGGGCCGAGTAGCCTGAAAACCGGTCGTTATCACTACGAGCAGTCCACTGTGACTTCTCAGCCGGCACGCTAAGACAGGAGTCGTCAAATGATCGATTATGAAGTATTGCGTTTTATCTGGTGGCTGCTGGTTGGCATTCTGCTGATTGGTTTTGCGGTCACTGATGGCTTCGACATGGGGGTGGGCATGCTCACCCGTTTCCTCGGTCGTAATGATACCGAGCGTCGAATTATGATTAACTCCATCGCCCCGCACTGGGACGGTAACCAGGTTTGGCTCATCACCGCGGGTGGCGCACTGTTCGCTGCCTGGCCGATGGTGTATGCCGCTGCGTTCTCCGGTTTCTATGTGGCGATGATTCTGGTTCTGGCGTCCTTGTTCTTCCGTCCGGTCGGTTTTGACTACCGCTCTAAGATTGAAGATATGCGCTGGCGCAACATGTGGGATTGGGGCATCTTCATTGGTAGCTTCGTGCCACCGCTGGTGATTGGCGTGGCGTTCGGCAACCTGCTGCAAGGGGTTCCGTTCCACGTAGATGACTACATGCGTTTGTACTACACCGGTAACTTCTTCCAGTTGCTGAATCCGTTTGGTCTGCTGGCGGGTGTCGTGAGCGTTGGGATGATCATCACCCAGGGTGCGACCTATCTGCAGATGCGTACGGTAGGTGAACTGCATCTGCGTGCTCGTGCAACTTCACAGGTTGCGGCGCTGGTGACTCTGGTCTGCTTCGCGCTGGCCGGTGTGTGGGTGATTTACGGTATTGACGGTTATGTTGTGACCTCTGCACTGGATCATCATGCCGCCTCTAACCCGCTGACCAAAGAAGTTGCTCGTGTGGCTGGCGCATGGATGGTGAACTTTAACAATGCACCTATCCTGTGGTTGGTTCCTGCACTGGGCGTGGTTCTGCCGCTGTTGACCATCCTGACTTCTCGTATGGAGAAAGGGGCATGGGCGTTCGTCTTCTCCTCACTGACGTTAGCCTGCATCATCCTGACTGCCGGTATCGCAATGTTCCCGTTTGTGATGCCATCCAGCACCATGATGAACGCAAGTTTGACCATGTGGGATGCCACCTCCAGCCAGCGTACATTGAATCTGATGACCTGGGTCGCGGCGGTGTTTGTACCGATCATTCTTCTGTACACCAGCTGGTGTTACTGGAAGATGTTCGGTCGCATCACTAAAGAAGATATTGAAAGCAACACCCACTCTCTGTACTAAGTAAGGAGCTTAAAATGTGGTATTTCGCATGGATTTTGGGAACGCTTCTTGCCTGTGCATTTGGGATAATCACTGCGCTGGCGCTTGAGCACGTTGAATCAGGCAAAGCCGGGCAAGAAGATAGCTAATGACCAACATTATCGCGATGGTATACAACGCGATGGACAAGCGCCCCTTGCGGGCGCTTTCATTTGTGCTGGCAATCGTGTTGGCTGGCTGTATATTCTGGGATCCGTCACGTTTTGCGGCCAAAACCAGTGAGCTTGAAATCTGGCATGGTTTCCTGCTGATGTGGGCGGTCTGCGCAGGCATTATTCACGGCGTTGGCTTCCGTCCTCGCGCCGTACATTGGCAGGGCATCTTCTGCCCGCTGATCGCGGATATTGTCCTCGTTGTTGGTCTGATTTTCTTCTTCTTTTGAATAAGAAACATCCTTAAATATTTATGGGCTTGCATAAGCCCATAATTTTTTACTCTCCGTTTACTTTCCCCCATTCCAAAGCACCATTCCCGCGCGTATAGTAGCGAAGTTTGAAAGCACTAACCTTTTGTTGCATTACCGGGATGTACAGTGAAGACAGCGCGATATACAACGACATTCTTGATGCATCGCGGCGGCAAGAACGCGAATCACCAGACGCTTACAAAGGTAAGTAACTGGTGCGAGTGGGCGAAGCCAACAAAGAGGCAGTAGGAATGAATAAGTATATGTTTCGATGGCCGGTTCGTGTCTATTATGAAGATACCGATGCCGGTGGGGTGGTTTACCACGCCAGTTACGTCGCTTTTTATGAAAGAGCACGCACAGAAATGCTTCGTCATCATCACTTCAGTCAGCAGGTCCTGTTGGCCGAACGTGTAGCCTTTGTGGTGCGCAAGATGACCCTCGAGTATTTTGCGCCTGCCCGGCTCGACGATATGCTCGAAGTTCAAACCGAAATTACGTCAATGCGTGGCACCTCATTGGTTTTCACGCAACGCATTGTCAACGCAGAGAACACCGTGCTGAATGAAGCCGAAGTTCTGATTGTTTGCGTTGATCCACTCAAAATGAAGCCTCGTGCGCTTCCCAAGTCTATTGTCGCGGAGTTTAAGCAGTGACTGACATGAATATCCTTGATTTGTTCCTGAAGGCAAGCCTTCTGGTTAAACTTATCATGTTGATTTTGATTGGTTTCTCAATCGCATCCTGGGCCATCATCATCCAACGGACCCGTATTCTTAATGCTGCTTCGCGTGAAGCCGAAGCATTTGAAGATAAGTTCTGGTCCGGCATTGAATTGTCGCGCCTGTACCAGGAAAGCCAGGGGCGTCGTGATAATTTGGCGGGCTCGGAACAAATTTTCTATAGCGGATTCAAAGAATTTGCGCGTTTGCATCGGGCAAATAGCCACGCGCCGGAAGCGGTCGTAGAGGGGGCTTCCCGTGCGATGCGTATCTCGATGAACCGTGAACTGGAAACGCTGGAAACGCATATTCCATTCCTCGGCACCGTTGGCTCCATCAGCCCGTATATCGGTCTGTTCGGTACCGTTTGGGGGATCATGCACGCATTTATCGCGCTGGGCGCGGTAAAACAGGCGACGCTGCAAATGGTCGCACCGGGTATCGCAGAAGCGTTGATTGCAACGGCTATCGGTCTGTTTGCGGCAATCCCGGCGGTTATGGCCTACAACCGTCTGAACCAGCGCGTGAACAAACTGGAACTGAATTACGACAACTTTATGGAAGAGTTCACCGCGATTCTGCACCGCCAGGCGTTTACCGTTAGCGAGAGCAACAAGGGGTAAGCCATGGCCAGAACGCGTGGACGAGGTCGTCGCGAACTCAAGTCCGAAATCAATATTGTACCGCTGCTCGACGTACTGTTGGTGCTGTTGCTGATCTTTATGGCAACCGCACCGATCATTACACAGAGTGTGGAAGTCGACCTGCCGGATGCGACCGAGTCGCAAGCCGTCAGCAGTAACGACGAACCCCCGGTCATTATTGAAGTTTCCGGTATTGGGCAATACAGCGTGGTGGTTGAGAAAGATCGTATGGATCAACTGCCGCCGGAGCAGGTTATCGCGGAAGCGAAAAGCCGCCTGCAGACCAATCCGAAAACGGTCTTTTTAATCGGTGGTGCGAAAGACGTGCCTTATGATGAAATAATTAAAGCGCTGAACTTGTTACACAGTGCAGGCGTAAAATCGGTTGGCTTGATGACGCAGCCAATCTGATGACTGCGTTTTGCTGGCTTGAAAGATAGCACGTAACAGGCGAACAGTTTTTTGGGAACCGAGAGTGTCAAAGGCAACCGAACAAAACGACAAGCTCAAAAGGGCGATAATTATTTCAGCGGTGCTGCATGTCATTTTATTTGCAGCGCTGATCTGGAGTTCGTTCGATGAGCACATTGATGCTTCAGCCGGCGGCGGTGGCGGTTCGTCCATCGACGCCGTTATGGTCGATCCTGGCGCCGTTGTGCAACAGTACGACAGGCAGCAGCAACAGCAGGCAAGTGCGAAACGTGCTGAAGAGCAGCGTGAAAAGCAGGCGCAGCAGCAAGCTGAAGAACTTCGCGAGAAGCAGGCAGCTGAGCAAGAGCGACTGAAGCAGCTGGAAAAAGAACGTTTAGCCGCGCAGGAAAAAGTGCGCGAACAGGCGGAACAGCAGAAGCAAGCTGAAGCCGCCGCAGCGAAAGCGCAAGAGCAACAGAAACAGGCTGAAGAGGCTGCGGCGAAGGCTGCTGCAGACGCGAAGGCTAAAGCTGATGCTCAGGCTAAGCAAGCGGCAGATGCCGCGAAGAAAGCCGCTGCAGACGCACAGAAAAAAGCTGAGGCTGAAGCCGCTAAAGCCGCCGCTGATGCGAAGAAAGCTGCAGAAGCACAAGCTGCTAAGGCAGCTGCGGACGCTGCGAAGAAAGCACAGGCTGAAGCCGCTAAGCAAGCTGCAGCCGAGAAAGCTGCTGCTGAGAAAGCAGAAAAAGCCGCTGCCGCGAAAGCTGCCGCTGCTGAAAAAGCGGCGGCTGATAAGAAAGCCGCTGCAGAAAAAGCAGCAGCAGACAAAAAAGCTGCAGCTGAGAAAGCCGCTGCCGATAAGAAAGCTGCGGCAGATAAAGCAGCTGCTGCTAAAAAGGCTGCGGCCGAAAAAGCCGCTGCAGCCTCTGGCGTTGACGACTTGTTGGGCGACCTGAGCTCCGGTAAGAATGCACCGAAATCGGGCGGTGGAGCGAAAGGAAACGGCCAACCGGCGAAAGATAGTGGTACAAGTGGTGCCAATGGCGGTGCATCTGGCGCTGATATCAGTGCTTACGCATCTCAAATTCGTAATGCGATCCAGAGCCGTCTGTATGGTGCAGATTTGTATGCAGGTAAATCTTGCGTATTACATATCAAGTTAGCACCCGATGGTCTGTTACTGGATGTGACCGAAGAGGGCGGGGATCCGGCATTGTGTCAGGCTGCGCTGACGGCTGCGAAAACCGCCAGAATTCCTAAACCGCCTAGCCAGGCAGTTTATGAAAAAGTAAAAGATGCCAAACTGGACTTCAAACTGTAATAACGACCCCTGAGAAATCAGGGGAAACGGTCTAAGGTTGAGACAGAGTTCTGGTAGTTTTGTGTATTTGAGTTTGTTAACATTCTGCTAAATTATCGTGGGCTTTCCGTCCAGATAAGGGAGATATGATGAAGCAGGCATTACGAGTAGCATTTGGTTTTCTGATGCTGTGGGCAGCGGTGCTGCACGCAGAAGTACGTATCGAGATTACCCAGGGGGTGGACTCGGCGCGCCCGATTGGTGTTGTCCCCTTCCAGTGGGCAGGACCGGGTGCTGCACCTGAAGATATCGGTGGTATCGTAGGTGCTGACCTGCGTAACAGCGGTAAATTTAACCCGTTAGACCGTTCTCGTCTGCCTCAGCAGCCCGGTACCGCGCAGGAAGTTCAACCTGCCGCTTGGTCTGCGCTGGGCATTGATGCCGTAGTCGTCGGCCAGGTTACGCCGAACCCGGATGGTTCTTACAGCGTTGCCTATCAGCTGGTTGACACCGGTGGCGCACCGGGTACCGTACTGGCACAGAACACCTATAAAGTGAACAAGCAGTGGCTGCGTTACGCGGGCCATACTGCAAGTGACGAAGTGTTTGAAAAACTGACCGGCATTAAAGGTGCATTCCGTACCCGTATCGCTTATGTTGTTCAGACCAACGGTGGTCAGTTCCCGTACGAATTACGTGTGTCCGACTACGATGGTTACAACCAGTTCGTGGTACACCGTTCTCCGCAGCCGCTGATGTCTCCGGCGTGGTCACCGGACGGTTCAAAACTGGCGTACGTTACCTTCGAAAGCGGTCGTTCTGCGCTGGTTATTCAGACACTGTCTAACGGCGCGGTTCGTCAGGTAGCCTCGTTCCCACGTCACAACGGTGCGCCTGCGTTTTCTCCGGATGGCAGCAAACTGGCGTTTGCCCTGTCTAAAACCGGTAGCCTGAACCTGTATGTCATGGACATTGGTTCCGGTCAGATCCGTCAGGTGACGGATGGTCGTAGCAACAACACGGAACCTACCTGGTTCCCGGACAGCCAAAACCTGGCCTTTACTTCTGACCAGGCCGGTCGTCCGCAGGTTTATAAAGTTAACGTCAACGGCGGTGCTCCGCAGCGCATTACCTGGGAAGGTTCGCAAAACCAGGATGCGGATGTGAGCAGCGACGGTAAATTTATGGTAATGGTAAGCTCGGCCAACGGTCAGCAGCACATTGCCAAACAAGATCTGGTAGCGGGTGGCGTACAAGTTCTGTCGTCAACGTTCCTGGACGAAACGCCAAGTCTGGCACCTAACGGCACTATGGTAATCTACAGCTCTTCTCAGGGGATGGGATCCGTGCTGAATTTGGTTTCTACAGATGGGCGTTTCAAAGCGCGTCTTCCGGCAACTGATGGACAGGTTAAATTCCCTGCCTGGTCGCCGTATCTGTGATAATAAATAATTGATTAATAAAGGAATCATTGAAATGCAACTGAACAAAGTGCTGAAAGGGCTGATGATTGCTCTGCCTGTTATGGCTATTGCAGCGTGTTCTTCTAACAAGAACGCCAGCAATGACGGCAGCGAAGGCATGCTGGGTGCCGGCACTGGTATGGATGCAAACGGCAGCGGCAACATGTCTTCTGAAGAGCAAGCGCGTCTTCAGATGCAACAGCTGCAGCAGAACAACATCGTTTACTTCGATCTGGACAAGTACGATATCCGTTCTGACTTCGCTGCAATGCTGGATGCTCACGCTAACTTCCTGCGTAGCAACCCGTCTTACAAAGTCACCGTAGAAGGTCATGCGGACGAACGTGGTACTCCTGAGTACAACATCTCCCTGGGTGAGCGTCGTGCGAACGCCGTTAAGATGTACCTGCAGGGTAAAGGCGTTTCTGCTGACCAGATCTCCATCGTTTCTTACGGTAAAGAAAAACCTGCAGTACTGGGTCATGACGAAGCGGCTTACGCCAAAAACCGTCGCGCCGTACTGGTTTACTAAGAGAATTGCATGAGCAGTAACTTCAGACATCATCTGTTGAGTCTGTCGTTACTGGTTGGCATAGCGGCCCCCTGGGCCGCTTTTGCACAGGCGCCAATCAGTAGTGTCGGCTCTGGCTCGGTCGAAGACCGTGTCACTCAACTCGAGCGTATTTCTAACGCTCACAGTCAGCTTTTAACCCAACTCCAGCAACAACTCTCCGATAATCAGTCCGATATTGATTCCCTGCGCGGTCAAATTCAGGAAAATCAGTATCAACTGAATCAGGTTGTTGAACGCCAGAAGCAGATATTGCTGCAGATGAATAATCTTGGCAGCGGTAGTGCACCTGCGGCGCAATCAGCGGGCGGCGATCAGAGTGGGGCAGCAGCAACCCCTGCACCTGATGCGGGTGCAGCGGCAGCGTCAGGTGCTCCGGTACAAACTGGCGATGCGAATACCGATTACAATGCGGCCATTGCTCTGGTGCAGGATAAATCCCGCCAGGATGACGCGATTGAAGCATTTCAGAACTTCATTAAAAAGTACCCAGACTCAACTTACCTGCCAAATGCGAATTACTGGCTGGGTCAGTTGAATTACAACAAGGGGAAAAAAGATGATGCAGCGTTCTATTTTGCTTCTGTAGTCAAAAACTTCCCTAAATCACCAAAGGCTGCAGACGCGATGTATAAAGTCGGTGTCATCATGCAGGACAAAGGTGATAAAGAGAAAGCGAAAGCCGTTTATCAGCAGGTTATCACTAAATACCCTGGCACTGATGGCGCGAAACAAGCGCAAAAACGCCTTGGCGCGATGTAATGAACACCATGCGACCAGAAATCGTGTTAATTCTGGTCGCGTCGTGTGATTCCTAAGCAGTTGAGTTATTTACATCGAAATTTTTGTTGCGCTAAAATCTGAAATCAGTAATATATGCCGCCGTTGCCAAGGGATATCAAACAGCCCGAAAGCGGCAAAAAAAGTGGGTCGTTAGCTCAGTTGGTAGAGCAGTTGACTTTTAATCAATTGGTCGCAGGTTCGAATCCTGCACGACCCACCACTAACTTAGTTAGTAAGTAGTATCCAGCGCAGTATCGGGTGATTAGCTCAGCTGGGAGAGCACCTCCCTTACAAGGAGGGGGTCGGCGGTTCGATCCCGTCATCACCCACCACTCGGGGCGTTAGCTCAGTTGGTAGAGCAGTTGACTTTTAATCAATTGGTCGCAGGTTCGAATCCTGCACGCCCCACCAATTTATTGGTGGTACCGAGTAAAAATTTTCAGGTTATACCCGAGCGGGTCGTTAGCTCAGTTGGTAGAGCAGTTGACTTTTAATCAATTGGTCGCAGGTTCGAATCCTGCACGACCCACCATCCTGAAAGTATAAAGAAGTAAACCCCATAAGGGGGCGTTAGCTCAGTTGGTAGAGCAGTTGACTTTTAATCAATTGGTCGCAGGTTCGAATCCTGCACGCCCCACCAGTGTAAAAAGGCGCCCTAAAGGCGCCTTTTTGCTATGCGCAGAATTAACGATTCGAACCTGCAGCAGGTTCGGGTCTCACGTAGTGAGACAACGGAGCCGTTTACGGCGACGGCCCGGAGGGCGAGCAAAGCGAGTCATCCTGCACGCCCCACCAGTGTAAAAAGGCGCCCTAAAGGCGCCTTTTTGCTATCTGCGATTTATAAGATTCGAACCTGCTTGCCTGATGCGCTTCGCTTATCAGTCCTACAGACGACACTATTCACGTAGGCCGGATAAGACGTCAGTCGCCTTCCGGTATTCATCACACGCAATTATTGTGACTTTCTTACGCCAATCCGCTATCTTGTTTAGCATATAAAACAAATCTAACCGAATACGGCGTGCGTCACGCTTTTAATCGGTTATTTCGTTAAGCCAGTAAAACGAGAAAGCAAGATGAGCGTGATGTTTGATCCAGAAGCAGCAATTTATCCGTTTCCGCCGAAGCCAGCCCCGCTGAGTGTGGATGAAAAGCAATTTTATCGTGAAAAAATCAAGCGCCTGCTGAAAGAGCGTGATGCCGTTATGGTCGCGCACTATTACACCGATCCCGAAATTCAGCAGTTGGCCGAAGAGACCGATGGTTGTATTTCTGATTCTCTGGAGATGGCGCGTTTCGGCTCAAAGCATTCTGCCTCTACGCTGTTGGTTGCAGGCGTGAGATTTATGGGGGAAACCGCCAAAATCCTCAGCCCGGAAAAGACCATCCTGATGCCGACCCTACAGGCGGAATGCTCATTAGATCTGGGCTGTCCGATTGATGCGTTCAGCGCGTTTTGCGATGCGCATCCGGATCGTACCGTGGTGGTTTACGCCAATACCTCAGCCGCCGTTAAAGCACGTGCGGACTGGGTCGTCACATCCAGTATCGCGGTAGAACTTATTGAGCATCTTGATAGTTTAGGTGAAAAAATCATCTGGGCTCCGGACAGACATCTGGGCAACTACGTACAAAAACAGACCGGTGCAGACGTTCTTTGTTGGCAGGGGGCCTGTATCGTCCACGACGAATTTAAAACTCAGGCTTTAACACGCATGAAGGGGCTTTACCCTGATGCTGCGGTGTTGGTGCACCCGGAGTCCCCCCAGTCTATCGTTGATATGGCCGATGCGGTTGGCTCAACCAGCCAGTTAATCAACGCAGCTAAATCGTTACCGCATCAACAGCTGATTGTGGCGACTGACCGGGGCATTTTTTACAAAATGCAGCAGGCTGTTCCGGATAAAGAGTTACTCGAAGCGCCGACGGCTGGTGAGGGGGCAACCTGTCGCAGCTGTGCGCATTGTCCGTGGATGGCGATGAACGGCCTCAAGGCGATTGCTGAGGGCCTGGAACAAGGCGGAGCGGCTCATGAGATACATGTTGATGCTGGGCTGCGAGAAGGGGCGTTGTTGCCGTTAAACCGCATGTTGGAATTTGCGGCTACACTTCGAGCTTAATTAATATTTTTGCTCTGGGGGAAAAGATGGACTTTTTTAGCACGCAGAACATTCTGGTACATATTCCGATTGGCGCTGGCGGTTACGATCTGTCTTGGATCGAAGCTGTGGGGACGATCGCCGGGTTGCTGTGTATTGGCCTGGCGAGCCTTGAGAAAATCAGCAATTACTTCTTCGGCCTGATAAACGTCACGCTGTTTGCGATTATCTTCTTTCAGATCCAGCTCTATGCAAGCCTGTTGCTGCAAGTTTTCTTTTTTGCCGCCAACATCTACGGCTGGTATGCCTGGTCCAGGCAAACCAACCAGCATGAAGCGGAACTGAAAATTCGCTGGCTGCCGTTACCAAAAGCGATCGGCTGGCTGGCGGCTTGCGTGGTGGCGATCGGCCTGATGTCGGTCTATATCGATCCGGTCTTTGCGTTCCTGACCCGCATTGCGGTGAACATTATGCAGGCATTGGGATTACAGGTTGTTGTGCCTGAGTTGCAACCCGATGCATTCCCATTCTGGGACTCCTGCATGATGGTGTTGTCGATTGCGGCGATGATCCTGATGACGCGTAAGTACGTTGAAAACTGGCTGCTGTGGGTGATCATTAACGTAATAAGCGTAGTGATTTTCGCCCTGCAAGGCGTATATGCCATGTCGCTGGAGTATGTGATCCTGACTGTTATCGCCCTGAACGGTAGCAGGATGTGGATTAACAGCGCGCGTGAGCGGGGGTCCCACGCGCTGTCCCATTAATGGTGATGGTGTGAATGGCCGGATACCCCCTGATACAGGTGGCAGTCCGGCCCATTACACGGCTGATACTCCATCTGGATCGTGGCGTGTTCAATCTGGTAGTGATGGATAAGAAAGTGCTGAATACGCTCCAGCAGCGCGTCGTGATCGTGCGGCGGAACCACCTGCACATGCAGCGTCATTACCGGTTTCTCACCCACCATCCAGACATGGACATGGTGTACATTGCGGACTTCAGGGATATCCCGGCTGAGATGGCGCTGCAGTGCGGCGATATCCAGCGTCAGCGGGGCGCCTTCCAGTAATTCATTAACGCTATCCTTTAACAGTCGCCAGGCGCTACGCAGTACCAGCACGGAAACCAGAATCGAGAGAATCGGGTCTGCAGGCGTCCAGCCCGTCCAGATAATAATCAGCGCAGCGATGATCGCCCCGACCGAGCCGAGTAAATCGCCCATCACATGCAGTGCCGCGGCGCGGACGTTCAGGTTTTTCTCCTCACTGCCGCGGTGTAGAACCCAAAAAGCCAGCACGTTGGCCAGTAAACCCGCGACAGCTATAACCATCATCATGCCGCCAGCCACGGGGCGGGGCGTATGGAAACGCTCAATGGCTTCCCAGACGATTAAAATGGTGATCACGACCAATGCGATGGCATTAACAAACGCGGCCAGTGTCGTGAGCCTCAGCCAGCCGAAGGTGTGTCGTATTGTGGGCGGGCGCTGGGAAAACCGGACGGCCAGCAGCGCAAAAAGGAGCGCTGCGGCATCAGTGAGCATATGCCCGGCATCGGCCAACAAGGCCAGTGAACCTGAAAGTAATCCACCCACCACTTCAACCAACATAAATCCGGCTGTAATGCAGAATGCAAACATCAAGCGGCGGGCATTATTGTCCTTGGGTTGCTCAGAAGAAGTATGAGTATGCGAGTGCGCCATTATGCCATCCCTTTGTTATTCTCATCTTTACTGTATGCCATCATACCGTTTTTGGGATGATAAAATTAAAAAGGAGAGCTATTGCTCTCCCATTATTAGCTTTATTTTCAGCGTTACTGCGTAGTGCCATCAGTTTTTGTCTCAGCATCATTGTTAATGCCGTTTCCGGTCTCAACCTTCTTATTCACATCAGGGCAGCGACCGTCCTTACACATGGTGTTTTTGTGCATCTCGTCTTTGGTCATCCCTTCATGGTTCATTGATGAACCGTTCGGGTGCAGCATTGTGCCACCCGAATTCACGTTACTGTTGTCGACATTATTTGGTGCCACGTTTTCGCGTGCGTCTGGGGCGACCTGACCGGCATCCGCCGAGGAATTTGCCTGGCCGTTATTGGACTGCGTATTGGTTTCAGCTGCCAGCGCCGCGCCGCTGGCGAGGCTGAGTGTAGCGGTAAGAAAGAGTGAAGCCAGCTTTGTCATATGCATAATATGCTCCTGTTATGGTCGATATGTCGGATAACGTCTTCCAACAGTGCATGTGCCAGTTACATCATCAATATGTGGTTAATAGTTTTGCCAGAGAAATTAAACCCAGCATAGAATCTTGAAATTTATGAAAATTAAAGCTGTTACAGTTATAAATTGTAGGTTGGATCTCGTTTTTCGCTACTTTATTGCGTTTTTTTGGCCAATTCCAGGATTAATCCGTCCAAAGTGTAAAACCCCGTTTACACTTTATGACTGAAGATATAGATTGGAGGGATTGCATTCATTTATATAAGTATGGCAACGCTGGAATAATCATGAATTATCAGAACGACGATTTACGCATTAAAGAGATCAACGAGTTATTACCGCCAGTCGCATTGTTGGAAAAATTCCCCGCTACTGAAAATGCCGCAAACACGGTAGCTCATGCCCGTAAGGCAATTCATAAAATCCTGAAAGGGAGTGACGATCGCCTGCTGGTAGTGATTGGGCCTTGCTCTATTCATGATCCGGCAGCCGCCAAAGAGTATGCCGCTCGCCTGCTGGCACTGCGTGAAGAGTTAAAAGGCGAGCTTGAAATCGTTATGCGCGTCTATTTTGAAAAACCGCGAACTACCGTCGGCTGGAAAGGGCTTATCAACGATCCGCACATGGACAACAGCTTCCAGATCAACGATGGGCTGCGCATTGCGCGTAAACTGCTGCTGGATATCAATGACAGCGGATTGCCTGCTGCGGGTGAATTCCTCGATATGATTACGCCGCAATACCTCGCCGACCTGATGAGCTGGGGCGCGATTGGGGCACGTACCACAGAATCTCAAGTGCACCGCGAATTGGCGTCTGGTCTGTCCTGCCCGGTTGGCTTTAAAAACGGTACTGATGGCACGATAAAAGTAGCGATTGATGCGATTAACGCCGCGGGAGCACCGCACTGCTTCCTGTCTGTGACCAAATGGGGCCATTCGGCGATCGTAAATACCAGTGGTAATGGCGATTGCCATATTATTTTGCGCGGCGGCAAAGAGCCGAACTACAGCGCTCAGCACGTTGCCGACGTGAAAGAAGGTCTGATCAAAGCAGGGCTTTCAGCGCAGGTGATGATCGACTTTAGCCATGCCAACTCCAGCAAGCAGTTCAAAAAGCAGATGGATGTCGCGAAAGATGTTTGCGGACAAGTTGCTGGGGGCGAAAAAGCAATTATTGGCGTGATGATCGAAAGCCATCTGGTAGAAGGTAATCAGAACCCGGATAGCGGTGAGCCGCTGACCTACGGTAAAAGTATCACTGACGCCTGCATTGGTTGGGAAGATACCGATGCGGTGTTGCGCCAGCTGGCGGATGCTGTAAAAGCGCGCCGCGGTTAAAAAATTCATCCGGGCTACGCTCGGTAGGCTGGATAAGGCAACGCCGTCATCCGGCAATAAAAAAGCGTGGAGCATTCCACGCTTTTTTCGTTTGACCCGGGATGAAAATTACTTCGCTTTACCCTGGTTCGCAACGGCTGCCGCTTTTGCTGCGATCTCGTCAGCATTACCCAGATAGTAGTGTTTGATTGGTTTGAAGTTTTCGTCGAACTCATATACCAGAGGTACGCCGGTCGGGATGTTCAGTTCAAGGATCTCATCTTCGCCCATGTTATCCAGGTATTTAACCAGCGCACGCAGAGAGTTACCGTGAGCGGCGATAATTACGCGCTCACCACTTTTCATACGCGGCAGAATGGTTTCGTTCCAGTAGGGGATAACGCGATCGATGGTCAGCGCCAGGCTTTCGGTAACCGGTAACTCTTTGTCGGTCAACTTCGCATAACGCGGATCGTGACCTGGATAACGCTCGTCATCTTTGGTCAGCTCCGGTGGTGTTACCGCAAAGCCGCGACGCCATTGCTTAACCTGCTCGTCACCGTATTTTTCAGCGGTTTCAGCTTTGTTCAGACCCTGCAGCGCGCCATAATGACGTTCGTTCAGTTTCCAGGATTTTTCAACCGGCAGCCAGGCCTGATCCAGTTCGTCCAGTACGTTCCACAGGGTGTGGATGGCACGTTTCAGCACAGAGGTATAAGCAAAATCGAAGCTGTAGCCTTCTTCTTTCAGCAGTTTACCTGCCGCTTTTGCTTCGCCCACGCCTTTCTCTGACAGATCAACGTCATACCAACCGGTAAAACGGTTTTCGTTGTTCCACTGACTTTCACCGTGACGTACCAGAACCAGCTTAGTTACAGCCATACACTCACTCCTATAAATCATATTGAATGATAATAATTCTCATTATATTGCCGTAAAGCGTCAGCGGCAATGCTTACGCATAACCATAGCGAAAATAGCGCCACAGTGTAAGGTTCTTGTGAATTCAAGGTTGCGATTTTGTCTTTGAGTGGTGGGGATTTGAGCGGTTCTACTGTGATAAACAAATAACAGGCCCGCTACGTTACGTCATCGGGCCTGTGAGGGGAAAGGATCAGACTGGAATAAACTGATATTCCGTCACGATGGCATATTCTTCGCCCGGACGCAGGAAGCAGTCCGGCTGCTGCCACTCAGGATGATTTGGGCTGTCCGGGAGAAACTCACTTTCCAGCGCCAGACCTTGCCAGTCTTCGTAGGCGTCTGGTCCGCGAGATGGTGTACCGCCGAGGAAGTTGCCGGAGTAAAACTGCAATGCCGGGGCGGAGGTGTATACCACCATCTGCAGTTTTTCATCCTGGGACCACAGTCGAGCGACCGGCGTACGCGCATTGCCCTGTGCCTGAAGCAGGAAGGCGTGATCGTAACCTTTTACCTTGCGCTGATCGTCATCGGCAAGAAATTCACTGCTGATGATTTTAGGCGTGCGGAAATCGAAACTGCTACCAGCGACGGATTTCAGCCCGTCATGCGGGATGCCCATTTCATCAACCGGCAAGTACTCGTCTGCCATAATTTGCAGCTTATGCTGGCGCACATCTGTTTTGTCACCATCGAGGTTAAAATAAACGTGATTCGTCAGATTCACCGGACAGGGCTTATCGACCGTGGCGCGGTAGGTTATCGAAATACGATTATCGTCAGTCAGGCGATACTGCGCGGTGGCGCAAAGATGGCCAGGGAAACCCTGGTCGCCATCGTCAGATGTTAAGGCGAACAGCACCTGACGGTCATTCTGATTGACTATCTGCCAGCGACGTTTGTCGAAACCGTCTGGCCCGCCATGCAGCTGGTTTTCACCCTGACTTGGTATTAATTCAACGGTTTCGCCGGCAAAGGTATAGCGGCTGTTGGCGATACGGTTGGCGTAGCGACCAATCGAAGCCCCCAGAAATGCAGCCTGCTCCGGGTATTGTTCCGGACTGGCGCACCCGAGCAATGCTTCGCGCACGCTGCCATCGCTAAGCGGAATACGTGCAGAGAGCAGTGTCGCGCCCCAGTCCATGAGCGTGACGACCATCCCTGCGTCATTGCGCAGGGTGAGCAGGCGAAACGGCTGACCGTCCGGAGCCTGCACCGGGATTTCGTTTAACATTGTCCTGCTCCTTGTGAAGGTTTGCAGACGTAGAATGTTTCTTTGATACCGGTTTTCGCTTCGTATTGTTCCGCGACGGCCTGCTGTACGGCAGGAACCAAATCTTGCGGGATCAGCGCCACGATGCAGCCGCCGAAGCCGCCACCGGTCATACGGACACCGCCTTTATCGCCAATGGTCGCTTTGACAATCTCTACCAGCGTATCAATTTGCGGCACGGTAATTTCAAAGTCATCGCGCATGGAGGCGTGAGATTCCTCCATCAATTGGCCCATACGCAGCAGGTCGCCTTTTTCCAGCGCCTGCGCGGCTTCAACGGTACGCGCATTTTCCGTGATCACGTGGCGAACGCGTTTGGCGACAATCGGATCCAGCTCGTGGGCGACGGCGTTAAACGCTTCAAGGCTGACATCACGCAGCGCTGGCTGTTGGAAGAAGCGCGCGCCGGTTTCACACTGTTCGCGACGGGTGTTGTATTCGCTACCGACCAATGTGCGTTTAAAGTTACTGTTGATGATCACCACCGCGACGCCCTCAGGCATGGAAACGGCTTTGGTGCCCAGCGTTCGGCAGTCGATCAGTAGCGCATGATCTTTCTTACCAAGTGCCGAGATCAACTGATCCATAATGCCGCAGTTACAGCCGACAAACTGGTTTTCAGCTTCCTGACCATTCAGGGCAATTTGCGCGCCGTCGAGCGGCAGATGATAGAGCTGCTGGAATACCGTACCAACAGCGACTTCCAGCGAGGCAGAAGAACTTAAGCCCGCACCCTGCGGGACATTACCGCTGATCACCAGATCAGCACCGCCAAAGGCGTTATTGCGCTTTTGCAGATGTTTCACTACGCCACGCACGTAGTTTGACCACTGTTGGCTGTCATGAGCGATAATCGGCGCATCAAGCGAGAACTCATCAACCTGATTCTCGTAATCAGCGGCGATCACACGGACTTTTCGATCGTCTCGTGCCGCACAGCTGATAACGGTTTGATAGTCGATAGCGCAGGGCAGAACGAAGCCGTCGTTATAATCGGTATGTTCACCGATCAGGTTCACACGACCCGGTGCCTGAATAGTATGGGTGGCAGGGTAGCCAAATGTTTCAGCAAACAGAGATTGTGTTTTTTCTTTCAGACTCATTATTTAAACTCCGGATTCGCGAAAATGGATGTCGCTGACCGCACGCAGTCGTTCAGCTGCTTGTTCGGCCGTCAGGTCGCGCTGGGTTTCTGCCAGCATTTCGTATCCGACCATAAATTTACGCACGGACGCGGAACGCAGCAGCGGCGGATAAAAGTGTGCATGCAACTGCCAGTGTTGGTTTACTTCACCGTTGAACGGTGCGCCGTGCCAGCCCATGGAATAGGGGAATGAGCACTGGAACAGGTTGTCATAACGACTGGTCAGTTTTTTCAACGCCAGCGCCAGGTCAGCACGCTGTTCGTCGGTCAAATCGGTAATACGCAGCACATGCGCTTTCGGCAGCAGCAGCGTTTCGAACGGCCACGCGGCCCAGTAAGGTACAACCGCCAGCCAGTGCTCGGTTTCAACGACCGTACGGCTGCCATCCGCCAGTTCTCGCTGGACGTAATCAACGAGCATCGGCGCGCCTTGTTCGGCGAAGTACGCTTTCTGCAGGCGATCTTCACGTTCGGCTTCGTTAGGCAAAAAGCTGTTGGCCCAAATTTGTCCGTGTGGGTGCGGGTTCGAGCACCCCATCGCTGCGCCTTTATTCTCAAATACCTGCACCCAAGGGTAGGTTTTCCCTAAGTCTTCGGTCTGTTCCTGCCACGTTTTTACGATTTCTGTCAGTGCAGGGACGCTGAGTTCCGGCAACGTTTTGCTGTGATCGGGTGAGAAGCAAATCACACGGCTGGTACCGCGTGCGCTCTGGCAGCGCATCAACGGATCGTGACTGTCCGGTGCGTCCGGGGTATCGGACATCAGCGCCGCAAAGTCATTGGTAAAGACATAGGTCCCGGTGTAATCCGGGTTTTTGTCGCCGGTAACTCGCGTATTGCCAGCGCACAGGAAGCAGTCCGGGTCATGTGCAGGCAGTACCTGCTTAGACGGAGTTTCCTGCGCCCCTTGCCACGGGCGTTTGGCGCGATGCGGTGAGACGAGGATCCACTGCCCGGTGAGCGGGTTAAAACGGCGATGTGGATGATCGACAGGATTGAATTGCGTCATGATTGGTCCTTAATCCGAATATCCCTGCGGGTGGCGTGACTGCCAGTGCCAGGTATCTTGCGCCATTTCATCCAGTGTGCGGGTCACGCGCCAGTTGAGCTCGCGATCGGCTTTGCTGGCATCAGCCCAGTAGGCCGGAAGATCGCCATCACGGCGCGGGGCGAAATGGTAATTCACCGGTCTACCGCAAGCTTTGCTGAAGGCGTTGACCACGTCCAGCACGCTGCTGCCGATGCCTGCACCGAGGTTATAAATATGCACACCCTGTTTGCCTGCCAGTTTTTCCATGGCGGCAACGTGGCCGTCGGCGAGATCCATCACGTGGATATAGTCGCGTACGCCGGTGCCATCTTCAGTAGGGTAGTCATTGCCAAATATGGCAAGAGACTCGCGGCGGCCAACGGCTACCTGCGCGATGTAAGGCATTAGGTTGTTTGGAATACCTTGCGGATCTTCCCCCATATCTCCCGATGGATGAGCGCCAACCGGGTTAAAGTAGCGCAGCAGGGCAATGCTCCAGTCGGGCTGGGCTTTTTGCAGATCGGTCAGGATTTGTTCCACCATCAGCTTGCTTTTGCCGTACGGACTCTGCGGCGTGCCGGTGGGGAAGCTTTCAACGTAAGGAATTTGCGGCTGATCGCCATAGACGGTCGCGGAGGAGCTGAAAATGAAGTTTTTCACGTTAGCAGCGCGCATTGCATTCACCAGACGCAGAGTGCCGTTGACGTTGTTGTCATAGTACTCCAGCGGCTTGGCAACGGATTCTCCAACGGCTTTTAAACCGGCAAAATGGATGACCGTATCAATGGCATGATCGTGCAGAATTTCGGTTATCAGCGCTTCGTTACGGATGTCTCCTTCCACGAAGGTCGGATGCTTGCCGCCTAAACGCTCAATGACGGGCAGTACGCTGCGCTTGCTGTTGCAGAGATTGTCCAGGATCACCACTTCGTGACCGTTTTTCAGCAACTGCACGCAAGTGTGGCTTCCAATGTAACCGCTACCACCTGTAACCAATACTCTCATAATTCGCTCCGTTAAGCCTATGGTATGCAATAACCATAGCATAACAAAGATGCGAAAAGTGTGACACGGAATAAATTAGTGGAATCGTTTACACTCCGGTGTTTTCACTCGATGCTGCCAGTTACTTTATTATAAATCATTATGTTAGGTTGTTATTTCAGCACTTGTCTGAAAAAAAAAGCAGAAAACAGGGCGTGATAAACGCCCTGACATGAAAATTAACGCAGAGAGGTTTGTCGATAGGCGTAGATATCACCCTCGGGTACAAACTCTAGCCGATGGGTAATGCAGCCCGGGGCATCTTCGGCGTGATGAGAGACAAACAAAAGCTGAGTTTCACCTTCACCGATCAGGACATCCACAAACCGACGGATCAGTTGACGGTTGAGCGGATCTAATCCTTGCAACGGTTCATCAAGGATCAGCAACGTAGGATGTTTCACCAGTGCACGAACAATCAATGCCAGCCGCTGCTGCCCCCAGGAAAGACTATGAAATGGCGCATCCGCGGTACGTTTATCGATGCCCAGAATATCCAGCCACTGTTGTACCAGCTTGTGCTGCCTGTCGGAGACGGCCTGATAAATGCCGATTGAATCGAAATAACCGGAGAGAATAACGTTGCGAACTGTCGTACTTACCCGGTAATCCAGATGCAGGCTGCTGCTGACATAGCCAATGTGTTTTTTGATATCCCAGATAGTTTCACCGCTGCCCCGGCGGCGGCCAAACAGGGTCAGGTCGTTGCTATATCCCTGGGGATGATCGCCGGTGATTAAACTGAGCAGGGTTGATTTCCCCGCACCGTTGGGACCGATGATTTGCCAGTGTTCCCCCGGATTTACCCGCCAACTCAGATGATGCAGGATAGGGCGATCGTTATACGAGACGGTGCCGTCGTTAAGCACAATGCGCGGCTCGTTATCTGACAACGTGTGGCGCACCGAAGGCTCATCCGGTTCGGGTAACTGGATGCCTTCCAGCCGTTCGCTATGGGCAAGCTGAGCGATTAATGCCTGTTGCAGAAGGTCTGTTTTTGCGCCGGTTTCCGTCAGCGTGCAATCGGCAAGCACGCCGGCAAACTGCACGAACTCGGGAATTTCATCAAAGCGGTTTAGCACCAGCACCAGCGTTAAACCGGCCTGGTGCAACTCAGCGAGCAAATCTGCTAACTGGCGGCGGGACGCGACGTCCAGCCCGTCAAAGGGTTCATCAAGGATCAGCAAATCTGGCGTGGACATTAATGCCTGGCAGAGCAGAGTTTTGCGGGTTTCACCGGTGGAAAGGTATTTGAAACGCCTGTTGAGCAGGGCAGAAATGCCAAACTGCTGCGCCAGCGTAGCGCAGCGGGCGGGGTCGTGAACCTCATCCTGAATGATTTCTGCGGTGGTGCGCCCGGTGTCGTCTTCACCGGGACTAAGAAGATCGGTGTTGTTTCGCTGCCACTCGTCGCTGACCAGCTTTTGGAGCTGCTCAAAGGAGAGTCGGGTAATACGTGTGAACTGGCAGCGGCGTTCGCCTTTCAGGAGCGGCAACTCGCCCGCCAGCGCGCGGGCCAGCGCAGATTTCCCACTGCCGTTAGAGCCAACAAACGCCCAGCTATCACCCGCGTTTAACGTCAACGCATCTAACTGGAGCGTTTTTGTGTCGCTAAGACGAAACGTGCCTTGCGAAATTTGCAATGATGACATTTTGTATCCCATTATTTGCAGCGATGAATAACAGGGATACGTGTTCTTCAGGCTGATGTCAATTAACTCAGCACAGTGTGGCGATAATCACTCTGTCCGCATTAAAATATGCTGTGACGTTAGCGCCTTCCGTTAATGTGTGGGTCTGCTCTATCGGCAACGTCGCGCACAGCGTCTGGCCGTCTGGCAAGGTCATCAACACTTCACACTGCTCAGCTCCGCGTTCGATATGGCTAATTGTACCCTGCAACTGGTTATCGGCGGCCTGGGCAATGGCGTCGTCCTGAGTGATTCCCACCCACGGCGCTTTCAACAGAATCAGGACTTCTTTGCCTTCTTCAAGCCCGAGACGCTCGCCGCTTTGCGCAGTGATTGCCACTTTCAGGCGCGTTTCGCCATCCGCCAGCAGGACGTCGACATGCTGTTGGACCTGATCGTGGTCGCGGGCGGTAATGGTGCCAAACCACTGGTTACGGGCGCTGGTTTGCAGCGAAAAGCGAGAGATCGCCGCCAGCAGGCTATTGAGTGGCAGGGCATCGTCATCGCTCAAAACATCGAAGGCTTTCTGTTGGATTTGCGCTAATAAATCATACAGCTGGATTAAGCGTTGGCCATAGCGCGTTAACACCGCGCCGCCGCCGCCTTTGCCGCCAGTGGCGCGCTCAACCAGCGTTTGCTCACTGAGCTGGTTCATTTCGTTAATCGCATCCCAGGCGCTTTTATAACTGATACCTGCATCCTTTGCGCCCTGACTGATGGAGCCGGAAAGCGCAATGTGTTTAAGCAGAGAAATGCGACGGGGATCGGCAAACAGTTTTTGCTGAAGTTTCAGCGTAAGAAGGATTTCGGCCTGCATCACAAGCTCCTGGCAAAAGGGGTATTGTGACGGAAAACCGCGCGCGCGCAAAGCCAACCGCACAAAAGGGGAGTGCTTTTCTGTGTTATGTGGTTAGAATACAACTAAGGACTATATCTGGAGTTGACCATGTTAGAGTTATTGAAAAGTCTGGTATTCGCCGTAATCATGGTACCTGTGGTAATGGCCATCATTCTGGGTCTGATTTACGGACTGGGTGAAGTGTTTAACATTTTCTCCGGTATCGGTCAGAAAGACCAGTCCAGACAGAATCATTGATTCCCCAAACGCCCGCTCAGTCGGGCGTTTATATTTTTTGCCTGCCAACTCGTTTTCTCAAGATCTTGCTTTCCCTGCCGATATTTTCTTTGTGTAACCTCTAATTGGTATCAATAACCACTGGGAAAATCTTGATTTACTCGCTATATTTGCGCCTACATAACGAAACGCAAAGGAGTTACAGATGGCACGTACATGGTTACGCTTGTTTGCAGGGGCAACACTTTCTCTTACCGTTGCCGGACATGCGCTGGCGGATGAAGGAAAGATTACCGTTTTTGCAGCTGCTTCGCTGACCAACGCGATGCAGGACATTGCAACGCAATATAAAAAAGAGAAGAACGTTGATGTTGTCTCCTCTTTTGCTTCTTCTTCCACGCTGGCGCGTCAGATTGAAGCAGGCGCTCCGGCCGATCTGTTTATTTCTGCCGATCAGAAATGGATGGACTACGCGGTAGACAAGAAGTCGATTGATACCGCATCGCGTGAAACGCTGCTGGGTAACAGTCTGGTGGTGGTTGCGCCGAAAGCCAGCGCGCAGAAAGACTTCACCATTGACAGCAAAACCAACTGGACCAGTCTGTTGAACGGTGGACGCCTGGCTGTTGGCGATCCAGAACATGTTCCGGCGGGCATTTATGCCAAAGAAGCGCTGCAAAAACTGGGTGCATGGGATACCCTGGCCCCGAAACTGGCTCCTGCTGAAGACGTGCGCGGTGCGCTGGCACTGGTAGAGCGTAACGAAGCGCCGCTGGGGATCGTCTATGGTTCCGATGCTGTCGCCAGTAAGGGCGTAAAAGTTGTTGCGACTTTCCCGGAAGATTCGCACAAAAAAGTGGAATACCCTATCGCGATTGTTGATGGACACAAAAACGCAACGGTTAGCGCGTTCTATGATTACCTGAAAGGACCGCAGGCTGCTGAAATCTTTAAACGCTATGGATTTACGACCAAGTAATGATACTGACCGATCCTGAATGGCAGGCCGTCATCCTGAGCCTGAAAGTTTCTTCCCTGGCTGTGTTGTTTAGTTTGCCGTTTGGGATCTTCTTTGCCTGGCTGCTTGTGCGATGCAAGTTCCCGGGCAAAGCGCTGCTCGACAGCGTTCTGCATTTGCCACTGGTTCTGCCGCCGGTCGTAGTGGGCTATCTGCTGTTAGTCGCCATGGGGCGGCGTGGATTCATCGGTGAATGGCTGTACGACTGGTTTGGCATTACCTTTGCTTTTAGCTGGCGCGGTGCGGTACTGGCTGCGGCGGTGATGTCTTTTCCTCTGATGGTACGGGCAATTCGTCTGGCGCTGGAAGGTGTTGACGTCAAGCTGGAGCAGGCGGCCCGCACGCTGGGAGCTGGACGCTGGCGCGTATTCATGACCATTACGCTACCGCTGATGCTGCCCGGAATTATTGTCGGTACGGTGCTGGCGTTCGCGCGTTCCCTCGGGGAATTCGGCGCAACCATTACTTTTGTTTCCAACATTCCTGGCGAAACCCGCACCATTCCTTCGGCGATGTATACCCTGATCCAGACTCCCGGCGGCGAAAGCGCGGCGGCGAGGTTGTGTATCATTTCTATTGTTTTAGCGCTGATTTCGCTGCTGATTTCTGAATGGCTGGCGCGTATTAGCCGTGAGCGGACAGGGCGATAATTATGCTGGAACTCAATTTCTCCCAGACGCTGGGGACGCATTGCCTGACGCTCAACGAAACGCTGCCAGCCAGCGGCATCACCGCTATTTTCGGTGTTTCCGGCGCGGGAAAAACCTCACTGATTAACGCCATCAGCGGTCTGACCCAGCCGCAGTCCGGGCGTATCGTGCTCAACGGTCGGGTCTTAAACGACGTCGAGAACGGTATCTGTTTAACGCCGGAAAAACGCCGGGTGGGCTATGTTTTCCAGGATGCGCGCCTGTTCCCGCACTATAAAGTGCGCGGCAACCTGCGTTACGGAATGGCGAAAAGCATGGCCGGACAGTTTGACAAGCTGGTGGCGCTGTTGGGTATTGAACCGCTGCTTGACCGTTTGCCAGGCGGTCTTTCTGGCGGTGAAAAGCAGCGTGTCGCCATCGGTCGGGCGCTGCTGACCGCGCCTGAGTTATTGTTGCTTGATGAGCCGTTAGCCTCGCTGGATATACCGCGTAAACGCGAACTGCTGCCTTACCTGCAACGCCTTGCACGTGAAATCAATATTCCGATGCTGTATGTCAGCCACTCGCTTGATGAGATTTTGCACCTGGCAGACAAAGTGATGGTGCTGGAGAACGGGCAGGTCAAAGCGTTTGGTTCGCTGGAAGATGTCTGGGGTAGCAGCGTGATGCACCCCTGGCTGCCTAAGGAACAGCAAAGCAGTATTCTGAAAGTCAGCGTGCTGGAACATCATCCACACTATGCGATGACCGCGTTGGCGCTCGGCGATCAGCATCTGTGGGTCAATAAGCTGGAGCAACCGCTGCAAACCGCGCTGCGTATTCGTATTCAGGCATCTGATGTTTCACTGGTGCTCCAACCACCCCAGCAGACCAGTATTCGTAATGTGCTGCGGGCAAAAGTCGCGCAATGCTATGACGATAACGGTCAGGTGGAAGTTCAGCTTGAGGTGGGCGGTAAGACGCTGTGGGCAAGGATCAGCCCATGGGCCAGGGATGAACTGGGTATCAAACCTGGCCTGTGGCTGTACGCGCAAATTAAGAGCGTATCGATTACCGCCTGATTACAGCAGGTGGGAGTAGATAAATTTAGCGATGCTGTCTGTGGTGTTGTCACCAATCACGATGTTGGCGCGGGCTTTGACCGCGTCATCCGCGTTGCCCATCGCCACGCCGGTACCTGCGGCTTCCAGCATGCTGATATCGTTAAAGTTATCGCCAAAGGCAATCACGTTTTCCATTGACCCTCCCTGTGCTTCAATCCACTGGGTAAGGCGTCGTCCTTTGCTGTTGCCTTTACGGGCAATGTCGACCTGATCGTGCCAGGACCATTCACACTCCAGCCCCAGCTGTTGCTCAACGTACTGGCCAAACTGCTGCAGTTTCGGAATATCTTCGTCGGTCAGGGCAAATTTCCAGACGGCGTTGACGTCATGTGCGGCCTGCGCCAGCGAAGGTACCTGAGTGAAGGTCGGGCGCTGTTCCGGCGGCAGAGTTTGTGCCCAGTTAGCGGTACGCACCACATGCCCGGTTGGGCGCTCATACAGCATGGCCTCATCCACATACATCAGCCCGTGGATCTGATGTTCATCCAGCATTTCGATCAGCTGTAATGCCTGATCTACTGGAAGGGGATCGGATTCCAGTACCTTTTTTGCCTGATAATCATACAAGTAGGTACCGTTACAGCAAATTGCAGGTGTATCCAGCGCCAGTGCCTGATAAAAAGGATGAATAGCAACGTGATGACGACCTGTGACAATGATAAGTTGGTAGCCTGCTTCTCTGGCGCGCGAGAGCGCTTCGAGAGAGGATGGCAGCAAGGTTTTTTTCGGGGTCAGCAGGGTACCGTCTAAATCCAGGGCAATCACGCGTGCGGTCATAGTTTTTTCCAGATTAAGGTTGAGAATTTTGTCTGCTGGAATGGTACACCGAGACGGGAGCCGGACAAAATTCTGAGCCTTAATTAAGCATTCACCGTTAAAAGCGTCTACCTTAGGCGTGTGTCAGGCAATTGCAGCCACCTGCCAAAAAGCAAAGGAGTATTCATGAAGCAAACCGTTTATACCGCCAGCCCTGAAAGTCAGCAAATCCACGTCTGGAGCCTGAATCACGATGGTTCTCTGACGCTGACGCAGGTGGTTGATGTACCGGGTCAGGTACAGCCGATGGTCGTCAGCCCGGATAAGCGTTACCTCTATGTTGGTGTGCGCCCGGAGTTTCGCGTGTTGGCTTATCGTATTGCGCCTGATGACGGAGCGCTGACCTTCGCGGCAGAGTCTGCGCTGCCGGGTAGCCCGACGCATATTTCTACCGATCATCAGGGACGTTTCGTGTTTGTCGGCTCTTATAATGCGGGTAGCGTGAGCGTCACGCGTCTGGAAGATGGCCTGCCGGTGGAACTGGTTGACGTGGTAGAAGGTCTGGATGGTTGCCACTCAGCCAACATCTCTCCGGATAACCGTACCCTGTGGGTTCCGGCGTTGAAACAGGATCGTATCTGCCTGTTTGACGTTAGCGATGATGGCCATCTGGTTGCGCAGGAACCAGCTGAAGTGACTACCGTTGAAGGCGCGGGCCCGCGTCATATGGCGTTCCATCCGAATAAGCAATATGCCTACTGCGTGAATGAACTGAACAGCTCTGTTGATGTCTGGGAGCTGAAAGATCCTTACGGCAAGATTGAGTGTGTGCAGACGCTGGATATGATGCCTGCTGATTTCGCGGATACCCGTTGGGCAGCAGATATTCACATCACACCGGATGGTCGTCATCTGTATGCCTGTGATCGTACCGCCAGCCTGATTACGGTCTTTAGCGTCTCTGAAGATGGCAGCGTGCTGACCAAAGAAGGTTTCCAGCCTACCGAAACTCAGCCGCGCGGTTTTAATATCGATAACAGAGGTAAATACCTGATTGCAGCCGGGCAAAAATCGCACCATATCGCGGTATACGAGATTGCTGGCGAACAAGGACTGTTGACGGAGAAAGGTCGTTACGCGGTCGGACAAGGCCCGATGTGGGTGGTGGTTAACGCTTACTAAAACGCCAGGCGTTATAAACGATCCGCAATCTTGTGAAGATTGCGGATTTTTTTTGCTTATTTAGCAAACGACATGTTTTCCTGACACTTAGCCACAGATGTCCAAAGGCTATCTGTATCATCTGCCCATAAATTAAGTAGAAGAGAGAAGAAACGTTCAGCGGGAGGGGAGAGGATAGCGTCTTTACGCCGAATAACTCCCAGCGTGCGTCTAATCACAGGCTCAACCAGTGGGATCCCTATCAGCGTTGGATGCGGCGTTTGCGGCATTGCTAACCCTGGTAATGCGGAAACACCTAGTCCAGCTTCAACCAGACCCAGCGAAGTGGACAGATGACGAACCTCGTAAAACCAGTTCAATTTCCACGGTTTATCGGCCAAATGTTGTTCAATCAATAATCGGTTACCGCTTGAGGAACGAACGCCTATCAGTTTGTAATTCAGCAATTCTTGCCACTCAACCAACTGCTTATTAGCGAGCGGATGATCGCGTCGACAAGCCAGAACAAACGGTTCATTAACCAGTGGAGTGAACTCGATAGAGGAATTTGTGATGTTGTTCATGTTTATTCCAAAATCAGCCTCATTGCAAAGTACGGATTCCATACAATTATTCGTCCCTTGTTCAATAATTCGCACTTTGATATTGGGATACCGCTCATTAAATTTTCCTATTGCCAACGGCAAGAAATAGAAAACCGCGGTAGGAATACAGGACAGTGTCACTATGCCATGATGATGAACATTCACATCGCTAATATTAAAAATAGTTTCATCTAATGCCCTAATTAATTCTCTGGCTTCAGGTAAAAGCATTTTTCCCGCTTTTGTTAATGTCACTTTGCGAGTTGTTCTTTCAAAGAGTTGAGTGTGTAAATACTCTTCCATCTTTTTAATCCTGCGAGTTAATGCAGGTTGCGTAATATTAAGTAACTTGGCGGCATTGTTAAAAGAATCGGACTCTGCCAGTGTGACAAACGCCTTCATGCTCGATAACTCGTGTTTCATTTTGACTCCGGACTCAATCGGGGAAGACCCTGTCTAAGATGAAAGTGTTCAGTGTATCTGCAATTCATCACTTTTAATTAATAAAAATAAATCACTAATCACGAAAATGAAGTCATTAGTCACCCTAATCATGACATGCAACCATGTACATAGTGGAAATAATATTGAAGAGAGCATTGTCATGAAAAAAATACCTTGCGTTATGATGCGTGGAGGAACGTCCAGAGGCGCGTTTTTATTAGCTCAAGACCTGCCAGAAGAAGAAAAATTGCGTGATGAAATATTGATTGGGATTATGGGTTCTGGCAATGCGTTGGAAATAGATGGCATTGGCGGTGGCAATCCGTTAACCAGTAAAGTCGCGATTATTAGTCTTTCAAACGACCCCAACGCTGATATCGATTATTTATTTGCTCAGGTACTGGTACATGAGCAACGGGTCGATACCACACCCAACTGTGGCAATATGCTTTCCGCCGTTGGGGCGTTTGCTATTGAAAAGGGGTTGATTGCTGCTTCTACGCCGACCACCCGCGTACGCATTCGCAATGTGAACACCAACACGTTTATCGAAGCTGATATACAGACGCCGCATGGTGTTGTTGAGTATGAAGGAACGGCAAGAATTGACGGCGTCCCGGGAACATCGGCCCCTATTGCGTTGACGTTTCTTAATGCCGCAGGTTCTAAAACCGGGCATATTTTTCCGACGGGCCAACACATCGATTATATCAACTCAGTTCCGGTGACCTGTATGGATATGGCGACACCTGTCGTAATTATTCCTGCCGAATACCTTGGGAAAACGGGCTATGAATCAGCGGAAGAACTGGATGCAGACAACGAATTATTGTCGCGCATTGAGTCTATTCGTTTACAGGCCGGTGAAGCTATGGGGCTGGGTGATGTCAGCAATAAGGTTCTCCCAAAACCGATTCTCATCTCTGCACCTCAACACGACGGCGAAATTAATGTTCGTTATTTTATGCCGCACTCTTGCCATAAAGCGCTGGCGATTACTGGGGCGATAGCTATCGCCAGCAGCTGTGTCATTAACGGTACTGTTTCGCGTCAGGTAACGGCGGGTGCGCATTACGGGAATATCACTATCGAACATCCTGGAGGCACTCTTGATATTCATTTAACCAATAAAGGGGATGAACCTGAAACTATCAGAGCTTCGGTTATTCGTACCGCCAGAAAAATATTTGCTGGTGATGTTTTCCTTCCCTGACAGCATTGGCCTCATTTCTCTGCGATCGCAGAAAAACGAAAAATACTGTATTGCCTGTACAGATTATTCAGGATTAATAAATGAACGTTAAATCATTATGGAAGCTAATTTTAATATTAGCGATCCCCTGTATTATTGGTTTGATTCCTGCCCCTGCGGGATTAAGTGAACTAGCGTGGGTGCTGTTTGGTATTTATCTTGCGGCCATTGTCGGACTGGTGATTAAACCGTTTCCTGAACCGGTGGTGTTATTGATTGCCGTTGCCGCCTCTATGGTGGTTGTCGGAAATTTAGGCCATGGCGTACTGAAGACCAGCAGCGTACTGAGCGGTTATGCTTCCGGTACGACATGGCTGGTTTTCTCCGCGTTTACGTTAAGTGCTGCTTTTGTGACGACGGGGCTGGGTAAGCGCATTGCTTATATTCTGATCGGCAAAATTGGTAACACCACGCTTGGCCTTGGCTATGTGACCGTATTCCTTGATCTGGTATTAGCTCCGGCAACACCGTCAAATACCGCGCGAGCGGGAGGAATCGTATTACCCATCATCAATAGTGTGGCGGTGGCGCTGGGTTCTGAACCGGATAAGAGCCCGCGCCGTGTCGGTCACTACCTGATGATGTCGGTCTATATGGTCACTAAAACAACCAGCTATATGTTTTTTACCGCGATGGCGGGAAACATTCTGGCGTTGAAGATGATCAACGATATCTGTCACTTGCAGTTGAGTTGGGGCGGATGGGCGCTTGCTGCAGGTCTGCCAGGACTGGTCATGCTGTTGGCGACGCCGCTCGCTATCTATTTTATGTATCCACCTGAAATTAAAAAGGTTGATAACAAAACCATCGCTAAAGCTGGCCTTCAGGATTTAGGACCAATGAAAGGGCGCGAAAAAATGCTGCTGGGCATTTTCGTTCTCGCATTATTGGGATGGATCTTCAGTAAAAGCCTCGGTGTTGATGAATCAACGGTGGCGATTGTCGTCATGGGTACGATGCTTTTATTTGGCGTAGTCACCTGGGATGATGTGGTTAAAAATAAGGGCGGCTGGAATACATTAATCTGGTACGGCGGTATTATCGGTTTAAGTTCGTTATTATCGAAAGTGAAATTCTTCGACTGGTTAGCCGAACTGTTCAAAAACAATCTCGACTTTGGTAATCACGGCAACGTGGCGTTCTTCGTTATTTTGTTCCTGAGCATTATTGTTCGATATTTCTTTGCCTCAGGCAGCGCATATATTGTGGCAATGATGCCGGTATTTGCCATGCTGGCGAATGTCTCCGGCGCACCACTGATGTTAACCGCGCTGGCATTACTCTTCTCTAACTCCTATGGCGGAATGGTCACCCATTATGGCGGTGCCGCGGGTCCGGTTATTTTTGGCGTTGGCTATAACGATATTAAATCGTGGTGGCTGGTGGGGGGCATGTTGACCTTACTGACCTTTATTGTCCATATCACTCTCGGCGTGTGGTGGTGGAGCATGTTGATTGACTGGAACATGCTGTAAATCATAAACCAGGTTTAAAACTTTTTATTGGCTGTGCGCTTATGTAAGCACAGGACTACGGAGTATCAAATGATTAAGCTGTATGAAAAAGGAATTTATCTCTCCGATAATAATGAAATTGTAGCTGAGGATTCTTTGCCTCGGCATATCTGCAAAGAGGATGCGAAAAAAGGAACTATAGCGTGGTCGATTCTCTCCGCGCATAATACGTCCGGTGATATGAATAAACTTAAAATTAAGTTTGATTCATTAGCCTCACACGATATTACCTTTGTCGGTATTATTCAGACTGCAAAAGCCTCTGGCATGGAACGTTTTCCGCTGCCGTATGTTCTGACTAACTGCCATAACTCATTATGTGCGGTAGGGGGAACTATTAACGGTGACGATCATATGTTTGGTCTGTCTGCGGCACAGCGTTACGGCGGAATCTTTGTGCCGCCACATATTGCTGTTATCCATCAATACATGCGTGAAATGATGGCGGGCGGCGGCAAAATGATCCTTGGCTCAGACAGCCATACACGTTACGGCGCATTGGGTACGATGGCGGTAGGAGAAGGGGGCGGTGAGCTGGTCAAGCAGCTGCTAAACGACACCTGGGATATTGATTATCCTGACGTCGTTGCCGTTTATCTGACCGGGAAACCCGCGGCAGGTGTTGGTCCACAGGATGTGGCGTTAGCGATCATTGGCGCGGTATTTAAAAATGGCTACGTCAAAAATAAGGTCATGGAATTTGTCGGCCCTGGTATTCGTCATCTCTCAACGGATTTTCGCAACAGCGTTGATGTGATGACCACCGAAACCACCTGTCTGAGTTCCGTCTGGCAAACGGATGATGAAACTCGTAGTTGGCTGGCATTACATGGACGTGAACAAGACTATCGCCAGCTCAGTCCGCAGTCGATGGCCTGGTACGACGGTTGTATTTATGTTGATTTGAGTGCGATTAAGCCGATGATTGCGCTGCCATTCCATCCAAGTAATGTCTATGAGATTGATACTCTCAATGAGAATCTGACGGACATTCTCCGGGAGATTGAAGTTGAATCTGCACGTATCGCTCAGGGTAAAGCCAGCCTCTCGTTGTTGGATAAAGTAGAAAATGGTCGCTTAAAAGTACAGCAGGGGATCATTGCTGGATGCTCGGGCGGCAACTATGAAAACGTGATTGCTGCGGCGCAGGCATTACGCGGTCAATCCTGCGGTAATGATGCTTTCTCGCTTGCTGTCTACCCCTCGTCACAACCGGTGTTTATGGATTTAGCGCAGAAAGGTGTCGTTACAGATTTACTGGGCGCGGGGGCTGTCATCAGAACCGCATTCTGCGGTCCATGCTTTGGCGCGGGCGATACGCCAATCAACAATGGTCTTAGCATCCGCCATACCACGCGCAACTTCCCTAACCGTGAAGGCTCGAAACCGGGCAATGGTCAAATGTCAGCCGTTGCGCTGATGGATGCGCGATCAATTGCGGCTACGGCAGCCAACGGAGGATTCCTCACTGCTGCGACGGATCTGGACTGCTGGGATACGGTGCCAGACTATGCGTTTAATCCTGCACCTTATAAGAGTCGCGTATACCAGGGGTTCGTGAAAGGGGCTACGCAGCAGCCGCTCATTTACGGCCCGAACATTAAAGACTGGCCGGAACTGGGCGCATTAACGGAAAATATTCTGCTAAAAGTGGCCTCGAAGATCCTTGATGATGTGACAACAACGGATGAGCTTATCCCGTCCGGTGAAACCTCGTCGTATCGCTCTAATCCACTAGGACTGGCGGAATTTACGCTGTCTCGACGAGATCCCGGGTATGTGGGAAGAAGTAAAGCGACGTCGGAGCTGGAAAAAAGGCGCGTGGAGGGGGGCGACGTCAGCGAACTGGCGTCAGTTTTCGAACGCATCCAACAGATTGCCGGTCAGGAAAATGTGCAACCGTTGGATACTGAGATTGGTAGCATGATTTACGCCGTCAAACCTGGCGATGGCTCGGCGCGCGAGCAGGCGGCGAGCTGTCAGCGAGTGATTGGTGGCCTGGCAAATATTGCCCAGGAATATGCCACCAAGCGTTACCGTTCCAACGTTATCAACTGGGGTATGCTACCGCTCCAGATGGCAGAGCAACCTTCATTTGAAGTGGGTGACTATATCTATATTCCCGGTATTCGCCGCGCCTTAGATGAGTGCAGTAAAGAAATCGAAGCGTATGTGCTTCACGATGATGGTGAGGTGAGTGAAATCAGAGTGTATATGGAAAGCCTGACCGCAGAAGAGCGTGAAATTATTAAGGCAGGGAGTTTGATTAACTTTAATAAGTCGCGTTTGGTGTAACGCTAATTGTATGCCGGAGAGGGCGATTTTCGTCGCCATCCGGCACATTGCCCGGCAGAGCATGAATCTGCCGGGCTTACATCAGAGAATGACGTTTACTGCTTAGGTTCAGCAACCACTTTGCTACCGATACCGCGGTTGTTGTATTCCCACATACGGTTGAAGTTGGTGTCGTTTAGGTTACGCTGGATTTCACCTTTGTCATCTTCCGCACCGGTATTACCGGCAAACGGGCGTTTTGCGATAACGCTGTCAGCCCATGGTTTTGCCATGTTAAAGCCTTCGTTAATCACGCTGTCACGAATCACGACCTGACCGTTAGTGTTGGAATCGACATCCAGAGAGCGGCCTAACTGCGCCACGCCATCGCCACTTGCCGTGAAGCGGCTATTAATCGCCAGGAAACCGTAGTAGATGTTAGACAGGGTAGCCGGTGCGAACACATAGGCTTCCTGCTGGGTACGGGAGTTCACTACGCGGAAATCGGTGTTATCGAACACTACGGCACCGCGACCGGAAACGATATCCACATCGCCCTCAATGTAGCTGTTGGTAACCAGCGTACGCGGTTGACGATCGTTTTCCAGACGGTTTTGTACACCGCTATTGGTCACGAAGAAGGTATTCTGGCGGCCCAGGATATTGACCTTGTTGATCTGCACTTTATCGCCATCAGTACGCAGTGCAACGGCCGGGTGGTTACCCGCATCAACGCTGTCACCCAGGTTGTTTTCGATGGTCAGGTTCTGCAATTGCAACCCGTTGTTTTGCGACCAGACGACAGCAGAACACATCACGCCAATATTCGTGCCGCGTTTGTTCTGACAATTATCAAACATATACCACGCAGGTTTACCCGGCATATATTTACCGGCTGGGTTCACCGTACGACGCCAGTCAGCGGTGCTCATTTCACCGTCAATGGCCTGGCCAATTTTCACATCAAGCGGTTTTTCGCCCATGCCGTACAGCGTCAGGCTACCTGTTGCTGCCGGGATATATACCGTGCCCTGGTACTCGCCTGGCATAATCGCGATGTACTGACGTTTGTTAGTACGTTTGATGATTGCTGCATCAACAGCGGCCTGAATGCTGGTATGGGTGACGCCCTGAGTCCCTGCCGGGCCAACGACGAAGTCAGGCTGTGCAGGCAGAGAAATAGAAGAAGGGCTCCACGGCGAGGTGTTTGGCGTCAGCGCGGAAAAATAGTGCGCAGTAACGAAGTTTTTCGCTTCATTGGCCGACAAAATTGGGCGCGAAGAGGTTCCTGGCGCGGTTTGATCGGAAGGAATTTGATCGGGCGGCGTAGAGCTACAGGCGGTCAGCGTCACGCCAAAAGCCATTGCCAGCGCCAGACGGGAAACTGATGATATGTTCACAGGTTGCTCCGGGCTTTGAAAGTTATCCATTAAAGCCTGCTTTTTTATACTAAGTTGAGCGAAACGGGAAGGCGAAAAGGTAAAAAGTTGTTTTTTATCGCAGCAATGTCTGGCGCGGAGAGTCTTTATATCACAAATAGATAACAATTATGGTTCTTCAGGTTGACAACATCCCTATAATCAAAAATAAATGTCTATACAACCTATGACAAGTGGTGAGTCGAATGCAGCAATTCTTCCCTGATGATGTTATCTGGCGCAATGTTCGTCTGGCGACTATGGACCCTGAACGTGGTACCCCATATGGGCTGTTGGACGGTCACGCGCTGATCGTCCGCCAGGGCAAGATTCGCGATATCGTCCCGGAATCATCGTTATATCTCACGCATGACAATACTTTTAATATGCAGGGCAGGCTGATTACGCCTGGCCTGATTGATTGCCATACGCATCTGGTCTTTGGCGGAAACCGCGCAGGTGAGTGGGAGCAGCGGCTAAATGGAGTCTCCTACCAGCAGATAAGCGCTCAGGGTGGGGGGATCAATGCCACCGTATCGGCGACCCGCAGCGCCACGGATGAACAACTCTTACACGTAGCCCATCAGCGGATGGAACAGCTGATCAAAGAAGGTGTTACGCTGCTGGAAATAAAATCCGGCTACGGCCTGGATTTGCCGACAGAAGAGAAAATATTGCGCGTGGTGGCAGCGCTGGCGGCAGAGAATATCGTTGAAATCAGCCCGACGCTGTTGGCTGCGCATGCAACTCCAGCGGAATACCGGGATGATCCTGACGACTATATTACGCTGGTGTGTGAGACCATTTTGCCGCAATTGTGGGAACAAGGGCTGTTTGAGACCGTCGATCTGTTCTGTGAAAGCGTTGGTTTTTCGTTGGCACAGAGTGAGCGGGTGTTTCAGGCTGCGCAGGCGCTGGGCATCCCGATTAAAGGCCACGTCGAACAACTGTCATTGCTTGGCGGCGCACAGTTGGTAAGCCGCTACCACGGGCTATCCGCCGATCATATTGAATACCTCGATGAAGCGGGCGTGGCGGCGATGAGCCAAAGCGGTACGGTCGGCGTGCTGCTGCCCGGCGCATTCTATTTCCTCAAAGAGGAGCAGCGCCCACCGGTAGCGTTGCTGCGTCAATATCAGGTACCGATGGCGGTAGCGACAGATTTTAACCCCGGTACCAGTCCGTTTATCAGCCTGCACTGGGCGATGAATATGGCCTGCGTTCAGTTTGGCCTAACGCCGGAAGAAGCATGGGCGGGCGTAACCCGTCATGCGGCCCGGGCACTGGGGCGTCATGCCACCCACGGTCAATTGAAGGCCGGGTTTGTGGCCGATTTTGTGGTGTGGGATGCAACCCTCCCGGTCGAGATCCTGTATGAACCCGGGCGCAATCCGCTCTACCAACGCGTATTCAAAGGACAAATAGCATGACCAACTGGCAACCAGCCTCACCTGCGCTGTGGCAGGGACGTGATGACCGCGCCGAATCGCCGAATGCGCTGCGCCTGTTTCAGACTATCACCCTGAGCCCGACGTTTAGCCCAGAAATGTACCGCGAGCAGATAGCGTTGCTCGGGTTTGCCTGTGACGAAGGCGTTAAACGTAATCAGGGGCGCACGGGCGCTGCCGGAGCACCCGATGTGCTACGCAAGGCGTTGGCGAATTTAGCCAGTCATGATGGGCACAATCGACTGGTGGATCTGGGAAATATTGTGGCGCAGGCTCCCGATCTTGAGGGCGCGCAGCAGGCGTTACGCAATGCAGTACAGCGCTGTCAGCACGAGAACATGCGTACCTTTGTTTTAGGCGGGGGACACGAAACCGCCTTTGCGCACGGCGCGGGCGTACTGGATGCGTTCCCGCAGGCGAAAGTGGGGATAGTCAACTTCGATGCGCATCTCGATTTACGCCATGCCGGGCAGGCCACGTCCGGTACGCCGTTTCGCCAGCTGGCGCAGCTTTGCGATGAACAGCAGCGTGAATTTCACTATGCCTGTATCGGCGTCAGTCGGGCGGCAAACACCCAGGCGCTTTGGGATGAGGCCCAGCGGCTCGGTGTTACGGTGGTGGAGGATCTGCATCGTGATACGGCGCAGGCGCAGTTAGCGCAGTTCATTGCCAATCTGGATGTCATCTATATGACAATCGACCTCGACGTGCTGCCTGTGTGGGAAATGCCCGGCGTGTCGGCCCCCGCCGCGCTTGGCGTACCGTTGGCGACGCTGCTGAGACTGATTGAGCCTCTGTGTCGTAGCGGTAAACTCCTGGCGGTGGATATGGTTGAATTTAATCCACGTTATGACGATGATGGCAGAGCAGCACGCGTGGCGGCGCGATTAGGCTGGCAAATCGCCCACTGGTGGCACTGACATACCTGATGGCGTTGCGCTTATCAGGTTCGGGTAATGCCTGTAAACTCTACCCACTCACATTTTCAGCTTAAGGAAGGCTCACGCATGCTCCCATCCCGTTCTGCTCCGGCTCCTTTTTACGAAAAGGTCAAACAGGAGATCAGCGAAAAAATTGCCAGCGGTATCTGGCAGCCTCACGATCGCATTCCTTCTGAGGCAGAGCTGGTGGCGCAATATGGTTTCAGCCGCATGACTATCAACCGGGCGCTGCGTGAGTTAACGGATGAAGGTTTACTGGTGCGTTTACAGGGCGTGGGGACGTTTGTCGCCGAGCCAAAAGGCCAGTCCGCGCTGTTTGAAATCCGCAGCATCGCGGATGAAATCAACGCCCGTCAGCATCAGCACCGGTGTGAAGTGCTGACGCTGGAAAAAACCCAGGCCAACGCGCAGCAGGCTTTGGTGTTAAACGTCAAAGAAGGCACCTCCATTTTTCACTCTGTCATGGTGCACTACGAGAACGATCTGCCGGTACAGATTGAAGATCGCTGCGTGAATGCCGAAATTGTGCCGGAGTATCTGGCGCAGGATTACAGCCAGACCACGCCGCACGCATACCTGTCGCTGATAGCCCCTTTAACGGAAGGTGAGCATATTGTTGAAGCGGTACGTGCCAGCGCTGAAGAGTGCGCGCTGCTGAATATTAAAGAACACGATCCCTGCCTGCTGATTCGTCGTAAGACCTGGTCTGCGTCGTCCATAGTCTCTCATGCCCGCTTGCTGTTTCCAGGTTCTCGCTATCGGCTGCAAGGGCGGTTTATGTCCTGATACAGGACATGAAAACCGTGATTGCTGACGCAATATAATAAAAATGTATCCTAATTGTTAAAATCACCCTTGCGATGACTTGTATAGACAAGTATATGTTTCTTATCTATCCGACGTTCGCGAGGAGTTTTCTGTCATGTCCCATAGCAAATATCGTCAGCAGGATATTCGTGCCCCGCGCGGCACCACCTTAACGGCCAAAAGCTGGCTGACCGAAGCGCCGCTGCGCATGCTAATGAATAATCTGGATCCCGATGTGGCGGAAAATCCGCATGAGCTGGTGGTATACGGTGGGATTGGCCGCGCCGCGCGGGACTGGGAATGTTATGACGCCATCGTCAACGCGCTGACCAAACTGGAAACCGATGAAACTCTGCTGGTCCAGTCCGGAAAACCGGTAGGCGTATTCAAAACTCACGACAACGCGCCGCGCGTGCTGATTGCCAACTCCAACCTGGTGCCACATTGGGCTACCTGGGAACACTTCAACGAACTGGACGCCAAAGGTCTGGCGATGTACGGCCAGATGACCGCCGGGAGCTGGATCTACATCGGCAGCCAGGGCATCGTGCAGGGGACTTATGAAACCTTCGTTGAGGCCGGGCGTCAGCATTATCAGGGTAACCTCAGCGGACGCTGGGTGCTGACCGCCGGGCTGGGCGGCATGGGCGGAGCGCAACCGCTAGCCGCTACGCTTGCGGGTGCGTGTTCGCTGAACATTGAATGCCAGCAAAGTCGAATTGATTTCCGTCTGCGTACCCGTTACGTCGACGAGCAGGCGACATCGCTTGACGATGCGCTGGCGCGTATCGACAAATACACCCGTGAGGGTAAAACGGTCTCCATTGCGCTGTGTGCTAATGCCGCCGACGTTGTGCCGGAACTGGTGAAGCGCGGTGTGCGCCCGGATATGGTCACCGACCAGACCAGCGCCCACGATCCGCTGCATGGTTATCTGCCGTGCGGCTGGAGTTGGGAAGAGTATCAGGCAAAAGCGGTGTCCGATCCCCAGGGCACTGTGCAGGCGGCGAAACGTTCAATGGCAACGCACGTTGAGGCGATGCTGGCGTTTAGCAAAATGGGGGTGCCGACGTTTGATTACGGCAACAACATTCGCCAGATGGCCAAAGAGATGGGCGTGGAAAACGCCTTTGATTTCCCCGGCTTCGTACCTGCTTATATTCGCCCCCTGTTCTGTCGCGGTATAGGCCCGTTCCGTTGGGTGGCGCTGTCGGGCGATCCGCAGGATATTTATAAGACTGATGCCAAGGTGAAAGAGATCGTGGCTGATGATAAGCACCTTCATCACTGGCTGGATATGGCGCGTGAGCGGATTAACTTCCAGGGCTTACCAGCGCGTATCTGCTGGGTCGGCCTGGAGTGGCGACAAAAGCTGGGGCTGGCGTTTAATGAAATGGTGCGTCGTGGTGAAGTATCCGCGCCGATTGTTATTGGCCGTGACCATCTGGACTCCGGTTCTGTTGCCAGCCCAAACCGCGAAACCGAAGCTATGCGCGACGGTTCAGACGCCGTATCCGACTGGCCGCTGCTGAACGCGCTGCTTAACACCGCCAGCGGCGCGACCTGGGTGTCGCTTCATCACGGCGGCGGGGTTGGCATGGGCTTCTCCCAGCATGCCGGGATGGTGATTGTTTGCGATGGCACCGATGAAGCCGCGGCGCGCATCGCCCGGGTATTACATAACGATCCGGCTACCGGGGTGATGCGTCACGCTGATGCCGGGTATGACATTGCGGTGGAGTGCGCAGTTGAAGAAGGGCTGAATTTGCCGATGGTTGCCGCGACGCAGGAGAAACGCTGATATGAACACCATGACACTCACGCCGGGCCATCTGAGTTTTACCCAGCTACGTGAAATCTGGCAGCAGCCGGTCAAACTGAGTCTGGATGCCGGGGCGATTGATGCTATCAATGCCAGCGTCGCCTGCGTCAATAATATTGTCGCTGAAGGCCGTACGGCGTATGGCATTAATACCGGCTTTGGTCTGTTGGCTCAGACCCGTATCGCCACGGAAGATTTGCAGAATTTACAGCGTTCGCTGGTGCTTTCCCATGCGGCAGGCGTTGGCGAAGCGCTGGATGACGCAATGGTTCGCCTGATTATGGTGCTGAAAATCAACAGCCTGGCGCGCGGTTTTTCCGGCATCCGCTTGAGCGTGATTGAAGCGCTGATTGCGCTGGTGAATGCCGAGGTGTATCCACTGATCCCGGCGAAAGGGTCGGTGGGCGCATCGGGCGACCTGGCGCCGCTGGCACATATGTCTCTGACGCTGCTGGGCGAAGGGAAAGCGCGCTGGCAGGGAGAATGGCTCCCGGCGACCGACGCGCTGAAAAAGGCCGGACTGGAGCCGATCACGCTGGAGGCGAAAGAGGGACTGGCGCTGCTTAACGGCACTCAGGCTTCCACCGCCTTTGCATTGCGCGGGTTAATTGAAGCTCAGGAACTGTTTGCGTCTGCGACGGTGTGCGGGGCGCTGACCACAGAAGCCGTGCTGGGCTCCCGTCGTCCGTTTGACGCCCGTATTCATGCCGCGCGAGGGCAGCGTGGGCAGATTGATGCCGCAACGCTGTACCGTCATGTGTTGACCGATTCCAGCGCGCTTTCGCAGTCGCATCATAACTGTGAAAAGGTGCAGGACCCGTATTCTCTGCGCTGTCAGCCACAGGTGATGGGGGCATGTCTGACACAAATGCGCCAGGTGATGGATGTTCTGCTGGTTGAAGCCAACGCGGTTTCCGACAACCCGCTGGTGTTTGCCGAAGAGGGCGATGTGATCTCCGGTGGGAATTTCCATGCTGAACCGGTGGCGATGGCGGCAGATAATCTGGCGCTGGCGATTGCGGAAATCGGCTCGTTATCAGAGCGGCGCATTGCGCTGATGATGGACAAACATATGTCGCAGTTGCCGCCGTTCCTGGTGAAAAATGGCGGGGTTAACTCCGGCTTTATGATTGCTCAGGTAACTGCCGCCGCGCTGGCGAGCGAGAACAAAGCGCTGGCGCATCCGCACAGTGTGGACAGCTTGCCGACATCTGCTAACCAGGAAGATCACGTGTCTATGGCTCCGGCGGCAGGGCGCAGACTGTGGGAGATGGCGGCAAATACGCGCGGCGTGATTGCCGTGGAGTGGCTGGCGGCGTGTCAGGGGATTGACCTGCGTGAAGGGTTAACCTCCAGCCCGTTGCTGGAGCAGGCGCGACAGGCGCTGCGCGAGCAGGTTGCTCACTACACGCAGGATCGCTTTTTTGCCCCGGATATTGAGTGCGCGACCGAATTGTTAGCGCAAGGAACGTTGCTGAAATTGTTGCCTGAATTTCTGTAGAAAATTGCCTGATGGCGACGCTGACGCATCTTATCAGGCCTACTGTCTGCTTTGTAGGCCGGATGAGGCTAAGCCGGCATCCGGCACAACACAGCTTAACTAAACATCGCGGTAATCGAGGCGCTGGCGAGCGAGTGGAAATGGACGTTAAATCCAACCATCGCGCCGCTGGCACCTTCATCGACATCAATACGCTCCACATTCAGTGCGTGAACAGTGAAGATATAGCGGTGGGTTTCCCCCTTCGGCGGCGCAGCGCCGCCATAACCCGCTTTACCAAAATCTGTACGGGTCTGAATCACCCCATCCGGTTGTGCAACCAGCCCGGAGCCGAATCCTTGTGGGAGTACGCGGGTATCAGCCGGCAGATTTACCACCACCCAATGCCACCAGCCGGAGCCGGTTGGCGCATCAGGATCAAAGCAGGTCACGACAAAGCTTTTGGTTCCTGTGGGTACGTCATCCCACGCCAGATGTGGGGAAACATTATCCCCGTCATACCCCATGCCGTTAAAGACGTGGCGATGCCCAAGCTTATCGCCATCGCGCAAATCGTTACTGATTAGTTTCATGCTGACTCCTCTCGTTAGCCAAAAAGTGTAGCCAGAAACCGTAGAGCTTACCGCTGATTAATCGCTAAAAAATGTTGCATTGCGCACAGCCTCGTTCACGGCCTGCGTCAGACGACGCAACTGATCGGGCTGAATGATGTACGGCGGCATCAGGTAGATGAGCTTGCCAAACGGTCTTATCCACACGCCCTGTTCGACAAAGAACTTCTGTAACGCTGCCATATTCACCGGATGCGTGGTTTCGATTACGCCAATGGCGCCGAGCATGCGTACGTCCGCGACCCAACTGGAGTCCGCCGCCGGGGCGAGTTCTGCCCGCAGTTGCGCTTCAATGGCCGCTACCTGCGCGCGCCACTCGCCGGTTTCGATTAACGACAGGCTGGCGGAGGCGACGGCGCAGGCCAGCGGATTGCCCATAAAGGTTGGGCCGTGCATGAAGCATCCGGCTTCACCATTGCTGATGGTTTCTGCGACCTGACGTGTGGTCAGGGTTGCAGAAAGGGTCATCGTACCGCCGGTTAACGCTTTGCCCAGGCACAAAATGTCCGGGGTTATGTCGGCGTGTTCGCAGGCAAACAGCTTGCCTGTACGACCAAATCCGGTGGCGATTTCATCGGCAATCAGCAGGATCCCTTCACGGTCGCACATCTTACGGATGCGTTTTAACCATTCGGGATGATACATGCGCATACCGCCAGCGCCCTGTACGATTGGCTCTAGGATCACCGCCGCAATTTCGTGGCGATGCGCGGCCATCAGACGGGCAAAAGGCACCATATCCAGTTCGTCCCACTCGCCGCCCATGCGGCTTTGTGGGGCTGGGGCAAACAGGTTCTCCGGCAGGTACCCCTTCCACAGACTGTGCATTGAGTTGTCGGGATCGCAGACCGACATCGCGCCGAAGGTATCACCGTGATAACCGTTACGAAATGTCAGGAAACGCTGGCGGGATTCACCTTTAGCCTGCCAGTATTGCAGCGCCATTTTCATTGCGACTTCTACGGCGACCGACCCTGAATCCGCGAGAAAAACGCACTCCAGCGCCTCTGGGGTCATCGCCACCAACTGGCGGCACAACGCAATGGCCGGGGCATGGGTAATGCCGCCAAACATCACATGCGACATGGTATCAATCTGCGTTTTCATCGCGGCGTTCAGTTGCGGGTGATTGTAACCGTGGATTGCCGCCCACCAGGATGACATGCCGTCAATCAGCTTCTCACCGCTGGCTAAGATCAGTTCGCAACCTTCGGCACGCGCCACCGGATAAACCGGCAACGGGGAGATCATGGAGGTGTATGGGTGCCAGATATGGCGTTGGTCAAACGCAAGATCGTCCGTTGTCATAATCGACTTGTAAACCAAATTAAAAAGATTTAGGTTTACGAGTCTACACCAAACTAACAACGAAACGTATACCAATATGGCTCATTCTTCTCGCTGGACAATGTCGCAAGTCACCGAATTATTTGAAAAACCGCTGTTGGATCTGCTGTTTGAAGCGCAGCAGGTTCATCGTCAGCATTTCGATCCGCAGCAGGTACAGGTTAGTACGCTGCTGTCGATTAAGACCGGTGCTTGCCCGGAAGATTGCAAATACTGCCCGCAGAGCTCCCGCTATAAAACCGGTCTGGAAACAGAACGGTTGATGGAGGTTGAACAGGTACTGGACTCGGCACGCAAGGCGAAGCAGGCCGGCTCAACGCGGTTTTGCATGGGCGCGGCGTGGAAAAACCCGCATGAGCGCGATATGCCGTACCTCGAGCAGATGGTGCAGGGCGTGAAAGAACTGGGGCTGGAAGCCTGTATGACGCTGGGCACGCTGGACGAATCTCAGGCCCAGCGCCTGGCCAATGCGGGTCTGGACTACTACAACCACAACCTCGACACCTCGCCGGAATTTTACGGCAATATCATCACCACCCGCTCGTACCAGGAGCGCCTGGACACGCTGGATAAAGTGCGCGAGGCGGGCATTAAAGTTTGCTCCGGCGGGATTGTTGGGCTGGGCGAAACGGTGACCGATCGCGCGGGTCTGCTGCTGCAATTAGCGAATCTGCCGACGCCGCCGGAAAGCGTGCCGATCAACATGCTGGTGAAAGTGAAGGGCACGCCGCTTGCCGATAACGACGACGTAGATGCTTTTGATTTTATTCGTACTATCGCCGTGGCGCGTATCATGATGCCGACCTCATACGTGCGTCTTTCTGCCGGGCGCGAGCAGATGAACGAACAAACCCAGGCGATGTGCTTTATGGCCGGGGCCAACTCGATTTTCTACGGCTGCAAACTGCTGACCACCCCGAACCCGAACGAAGACAAAGATTTGCTGTTATTTCGCAAGCTGGGTCTTAACCCGCAGCAAACTGCGGTACTAGCGGGCGATAACGAACAGCAACAACGTCTGGAGCAGGCGCTGCGTACCCCGGATACCGACGATTACTACAACGCGGCAACCGTATGACCTGGCAGCAAAAAATTGACGATGCGCTAACAGCGCGTCGTCGTGCTGATGCCCTGCGTCAGCGCTATGCAGTGACGCAGGGTGCCGGGCGCTGGCTGCAGGCCGATGGTCGCCAGTATCTGAATTTCTCCAGCAACGACTACCTCGGCTTAAGCCACCATCCGCAGATTATCTGCGCGTGGCAGCAGGGCGCTGAGCGTTTTGGCGTCGGCAGCGGCGGCTCGGGTCATGTCAGCGGTTATTCCGTTGCTCATCAGGCGCTGGAAGAAGAGCTGGCGCAGTGGCTCGGCTATTCCCGGGCGCTGTTGTTCATCTCTGGTTTTGCCGCCAATCAGGCGGTCATTGCCGCACTGATGGGAAAAGATGACAAGATTGTTGCCGACAGGCTCAGCCATGCCTCGCTGCTGGAGGCTGCCAGTCTTAGCCCTGCCGTGTTACGTCGCTTTACCCATAACGACTCGCAACATCTGGATCGTCTGCTGACAGCCCCCTGTCCGGGGCAGCAGCTGGTGGTCACCGAAGGCGTGTTCAGCATGGATGGCGACAGCGCGCCGCTGGCAGAAATCCACGTGGTGGCGAAACGGCAGGGCGCGTGGCTGCTGGTGGATGATGCGCATGGGATTGGCGTAAGCGGTGAGGAAGGACGTGGTTCGTGCTCTCGACAGCAGGTGAAACCTGAGCTGTTGGTGGTGACATTTGGCAAAGGGTTCGGCGTCAGCGGTGCGGCGATCCTGTGTTCTGATAGCGTGGCCGATTATCTGCTGCAGTTTGCCCGTCATCTGATCTACAGCACCAGCATGCCGCCAGCCCAGGCTCAGGCCTTGCGCGCCGCGCTGGCGGTGATCCGCAGCAGCGAAGGCGATGAGCGCAGAGAAAAGCTGGCGATGCTGATCCAGCGTTTTCGCGCAGGGCTGAATACCACGGATTTGACGCTGGCGCATTCAGACAGCGCTATTCAACCGCTGATCGTTGGCGACAATCATAAAGCCTTGCAACTGGCACAGACGTTACGGCAACAGGGATGCTGGGTGACGGCGATTCGTCCACCGACGGTGCCGGTTGGGACGGCCAGGCTGCGGATTACGCTGACCCAGGCGCATGAAGTCCAGGATATCGACAACTTACTGGAGGTGCTGCATGGCGCAGGTCAATAAGCAGGCGATTGCCGCTGCGTTTGGTCGCGCGGCCACGCACTATGAGCAACATGCGGAGCTTCAGCGTCAGAGCGCCGATGCGTTACTGGCACGACTCGATGGCCGGGCGTTCTCACGGGTTTTGGACGCGGGCTGTGGGCCTGGGCGTATGAGTCGCTACTGGCGGGAGCAGGGGAGCGAGGTCTGTGCGCTGGATCTGTCGGCACAAATGCTGACCGAAGCGCAGCGTCACGATGTTGCCCATCACTATCTGCTGGCGGATATCGAAGCCATTCCGCAGGCCGCTGCCACTTTCGACCTGGCCTGGAGCAATCTGGCCGTGCAGTGGTGCAACGACCTGCGCGGCGCGTTACGCGAGCTATATCGGGTGGTGCGTCCTGGCGGGACGGTGGCGTTTAGTACCCTGGCGCAAGGGTCGATGCCTGAACTTCGTCAGGCGTGGCGAGCAGTTGATGATCGGGAGCACGCCAACCGTTTTTTGCCGGTGGAGCAACTGGAAAACGCGCTGTGCGGCTGGGACGTTGAATACCAGTCTCATGCCGTCACGCTGTGGTTTGACGATGCGCTGAGCGCCATGCGCTCGCTGAAGGGTATTGGCGCGACGCATTTGCACGACGGACGCGAACAGCGTGTGCTGACCCGTTCGCAACTGCGTCAGCTACAACTCGCCTGGCCCTGTCAGCAGGGGAAATATCCGCTGACCTATCATCTTTTTTTGGGAGTGATTCAACGTGACTAACACCTATTTTGTCACCGGGACGGACACCGAAGTAGGTAAAACTATCGCCAGCTGTGCGTTGCTTCAGGCGGCGGGACAGCTGGGGTTGCGAACGGTCGGCTATAAGCCGGTGGCGTCAGGCAGTGAAATGACGGCTGAAGGTCTGCGAAACAGCGATGCGCTGGCTCTACAGCGCAACAGCGTTGTGGCAGTGGATTATGCGGCCATCAATCCGTATACCTTCGCCGAACCTACCTCACCGCATATCATCAGTGCTGACGAAGGGCGCCCCATTCAGGCCTCAGTGATGTCTGCGGGTTTACGCTTGCTTGAAGAACAGGCTGACTGGGTATTGGTGGAAGGCGCAGGCGGATGGTTTACGCCACTTTCGCCAACGCTGAGTTTTTCTGACTGGGTAAAAGCGGAACAACTGCCGGTGATTCTGGTGGTTGGCGTTAAGCTCGGCTGTATCAATCATGCCATTTTGACCGCCCAGGCGGTGCAGCAGGCCGGGCTGACGCTCGCCGGATGGGTTGCCAATGATGTGCAGCCACCCGGTAAGCGTCATGCTGAATATATGGCGACACTAAAGCGTGCGCTTGCGGCTCCGCTACTGGGGGAAATTCCCTGGCTGGCAGAAGAGCCGGAACGAGCAGCGACAGGTCGTTATATCGATCTTAGCGTTTTGTCTCTGGCATCCACCAGTCGTTGATTAGCGGGTCGCTGAATTGTGTTATTTGCCCTTGAGCCACGTTGCGTCCACGATGTAACAAGCAATAGCAGTCAGCGACCCGACGAATAAACGGCAGGCTCTGCTCCGCGAGCATAATGGCGATGCCAAGCTCCTGGCTTAGCCTCACTATCAGATTCCCCAGTTTGTGGATATATGCCTGGCCACTTCCTCGCGTCGGCTCATCGAGAATCAGCAGGCGCGGGCGAGTGACTAACGCACTGGCGAGTGCAAGCTGGTGCTGATTTTCCTCCGACAATGCCACCCCTTTGGCCTGACGCAGTACAAACAGCTGTGGAAACAGGCGGTAAATATCGCTGCTGTTCATCGTTTCGCTTTTCTCAACCGCCTGGCGCGCAATGTGCAGATTTTCCTCTACCGTCAGCTGCGAAAAAATTCGCCGTTCCTGTGATACACAGTTAATACCCAGCGCAATGCGCTTTGCCGCCGGAATCTGAAGCAGATCGCAAGGTGGTGCGCCAGCCTGATGCCAGAACATGGTTCCGCTCTCAATCGGTAAATTGCCTGTGATGCAATTGGCCAGCGTGGTTTTTCCCATCCCTGGAAGACCCAGCACAGCGGTACATTTACCGGGCAACAGGTCGAGATCGACATCCCAAAGCGAGTGTTGATTACCGTAATAGTGATTCACTGCACGAAGACTCAACATAGATTTCTCCCTCATGATGATATCCGCCTCGCGGGCTGATGGTCGGGAGAAAACTGCAAATCTCTTGCCAGAAGCGGAATGAGGGGAAAATACAGCAGAATAGTGTATTGAGCGGGTTGCGGTATCTGGCTTGTTGTGGATGAGCGCCGCAGTGTGCACATTGTCAGTGCCTGGTGGCGTTGTGATGGTGCAGGCAGGAAAATGATGAAAATGCGAGCAAGATCTCGGCCATTCCAGGTCGCTTCGTTAGCTGATAAATATCAAAAAATAGCGATAATTTTTTTTTATCCCACCAGAAAAGACCATCAGGACGTTTTTGCCAGGCTACAGTCCATACGGGCTGGAGGCAGTTATCCACTATTCCTGTGGATAACCTTGTGTATTAGAGTTAGAAAACACAAGGTAAGCGAGAGAAGACGCGGCCTGCGACTAAATTGATGCGAAAGACGGCTTGAGATAATAATCATTAAATTACAGTGTGTTAGATAAATGCAATGGCTGTCGCAGAAGTGTCATGTGTTGCCACAAAACTTTCATCGGGTAGCTTGACAAATGTTAAAAAAGTCATTGGTTTGGGGATAACACATTTTTGCTGGTGTTTTATCTTGCCTGCGGACAAATTTTAGCCTGTAGTCACGGCCATTTTGCTGGGGTAACAGAAATATTCTGGCGCGTTACTGTTTTTCCATCCAGTATATTTTACTGGCAAAATATACGGCTGCGAGTAAAATTACACACCTGCCCGCCCATTGCTTCAGGTAGCTGCTCATGAGTAAACCGTTCAAACTAAATTCCGCTTTTAAACCCTCTGGCGATCAGCCTGAGGCGATTCGTCGCCTGGAAGAAGGTCTGGAGGATGGACTGGCGCATCAGACGCTGCTGGGGGTGACGGGGTCGGGGAAAACATTCACCATCGCGAACGTGATTGCGGACTTACAGCGACCTACCATGGTGCTGGCCCCCAATAAGACGCTTGCCGCACAGTTGTACGGTGAGATGAAAGAGTTTTTCCCGGATAACGCGGTGGAATATTTCGTCTCCTACTACGACTATTATCAGCCGGAAGCCTACGTGCCAAGTTCTGACACCTTCATCGAGAAGGATGCCTCGGTTAACGAACACATTGAGCAGATGCGACTGTCAGCGACCAAAGCGTTGCTTGAGCGACGGGATGTCGTTGTCGTGGCGTCGGTTTCCGCGATTTATGGTCTGGGTGACCCGGATCTGTACCTGAAAATGATGCTGCACCTGACGGTGGGGATGATTATCGACCAGCGCGCGATCCTGCGTCGTCTGGCGGAGCTGCAATATACCCGCAACGATCAGGCATTCCAGCGCGGGACCTTCCGCGTGCGCGGTGAAGTGATCGACATATTCCCGGCGGAATCTGACGACATCGCGTTGCGCGTGGAACTGTTTGATGAAGAGGTCGAACGTTTGTCGCTGTTTGACCCGCTTACCGGGCAGGTCGAATCCACTATTTCGCGCTTTACCATCTACCCTAAAACGCACTACGTGACGCCGCGCGAACGTATTGTACAGGCGATGGAAGAAATTAAGGTTGAGCTTGCAGAGCGGCGAAAAGTCCTGTTGGCAAATAACAAACTTCTGGAAGAACAGCGCTTAAGTCAGCGTACCCAGTTCGATCTGGAAATGATGAACGAGCTGGGTTACTGCTCGGGGATTGAAAACTATTCCCGCTATCTGTCCGGGCGTGGTCCGGGCGAGCCGCCGCCGACGCTGTTTGATTACCTGCCTGCCGATGGCCTGCTGGTTGTGGATGAATCCCACGTCACTATTCCGCAAATTGGCGGCATGTATCGCGGTGACCGGGCGCGTAAAGAAACCCTGGTCGAATACGGATTCCGTCTGCCGTCGGCGCTGGATAACCGTCCGCTTAAATTTGAAGAGTTTGAAGCGCTGGCCCCGCAAACCATCTACGTTTCGGCGACGCCGGGCAACTATGAGCTGGAGAAATCCGGTGATGAAGTGGTCGATCAGGTGGTAAGACCGACCGGCCTGCTGGATCCGGTCATTGAGGTGCGCCCGGTGGCGACGCAGGTTGACGATTTGCTGTCTGAGATCCGCACCCGTGCGGCGATTAACGAACGTGTGCTGGTCACCACGCTCACCAAACGGATGGCGGAAGACCTTACAGAATACCTCGAAGAACACGGCGAGCGGGTGCGTTATCTGCACTCTGACATCGATACCGTGGAACGTATGGAAATCATTCGTGACCTGCGTCTGGGCGAGTTTGACGTGCTGGTGGGTATCAACCTGTTACGTGAAGGCCTGGACATGCCTGAGGTCTCCCTGGTGGCGATTCTGGACGCAGACAAAGAAGGGTTCCTGCGTTCTGAACGTTCGCTTATCCAGACCATCGGTCGTGCGGCGCGTAATATCAACGGTAAGGCGATTCTTTACGGTGATAAAATTACCGCCTCAATGGCCAAAGCGATTGGTGAAACCGAACGTCGTCGTGAGAAACAGCAGCTCTACAACGAAGAGCACGGTATTACGCCGCAGGGCCTGAACAAGAAAGTGGTCGATATTCTGGCGTTGGGTCAGAATATTGCGAAGACCAAAGCGAAAGGCAAAGGGAAGTCACGCGCAGGCGCGAAGTCTGAGGTTGTCGAACTGGATATGACGCCAAAAGCGCTGCAGCAGAAGATTCACGAGCTGGAAGGGCAGATGATGCAGCACGCACAGAATCTCGAGTTTGAAGAGGCCGCGACAATCCGTGACCAGTTGCATCAGCTGCGCGAGTTGTTTATTGCGGCATCGTAAGGCGGTGTCGGATGCGGGGTAAACCCCTTATCCGACCTACGGGGTAGATTGCCTTTGTAGGCCTGATAAGCGCAGCACATCAGGCATTGTTTGATGCCGGAGCAAATCGTTTTGTAGGCCTGATAAGCAAAGCGCATCAGGCAAATCCGTTCAGCCCAGCGCCTGCACTGCTTTCTCCAGCGCACTATGCAATAGCTGGCGGTCATGGCGGTAGGGAATATCGCTGGCTTCCAGCACTTCCTGGATCACAACGCGGTCGGTAACAGCGGAAGCATCCACTTTCGGCCCCACAACCACCGCATCAATCACTTTCTTCCCGACGTACTGTTCAATAATGGCCAGCTTATCGCTAAGCGTCAGGCTGGCTGCTGGCAGGCTTAATTCGCGCCCAAGATTGCCTATGTAGACCATCGGAGCCGGTGTGCGACGTAATGCCTGTGACATTTCATCGAGTAACAGAATCGGCATCAGGCTGGTGTAAAAACTGCCGGGGCCTATCAAAATCAAATCCGCTTCCGCGATAGCTTCTACCGCCTCCCGCGTAGTCGGGACTTTTGGCGACAGCATCAGTTCCTGAGGCAGGACGGTGAGCTGATCGATATTCACTTCGCCATAAACTTCGTGCCCCTGGTCATCAATGGCCATCAGATCCACCGGCAGCTCCGACATTGGAATTAAATGTGCGTCAACTTTCAACAGGCTGCGAATTAAATTGATGGCTTCCAGAGGCCGCACGCTGAGGTGGTCGAGCGCCTTTAACATCAGATTTCCGAGGTTATGTCCGGAAAGTTCACCATTACCGCCAAAACGATACTCAAACATGGCGGATGCAACGCTGGGTTGGGTAATTAACTGGTTCAGACAGTTACGCATGTCTCCCCAGGCTATCCCTCCTTCAGAGCGACGAATACGACCTGTCGACCCGCCGTTATCCGTGGTGGTGACGATACCCGTCAGGCGGGAACCTAATGGGGAAAGAGAGGAGAGAACGCGTCCTAATCCATGCCCTCCGCCGAGAGCGACAACGCGGTCCAGATCTGCCAGCGTGCGAGTGCGCATATATTTTCCTGATATCAATTGATCGGCGCTACAGTAACGTAAATAGCGTGTTTTCGGCAATTATCCAGTCGGCATCTGCCGTAATTTTTTTCTGCGATCTACTCCTTTCTGACGACACCCACCTGATAGCAAGATGATGTATATCAATGCAAAACTGTAGTTTTTGCTTATTCTGTAACGAAATTGCACGATCATGTCGTTATGTATGTATTTATACAGCGAAAGTGTACATGGCAAAAGCGTCATTTACACGCTAGTATCGGCATAACCACAAAGTACTTTTAATAATTTGAGTTGCCGAAAGCCAACGCATCTGCAACTCGAAGTATGATGAGTATAAACACTCTAGCCTCTGCACCTGGGTCAAATGATACGGTGCTTTGGCCGTGACAAGACTTGAAAAAGTTTGTCACCAGGGCGCAGGAAGAAATGACTACGTCTCCCGTATTTGGAAAGGTGTACATGGGCTCTCAACTTACCGATGCTTTCGCACGTAAGTTTTACTACTTACGTTTGTCGATTACCGATGTGTGTAACTTTCGTTGCACCTACTGCCTGCCGGATGGCTATAAGCCCGGCGGGGTCACCAATAACGGCTTTTTGACCGTTGATGAAATTCGCCGCGTCACGCGTGCGTTCGCCAGTCTGGGAACGGAAAAAGTGCGTCTGACGGGGGGCGAACCTTCACTGCGTCGCGACTTCACTGACATCATCGCCGCCGTGCGCGAAAACGACGCCATCCGCCAGATTGCGGTAACCACCAATGGTTATCGTCTGGCGCGCGATGCCGCCGCCTGGCGCGATGCCGGACTGACCGCGCTCAACGTCAGCGTCGACAGCCTCGATGCCCGTCAGTTTCACGCCATTACCGGACAGGACAAGTTTCAGCAGGTGATGGCAGGCATTGATGCCGCCTTTGATGCCGGTTTTGAAAAAGTGAAAGTCAACACCGTGCTGATGCGCGACGTAAACCATCATCAACTGGACACCTTCCTGGCGTGGATCCAACCTCGACCAATCCAACTGCGTTTTATTGAACTGATGGAAACGGGCGAGGGCAGCTCTCTCTTCCGTAAACACCATATTTCCGGACAGGTACTGCGCGATGAGCTGCTGCGTCGCGGCTGGATCCACCAGATCCGACAGCGTAGCGACGGCCCGGCTCAGGTATTCTGTCATCCTGATTATGTTGGCGAAATTGGTCTGATCATGCCTTATGAGAAAGACTTCTGCGCCACCTGTAATCGTCTGCGCGTTTCCTCTGTCGGCAAGCTTCATCTGTGTTTATTTGGTGAAGGTGGCGTAAGCCTGCGTGATTTGCTGGAAGACGATGCTCAGCAACCGGCGCTGGAAGAACGTATTTCAGCCGCGCTGCTGGAGAAAAAGCAGACCCATTTCCTGCATCAGAACAATACCGGTATTACGCAAAACTTATCTTACATTGGCGGCTGATCGCTAAAAGGAGTTTTTCATGAGTCAGGTAAGCGCTGAATTTATCCCGACACGCATTGCTATTCTTACTGTTTCCAACCGTCGCGGCGAAGAAGATGACACCTCCGGCCATTATCTGCGTGACTCGGCGCAAGAAGCGGGTCATCAGATTGTCGATAAGGCGATTGTCAAAGAGAACCGCTACGCCATCCGCGCCCAGGTTTCTGCCTGGATTGCCAGTGACGATGTACAGGTGGTGCTCATTACCGGTGGCACTGGCTTAACCGAAGGGGACCAGGCGCCGGAAGCGCTGCAACCGCTGTTCGACAGAGAAGTTGAAGGGTTTGGCGAAGTCTTCCGTATGCTGTCGTTTGAAGAGATTGGCACCGCGACGCTGCAATCCCGGGCGATTGCCGGGGTGGCCAATAAAACGCTGATTTTTGCCATGCCGGGTTCGACGAAAGCGTGTCGTACCGCATGGGAAAATATCATTGCGCCGCAGCTTGATGCCCGTACGCGTCCGTGTAATTTCCACCCACATTTGAAGAAATAAGTATGTCGCAACTGACTCATATTAACGCCGCTGGCGAAGCGCATATGGTGGATGTCTCCGCCAAAGCGGAAACCGTACGCGAGGCGCGTGCAGAAGCATTCGTAACCATGCATAGCGAAACGCTGGCGATGATCATCGACGGCAGCCACCATAAAGGTGACGTTTTCGCCACGGCGCGTATTGCCGGTATTCAGGCTGCCAAACGGACCTGGGATCTTATCCCACTGTGTCACCCGCTGATGTTGAGCAAGGTCGAAGTCAATTTGCACGCCGAGCCGGAGCACAATCGCGTACGTATTGAAACGCTGTGTCGCCTGACCGGTAAAACCGGCGTTGAAATGGAAGCGTTAACGGCAGCCTCCGTGGCGGCATTGACCATCTACGATATGTGCAAAGCGGTACAAAAGGATATGGTGATTGGTCCGGTGCGTCTGCTGGCAAAAAGCGGCGGCAAATCGGGTGATTTTAAGGTGGATGCGCATGATTAAGGTTCTTTTCTTTGCTCAGGTACGGGAACTGGTGAACACCGATGCGTTAGAAGTTGCCGCCGAGTTTGCAACGGTAGAAGCGCTGCGCAAGCATCTGGCGGCGCAAAGCGATCGCTGGGCGCTGGCGCTGGAAGACGGCAAGCTGCTGGCGGCGGTGAATCAGACGCTGGTCAGTTTTGACCATCCTCTTAACGCGGGTGATGAAGTCGCTTTCTTCCCGCCGGTAACCGGAGGCTAAAATGGCTCAAACGCGAATTGTTGTTGGCCATGCGCCGTTCAGCGTCGGGGATGAGTATCCCTGGCTGGCAGAGCGCGATGAAGACGGCGCGGTCGTCACTTTCACCGGTAAAGTGCGCAATCACAATCTCGGTGACAGCGTGCAGGCGTTAACGCTGGAACACTATCCGGGAATGACCGAAAAAGCGCTGGCGGAGATTGTCGACGAAGCGCGTTCGCGCTGGCCACTGGGTCGGGTGACGGTGATTCATCGCATTGGCGAACTGTGGCCGGGTGACGAAATCGTGTTTGTTGGCGTGACCAGTGCGCATCGCAGCAGCGCATTTGATGCCGGGCAGTTCATTATGGATTACCTGAAAACCCGCGCGCCGTTCTGGAAACGCGAGGCTACGCCGGAAGGTGAGCGCTGGGTTGATGCCCGCGACAGCGATAAGCTAGCAGCAAAACGCTGGTAGAGTACAATTGTTGTAGGCTCATACTGATTCAGGAGATTGTCATGGACCGATTCCCACGATCCGATTCTATTGTACAGGCCCGTTCCGGTCTGCAAACGTATATGGCGCAGGTGTACGGCTGGATGACCTGCGGACTGTTGCTGACGGCGTTTATCGCCTGGTATGCGGCAAATACGCCCGCGGTGATGATGTTTGTCTTCTCCAGCAAAATCACCTTCTTTGGCCTGATCATCGCTCAACTGGCGCTGGTGTTTGTCCTGTCCGGCATGGTGCAAAGGCTGAGCGCGGGTATGGCGACCACGCTGTTTATGCTCTATTCGGCATTAACCGGGTTGACGCTATCAAGCATTTTTATCGTCTATACCTACTCGTCTATCGCCAGCACCTTCGTGGTCACTGGTGGGATGTTCGGGATCATGAGCTTGTATGGCTACACCACCAAGCGCGATCTGAGCGGCTTCGGCAATATGCTGTTTATGGCGCTGATCGGTATTGTGCTGGCCTCACTGGTTAACTTCTGGCTGAAGAGCGAAGCGCTGATGTGGGCGGTGACCTATATCGGGGTGATTGTGTTTGTCGGTCTAACCGCCTATGACACACAGAAGCTGAAAAATATCGGTGAACAGATCGACCTGCGCGACAGCTCCAATCTGCGTAAATACGCAATTCTTGGGGCCTTAACGCTGTATCTGGACTTCATCAACCTGTTCCTGATGCTGCTGCGTATTTTCGGCAATCGTCGTTAATTGTCTGTTGCCGGATGCGGCTTAACGCCTTATCCGGCCTACTTTTGATACCAGGCGGTAGGCCGCATCCGGCACTATATACACCCTTATTTCGCCATCGCCTTCTCGTTCTTTGCCCGTAGCTTTTTCGCCCGACTCTCCAACAGCAAATAACACATCAGCGCCAGCAGCAGCGGAATAAAATAGTACAACACGCGATACGCAAGCAGGGCAGCAATGATTGTCCCCTGAGACGTGTTCTCTCCCGCCAGCAACGCCATAAACACTGCCTCCAGCACGCCGATCCCCGCCGGAATATGCACAATAACCCCGGCAATACTGCTCACCAGCAGCACGCCCAGCACAAAGAAATAGTTGATGTTCTGGCCCAGCAACAACCAAATAATCGCCCCCATAACCATCCAGTTAGCCCCGGATATCGCCATTTGCGCGAGGGCAAATTTCCACGAGGGTAGCACCAGCTTTTGGCCCTTGATGGTGATGTGACGATGTTTAGCGAAAGCGCAAAACCACAGATAAACAACAATAATCATCAGCAGCGCTATGCCTAAAATGCGCAATGTGCCTTCATCGATATACCAGTGTGCGGGCAGTTCGACGACGCCGAAGGTAAAAATAAAACCGCCCAGCAGAATATAGCCCAGCCAGTTGGTGGTTATGCTCAGCGAAAAAATCCGCGTTATTGTGCCCCCCGGCAACCCGAGGCGCGAGTAAAGGCGATAACGCATCCCAATACCGCCCACCCAGGTGCTCAACGTCAGGTTGAAGGCGTAACAAATAAACGACACCAGCATGACCTGGCGTTTTGCCAGTTTGTGACCGCAGTAGTAGCGGCCGAGCAGATCATAACAGCCGTAAAGTAAATAACTGACGATCACCAACCCCACGGCGCTGAGCAGGGCGATCCGGTTGTAATCGTGAATTACCGTCCACACTTCCTGCCAGTTGACTTTGCTGGCATAAACAACCAGCAACACGGTCACCGCAATAAAAAATAACCATGTGAGGATCTTTTTCGCTAACCGCCAGCGTCGGTGATTTTTTGCCATCAGGTTTTCCCTCCTGCATCCTCAGTTTGTATACGGTCCTGAGTTTCCAGAGCGGGCTGCGCGGGCGGCTCTATCTCGGCCAGATGCGGGGTATGCGCCGGAAGCCAGCCGACCAGCGCCGGGAAGTGGCGTAAAAAGTGGAAGGCCAACACGCTTTTAGTCAGGTTCCACCAGGTGCGTTTTGGCAGCATGGATTCATCAACCCGCTTGCAGTCCTGCGTAATAATAGGGTTCAGGTTGTCGCGCAGGGTCTGGTTAAACGTGCGGTCATGAATAATCAGATTTGCTTCCAGATTCAGCGACAGGCTCAGCGGATCAAGATTGCTGGATCCCACCGTCGCCCAGTGATCGTCCATCAGCGCCACTTTGCCATGCAGAGGTTTACGGCGGTATTCATAGACATGGACGCCACCTTTAACCAGATAGTTGTACAACAGGCGGGCGCCCACTTTCACAATCGGCATATCCGGTTCACCCTGCACGATGAGTTTTACCCGAACGCCGCGTCGTGCCGCTTTACGCAGGGCATGCAGCAGGCGGTATCCTGGAAAGAAATAGGCATTGGCGATAATCACTTCCCGCCGGGCCTGGGTCAGCATTTTCAGATAGTGGCGTTCAATATCATCGCGATGCTCTTCGTTATCGCGCCAGACAAACAGCGCCTGCGCTTCGCCAGGGCGATGATTGTCGATTGCCCGGTGATGACGTCGCCACCAGCGTCGTACGGCGCTCTGTCCGGGCAAGTTTTCCAGCACGAATCTTAGGATGTCGGCTACGACTGGACCTTCAACGCGCACGGCGTAATCCTGTTTGGCCTCCGGGCCGTAATCAGACATATGTTCAGCGGAGTAATTGATGCCGCCGACAAAGGCAACACGGTCATCAATGACCACTATTTTTCGATGCATACGGCGAAAGAGATTGGTGCGCATACCGAACAGGCGCGGGCGCGGATCGTAGTAGCGGAAAACAATGCCGGCTACGGTCAGCTCTTCAACAAAACTGTCGCTCAGATCCGGCGAGCCGTAGCCATCCAGCAGCACCTCTGCTTTGATACCTCGCCGGGCGGCTTCGAGCAACGCGGCATGCAGCCGTTTTCCGACCGCATCTTCAAACCAGATAAAGGTCTCAAGGATAATTTTTTGCTCTGCCTGCTCAATGGCGTCAAAGACGGCGGGGTAGAATTGATCGCCATTTTCCAGCAGTTGAATTTGATTGCCTTCACGCCAGCCATATTTCATAAATGAATCTCCGCACTCAGGGGGGCATGATCGGACAAATGTCGCCAGTGACGCAGCGCCAGCGTCGTTGGGGTACTGGCATTCGCGTTTTTCACATAGATCCTGTCCAGGCGCAGCAGGGGAAACTGCACCGGAAAGGTTCGCGCCGGGCGGCCGTGGGCGCGGGTAAAAATCTCGTCAAGGCCAGCTTTGGCTTTCAACGGACGATTGGCCGTTTGCCGCCAGTCATTAAAATCTCCGGCAATCACTACGGGCTCCGCGTTGGGTAGGGCGTTAACCCAGTCTGCCAGCATAGAGAGCTGGGTCTGGCGGTGAGCTTCACGCAGGCCGAGATGTACACACATCACATGGATGGGGTGGGAGAGCATTGGCGGTACGATTCGGCAGTAAAGGACTCCGCGCTTTTCACTCGCGCCGACTGACACATCACGATTTTCATAATGCTCAATGGGATACCGCGACAGCACCGCATTACCATGATGTCCCTGCGGGTACACGGCGTTACGCCCGTAGGCGAAGTCGCTCCACATGGTGTCCGCCAGAAATTCGTAATGGCTGGTATCCGGCCAGTTATCAATGTGCAGCGAATGCGCTTCGTGTGCGCCCATGACTTCCTGCAGACATACAATGTCTGCCCCAACCGTTCTGACGGCCTCCCGTAGCTCAGGCAAAATAAAACGCCGGTTGAAGGCGGTGAACCCTTTGTGAGTATTAATGGTGAGCACATTGAATGAAAATTGAACTCCCGATCCGCTCATGAGCCTCCCGATGGCGTCACTTCCTAAATAAAATAGTGTAGTCGTCGTCACAAAAAGATGCGGTGTTGCGGAATTTTCCGTAAAGTCCGGTACTCTGAACAATTAGTCGAAAATCCTTCAGGAGAATAGCCATGAGGTGGCAACAACGTGTTCGTGTCGCAACGGGTCTAAGTTGCTGGCAGATAGTGTTGCATTTACTGGTAGTGGCGTTGCTGGTAATGGGCTGGATGAGCGGCAGACTGGTGCATGTCGGCCTGGGATTGTGCGTCGTGTACGGCGTTACGGTTTTATTGATGCTGGCATTGCAACGTCACCACGAACAGCGCTGGCGCGACGTGGCTGATGTGCTGGAAGAGTTGACCACGACGTGGTATTTCGGTGCCGCAATGATCGTGCTGTGGCTGCTGTCGCGTGTGCTGCAAAACAACGTCTTGCTGGCACTGGCGGGGCTGGTAATCCTTGCCGGACCCGCCGTGGTCTCGCTGCTGGCGAAAGACAAAAAGCTACATCACCTTGCGTCTAAACATCGCATACGCCGCTGATCCGGTCGTGGCCGCTATCACCAACAGCGGCCACAAGCTTCCCCAGACAATCTTCAGACTCGCATCTTTCAGGTAAATTTGTTTCGTGATGTCCGTAAAATGGCGGATCGGGTTTATCCACGTCAGATTCTGCAACCAGACCGGCATGTTTTCGACCGGTGAGACGTAGCCCGAGAGTAAAATCGCCGGCATCATAAACACAAACACGCCGATAAACGCCTGCTGCTGGGTGGCGCACAGTGACGAAATCAGCAGACCAAAGCCAACCAGCGACAGCCCGTAAATCACCATCGTGAAATAGAACAGCCCCAATGAACCGGCAAACGGAATGTGATAAGCCCAGATACCGATCGCCAGCACAATGGTGGCCTGAAAAGTAGCCACAATGAGCGCGGGCACCGCTTTACCGATAAAAATCTGCCAGGTGGTCAGCGGGGAAACCAGCAGTTGATCCAGTGTGCCTTGCTCACGCTCGCGGGCAACCGAGAGCGAGGTGACGATCATTACGCCGATGGTGGTGATCATGGCGATCAGCGACGGAACCACAAACCATTTGTAATCCAGATTCGGGTTGTACCAGTTACGCACTACCAGCTCACTGTTGTTCGGTTTCGGCTTGCCGTCCATCAGCTCCTGCTGATACTCCTTAACGATTTGCTGCAGGTAATTCGCGGCAATTTGCGCGCTGTTGGAGTTTCGCCCGTCTAGGATAATCTGCATGGGTGCCTGCTGGAAGGTATCCAGATTACGCGAAAAATTGGCCGGGAAACGCACCAACAGCAGGGCTTTTTGCGTGTCGATGGTGGGCTGGATCTCCTGCGGGCTTTTCAGCAGCAGAACATGCGTAAAAGCGCTGGCGCGGGCGAAGCGCTGGGTAAGCTCAACCGAATGTTTACCGTTGTCTTCGTTATAGATAGCAATTGTGGCGTTGGTGACTTCCAGCGTTGCCGCGAACGGGAACAGGATAACCTGAATCAGCACCGGTAAAATCAGAATGGCTCGCGTCTGCGGTTCGCGTAACAGCGATTGCAGCTCTTTGCGAATTAATGTCCATAAGCGATGAAACATGCCCGTCCTCTCAGTCCAGTTTGTAGGCCTGATAAGCAAAGCGCATCAGGCATAATGCCGGATGGCGACGTGAACGCCTTATCCGGCCTACGGCTACAATTATCCATACACATATTTAATCCAGCCGACGTTTGGTTTTAAGCCACGTCAGGCCAATAAACATCACCGCCGAAGCGATTAAAAACAGCACGTTGATAATCAGCACCACCGGAATATTGCCCGCCAGGAACAGGCTTTGCAGGGTGCTGACGAAATAACGCGCCGGAATAATGTAGGTTACCGCCCGGATAATCGCGGGCATGCTGTCTATCTGGAAGATAAAACCCGATAACATAATCGAGGGCAGGAAGGCGGCGTTCAGCGCGACCTGCGCGGCGTTAAACTGGTTGCGGGTGATGGTGGAAATAAGCAACCCCATACCCAGCGTACTGAGCAGAAACAGGCTGGTAATGAAAAACAGGATCAGCAACGAGCCGCGGTAGGGCACGCCAAGAATAAACACCGACACCAGCATACACAGCAGCATCGCCAGCATGCCCAGAAAGTAATACGGGATCAGTTTGCACAGCAGTAGCTCGACGCGGGTGACTTCGGTAGACAGCAGCGCTTCCATGGTGCCGCGCTCCCATTCGCGCGCCACCACTAATGAGGTGAGGATGGCGCCAATCACCGTCATGATGATGGTGACCGCCCCGGGAATAATAAAGTGCTGGCTGATGGCCGCCGGGTTAAACCAGTAACGGGTCTGCACGTCGATCAATGGTTTGAACGATTCCCCACGATCTTCTGCCCGCTGTTGCTGCCAGATTTGCCAGATGCCTTCGACATAACCCTGCACAAAGTTGGCGGTATTGGGTTCGCTGCCGTCGGTGATCACCTGGATCGGTGCCACGTCATTGGGTCGTGCCATCTGCTGGGCAAAATCCACCGGGATCACCACCAGCCCGCGAATGCGCCCGGCCTGCATTTTCTCAATCAGTTCCTGGCGATTATCGCTGATGGTGGCGTCAATATACGGCGAACCGGTCATGGTATGGGTAAAATCCAGCGCCTCTTCGCTCTGCTGTTCGAGCAAAATCCCTACCCGCAGCTTGCTGGAGTCGAGGTTGATCCCGTAGCCGAAGATAAACAGCAGCAGCAGCGGGATCACCACCGCAATCAGCCAACTGCTGGGATCGCGGACGATCTGGCGCGTCTCTTTCACGCAAAGCGCACGTACGCGACGCCAGGAGAGAGCGGAGTTACTCATGCGTATGCTCCTTATCCCAGTCATTGATTAGCGTGATGAACGCCTGTTCCATGGTCGGGTCCGGCGTGTCGCTGTCGGCAGCCTGAGCCTTCAGGTCGTCTGGCGTACCGCTGGCAATCAGCTTGCCGCGATATACCAACCCGATGCGATCGCAGTATTCCGCCTCATCCATAAAGTGGGTGGTCACCATCACCGTGACGCCTTTTTCCACCATGCTGTTGATATGCAACCAGAACTCGCGGCGGGTAAGAGGATCGACCCCAGAAGTGGGTTCATCAAGGAACAGAATGTCGGGTTCATGCATCAGCGAGCAGGCCAGCGCCAGACGCTGCTTAAAGCCCAGCGGCAGTTCGTCGGTGGCGTGGGAGGCGATACTTTTCAGGCCAAATGCCTCGCTCATACGATCGATTTTCTCTTTCTGCGCCCGACCGCGCAGGCCGTAGACGCCGGAGAAAAAGCGGAGATTCTGTTCAACCGTCAGGTTACCGTACAGGGAGAATTTCTGCGCCATATAGCCCAGATGCTGACGCGCTTTGCCGGAGCTGACTTTCAGGTCCATATCCAGCACCAGCGCTTTGCCGGAAGTGGGGACCAGCAGGCCGCACATCATTTTAAAGGTGGTGGATTTGCCAGCGCCATTAGGGCCTAACAGACCAAAAATCTCGCCGCGCTGCACGGCAAAGTCTACGTGGTCGGTAGCGGCAAAATCGCCAAATTTCTTGGTCAACGCTTTGGCTTCGATCACCGTTTCGCCTGGCGTGCCTTCCACGGTATGCAGGATAGCGCCCAGTGGGGACTCCGATGTTCCGGCTCCGCCGAGTAAATCGATAAAGGCATCTTCGAAGCGGGGGGCTGTTTCGTTGATGGTTATCTCCGGCATGCCGTCAGCGTTTTGGATCTGCTGAGCAGTAGCCTCTTTTTTCAGGATTAAACGGACGGATTTACCCTGAATCATTCCGTCGCTGACCAGCGGCAGCTTTAACGCGCGTTGCAGCAGTCGGCGGTTGTTTTCCTGTGGACTGCTCATCAGGAAGCTACGACCCGCCATGGTTTGCGTAAGCTGAGTAGGATCGCCCTGGTATAACAGTTCACCTTCGTTCATCAGCAGCACATCACGGCATTGCTCTGCTTCATCCAGATACGACGTACTCCAGAGGATCAGCATGCCGTCCCCGGCCAGTTCGTGGACCATTTGCCACAGTTCGCGACGGGAAATAGGGTCGACACCCACGCCTGGCTCATCCAGCAGCAACACTTTGGGTTCGCCAACCAGCGTACAGGCAAGCCCGAGCTTCTGCTTCATGCCGCCAGAAAGCTTGCCCGCCAGTCGCCCGGTAAACGGCCCTAACGAGGTAAACTCCAGTAGTCGGGCAAAGGTTTTTTCTCGCGCTTCACCGGTGACGCTGCGTAAGTCGGCATAGAGATTGAGGTTCTCCATGACGGTTAAATCTTCGTACAGACCAAATTTCTGCGGCATATAGCCCAGCACCGCATGGAGCGCGCTGTCGTCTTTGATGGGGTCAAAACCAATCACCGCAGCACTTCCGGCATCAGGTTTTAATAATCCCGCCAGCATTCGCATCAGCGTGGTTTTGCCCGCGCCGTCAGGCCCGACAAGTCCGGTCACGTAGCCCGCATGAACGGTACAGTCGAGCGGGGCGACGGCCGGCTTTTCCATTCCGGCAAAGTTTTTCGTCAGCCCTTTAAGCGTAATGACGGCGTCATTCATGCCGTGCCTCATCGCCAAACTTAATCGTTACCGGCATTCCCTGGCGCAGCGAATCGTCCGCGTCGGTGACGACAATTCGCAGGCGATAAACCAGGTCGGTACGCAGGTCAGGAGTCTCGACCGTTTTCGGGGTAAATTCGGCGGTAGGAGAAACGAAGCCGATTTTGCCGTGATACGGTTTGTCCGGTCGGCCATCGGTATAGAGCAGGATCTCACGTCCTGGCTGCGCCTGGCTCAGATTTCGTTCGTCAACGTAAGCACGAACCCAAACCGGACGCGTGAGCGACAGCGTCAGTACTGTGCCCCCTTCGTTCAGCATGCTGCCGGGTTCAACCGCACGGGTGAGAAGCGTGCCGTCAGACGGCGAGGTCAGCGTGGTGTCATGCAAATTAAGCTCTGCCTGTGCCAGCTCGGCCTGAGCTTGTTCGAGCGTGGCTTTTGCCTGCTCGATGTCCTGCACACGATTACCGCTGCGATATTGCGTGAGTTTATCCTGCGCGGATTTCAGCGAAGCTAACGCCTGATCGCGAGATGAACGGGCGTTTTCCAGATCGTTGGCTGAAATGGTGCGGCTTTTCCACAATCCGACCTGCCGATTGTAAAAGTTCTGCGCGTAATCATAGGCGGCCTGCGCCTGTTTGACTGCCGCCGCGGTTTGCGCGATCTCTTCTTCGCGATACCCTGCCAGCATCAGATCGTATTGCGCCTGTGCGGCAGCTACATTGGCTTTTGCCTGCATCAATGCGTTTTCATACGGTGCGCGGTCCAGTTCACCCAGCACCTGGCCGGCGGTAATGGCATCGCCTTCGTCAACCGCCAGCGAGGCCAGCCTGCCGCCGACACGAAAACTCAGGTTGACGCTACGGATATCGACATTGCCGTATAGCGTCAGGCCGTTATCTTGCCGACTCTGATACCACCACGTTCCACCGGCAATCACGGCAACGAGGGCCGCGATAACCAGCCCGAGAACGACAGGTTTTTTCATGACTCCAGACTCCTTTGCGTTAAACCTTGCAGAATAAGATCGATGTGACAGGTGATCGTTTGGTCAATCAGCGCGGTTTTATCCTCATCAAATTGTGACCAGCCCGTACGCAACAGAATGGTTTCTTTCCCCAGACGAAAAGCCAGCACCTCGCCGAGAATGGCGTGGGTGTGCAGAATCATTTGGGTATCATTGGCATCGCCGCCCGTATAGGCGGCAATCAGGCGCGTCAGATGTGTATGCAGCGGATTGATAACCTGGTCGTGCACCAGTTGATAAGCCGCGGTGGGGGAAAGCTGTTCACGCGAGATAAATTTGCTCAGGTTAACGGTGTCGTCCTGAGTTAACAGCATGATCATATTTTTGCAGGCGCGCAGGATCAGTTCGCGCATCGCGCCACGGTCCGGCTCTGGTTGGGCGAATAAACGCTCGGCCTCTTCAGCGTGCGGGCGAAACTGTGCACCGATAAAATCCGCAATCCACTGGGCGCAGGCGAGATATAAATCCTCTTTTGAGCCAAAATAGTAGGTGATAGCCGCAATGTTTTGCCCGGCCTGTGCAGCGATATCGCGCGTCGTGGCGTGCAGACCATACTCGCCGAATTGCGCCAATGCGGCGGCAATGAGCTGGTTCTTCGCCTGTTCACCTTTGGTTGTCATGGTGGGTGTATTCATGGCACGACTCTGATCTTAATCAATCGATTGATTAAGATTATGACTGATGTGTAGCCTTGTCCAGTCCGGAGCGTTATTTTCCAGTGAAGGGATAATTTATGCGGCACATCACAAAAACTGCTACACTCCGCCCCTTCATGACATTGTGGTTTTTGTCATCTCTATTGTATGTATCTCCCTGAAAACGACACCGGTAACGGTCAGGGCGGTTCGGAGTTGTTATGTCTTTTGATTCCCTTGGTTTAAACCCTGAAATTTTACGTGCCGTTGCCGAGCAGGGTTACCGTGAACCTACCCCTATTCAGCAGCAGGCTATTCCTGCCGTGCTGGAAGGCCGCGATCTGATGGCCAGCGCCCAGACCGGTACGGGGAAAACGGCAGGATTTACCTTGCCGCTGTTGCAGCACCTGATCACCAATCAGCCGCATGGTAAAAGCCGTCGTCCGGTTCGTGCGCTGATCCTCACGCCAACCCGCGAACTGGCGGCCCAGATTGGCGAAAACGTCCGTGATTACAGTAAGTATCTGAATATTCGCTCGCTGGTGGTCTTCGGTGGCGTCAGTATTAACCCGCAGATGATGAAGCTGCGTGGCGGCGTAGATGTGCTGATCGCCACTCCGGGTCGTTTGCTCGATCTGGAACACCAGAATGCGGTGAAACTGGATCAGGTTGAGATCCTGGTACTGGATGAAGCTGACCGCATGCTGGATATGGGCTTTATTCACGATATTCGTCGCGTTCTGGCAAAACTGCCGGCAAAACGTCAGAACCTGCTGTTCTCGGCAACGTTCTCTGATGACATTAAATCGCTGGCCGAAAAACTGTTGCACAACCCGCTGGAAATTGAAGTGGCGCGTCGTAATACCGCGTCAGAGCAGGTTACTCAGCACGTTCATTTCGTTGATAAAAAACGTAAACGTGAACTGCTGTCGCAGATGATTGGTCAGGGCAACTGGCAGCAGGTGCTGGTGTTTACCCGTACCAAACATGGCGCGAACCATCTGGCAGAGCAGCTGAATAAAGACGGCATCCGCAGTGCGGCTATCCACGGTAATAAATCTCAGGGTGCGCGTACGCGTGCGCTGGCTGATTTTAAATCCGGTGATATTCGCGTGCTGGTAGCGACCGATATTGCCGCACGTGGTCTGGACATTGAAGAGTTACCGCACGTGGTGAACTACGAGCTGCCAAACGTCCCGGAAGACTATGTGCACCGCATTGGTCGTACCGGTCGTGCGGCCGCTACCGGCGAAGCGTTGTCTCTGGTGTGCGTCGATGAACACAAGCTGTTGCGTGATATCGAGAAGTTGCTGAAAAAAGAGATCCCGCGTATTGCAACGCCAGGCTACGAGCCAGATCCGTCCATTAAAGCTGAGCCGATCCAGAACGGTCGCCAGCAGCGTGGCGGCGGCGGTGGTCGTGGGCAGGGCGGAGCAGGGCGTGGCCAGCAGCCGCGTCGTCAGGATGGCGGTGCGCCAAAAGCGAAACCGCGTAGCGGAGAAGGCAAACCGGCAGGCGATAAGCCTCGTCCACCGCGCCGTCCGCGCAAACCGTCTGCAGCACAGTAATTCACCTTGCTGTATGGCAGTATAAACACGCTATCCGGCCTACACACTGTGTAGACCGGATAGGTCAATCACTCCCCCGAACTTTGCGATTTCAGCACGATTGAGCAGGTATATCGTCCTGCCGGGTGAATCGAAATCGTCGTCTCAAATACTTTCCCGTCCCTGTCCAGATAACGACGCACGATTCTCATCGCTGGCGAATCAGGTGCTACATTGAGAATCTTTGCCACCTTTTTGGGCACGCCGACAGCCGTAATGGTCTGATGCACCTCATGGCTTTTAATACCGTAATGCGTTTCGATCAAATCGCTGATTAACGAGTGTGGATCGTCACGGATGTACGTACGCAGCTTGGCGTAATCCGTGCTGGCATAACTGTCCGTCCAGCAGATTGGCGCGTCGGGGTTTTGCGCATCTTCGCGAGTGCTGGCAATGTGCAGCCAACGGGAACCGGGCGGGCAGCCAATCATCAGGGACAACTCTATGTCCGCCACAATCTCATCGATTTTCTTGATGACGCGCAGATTGTTTTTGGCCAGCAGCAACAGATCCTCAAGATGCGATAGCGGGTGATTGACGCCGTTAGCCTTAGGTTCGCAAACGCGGGTTCCCGCGCCTTTACGCCGTGATATCAGACCTTGCTCTGTTAATTCCCTTAACGCCTCACGCATGGTGTGGCGGCTGACCTGCCATGTTTCGCACAGTTCCATTTCCGTAGGAAACAGCGAACCGGGGGCAAAAGTTCCCACCGCAATTTGCTGCGCCAGTTCACGTGCTATTCGCTTGTACAGAGATTCTTTCATCGCAGTTTCATCAAAATATTAGTGATCTTTATCACGAAAATTTGTACGGACTATTCCCTACATTTCTTATGAATACTATAAATGTCCGTACATTCAAATGTACGGACATTTGTTTGTGTCTGGACATTGTGGCGGCATTTGAATATCCAACAAACTGCCGTAAACACGCATCTTATCATTATCAGATTTTCCAGGGGGATTTATGGCTTCGAATGTACTTGATTCTGTTCTGTTCAGGGATTCTTTCGGCACACCGGCGATGCGCGCGGTGTTTGACGATCGCGAGCTGGTACGCAAATACGTGGAAGTGGAAGTGGCATTAGCCAAAGCCCAGGCACGCTGCGGTGTGATACCCGAGGCTGCGGCGCAGGAAATCGCAGAAAAATGTAATGCTGACACGCTCGATTTTGATTTATTGCGCCATGAAACCGAAATTGTGGGTTATCCGATCCTACCGCTGGTGCACCAGATTTCTAAACAGGCAGGCGAGTCCGGAGGTTATGTGCATTGGGGGGCCACCACTCAGGACATTATGGACACCGCAGTGGTTCTGCAAATTCGTGATGCTTTTGCGCTCATTGAGTCCGATATGGACAAACTCCGCGCCACGCTGGCCGATCTTTCACGCCGCTACCGTGATACGCCGATGGCCGGACGAACCCATTTACAACAGGCTTTGCCCGTGACCTTTGGCTACAAAACTGCCATCTGGCTGGATATGTTTGAACGCCACGCGGAACGTCTTACCCAGGCGCGTCCTCGTGTATTGGTCGGCGAATTTGCGGGGGCAGCCGGTACGCTGGCATCACTGGGGGATAAAGGCCTCGCGGTACAAAAAGCGATGATGGAAGAGCTTGGGCTAAATGTCCCAACATCCACCTGGCACGTCGCGCGTGATGGTTTTGCCGAAGCGGTGAACCTGTTAGCGGTGATTACCGGGTCGCTGGGCAAGATTGCCTACGACGTAATGCTGCTGGCAGCAAACGAGTTTGGCGAACTGTATGAGCCGTTTGTTAAAGGGCGTGGCGCCAGCAGTACCATGCCGCAGAAACGCAACCCTATTTCCAGCGAGCTGATGCTGGCCTGCGCCAAAGGTGTTCGCCAACAGGCAGGGTTGATGCTTGATGCGATGGTGCAAGATCTGGAGCGAGCAACCGGGCCGTGGCATGCCGAATGGATTGCTATCCCGGAAAGTTTCGTTCTCAGCGCGGGGGCATTGCATCAGGCCAACTTTATGCTGGCGGGGCTGGTGGTCGATGAAGAGGCGATGAAACGTAACCTAGGCATGACTAACGGATTGATTGTGGCTGAAGCGGTCATGATGGGGTTGGCTCCGTATATTGGTCGTCAGGATGCACATGACGTGGTGTATGACGCCTGTCGTATCGTCAACGAACAAGGTGGACGATTGGCTGATGTGCTGAATGCGATGCCATCTGTCTCTGAACGACTGGACCCACAGTTGATTGAAAAACTGACCGACCCGGCAAATTACCTTGGAATGGCACCGGCGATGGTGGATCAGGTATTAGCAAGATACATGTCGCGGAAATGAATGCTCTCGGGCTAACGGAATAAGGATATTTTTATGTCAACGAATTCTGTCACGGGAAAATCCATTCTGTCGTTCCTGATACCGCTGGCGATAAGCGCGATCATTTGGTTTTATCCTGTTCCTGATGGTCTAACACCTCAGGCCTGGCATATGTTCGCGATATTTGCCGCGACCATTGCCGCCATTCTCACTCAGCCGCTCCCTTCGGGGGCGGTGATGTTGATTGCACTTTGCGTGGTTATTTTCACCAAAACGTTACCAGAGGCAAAGGCGCTGTCAGGGTTTGCGTCCGGTACGGTATGGCTCATTTTCTGCGCCTACGTCTTGTCTCTGGGGTTTGTGACGTCAGGACTGGGGAAACGTATTGCGTATAAAATGTTATCGCTCTTTGGCGGCAGCAGCCTGGGTATTGCTTACTCACTGGGGGTTTCCGATCTGATTATGGCCCCGGCAATGCCGTCAGTAACTGCGCGGTCCGGGGGCATAATTTTTCCCATCACGCGTTCCATCAATGATGTGTTGGGCTCCGCTCCAGGGGTAACGGGCAAACGTATTGGCGATTTCTTAACCATGGTGTGCTTCCAGTTTACGCCGATTACCGGGGCGATATTTCTCACCGGGATGGCGGCGAATCCGCTGGTAGCGAGCCTGGCGAAATCGTCATTGGGTATGGAGATAACCTGGGGCGGATGGTTTATTTCCGCAGTAGTCCCTGCGATGGTTTGTTTCTGTCTGATGCCGCTACTGGTCTATAAATTATTGGATCCTGAGCTTAAGCGTACGCCAGAGGCAAAAGCGATGGGTAAGCAGGCGCTCGGTGAGCTCGGTTCGATGAGCAGCAACGAGAAAAAGGTCGCGTTTGGTTTTGTGCTGGCGCTGGTTGGCTGGGGCACCAGTTTGATTACTGGATTGTCTGCCACATCTGTCGGGCTGGGGCTGGCTGCTTATCTGTTTGCTTCGGGTGCTGTTAGCTGGAAAAGTTTGCTTAATGACCATGCAGCCTGGGATACGGTTATCTGGTTTAGCGTCATTATTAGCCTTGCGACCGGACTTGCCGATCTGGGTTTTATTAAATGGATGACAATAAAGTTAGGCAGCGGTATTCAAGGGTTTGGTGCGATTGAGTCCTTTATTGTGCTGGGAATCCTTTACATTTACGTCCACTATCTCTTTGCTACGGCTACCGGGCACGTAGCTGCGCTGTATGCTCCTTTCGCGGCCACGGCGATAGCTGCGGGTGCACCGCCGATGATGGTTGCTATTTGCTTCGGTATCTTTAGTAATCTGATGTGGGGGAATACCGAGTATGGTGGCGGACCTGGTCCTATTTATTTTGCCCAGGGCTATTTTGAACGACCGCGTTTTTACAAAATTAACCTCTGTGTGGTAACGGCAAATGTGATTATCATTTTTGCAGTGGGCATGCTGTGGTGGAAGCTGCTGGGATACTATTAACCGACACGTTTATTCGGCCTGCAATGTACCTGACTGTAGGCCGGATAAGGTGTAAGCCGCCATCCGGTAATTTAAGCCAGAGCTGCGAAGCGCTTTCCAGAATGGGGGAAAAAGGTACATCCAACGCCTGAAATGTGCCACAATAGTGGCTGTTTATACAGTATTTCAGGTTTTCTCATGGCACTTACGGCTGCGCTAAAAGCGCAAATCGCCGCCTGGTACAAGGCGCTTCAGGAACAGATCCCCGACTTTATCCCCCGTGCGCCGCAGCGGCAGATGATTGCTGACGTCGCGAAAACGCTCTCCGGGGAAGAAGGGCGACATCTGGCGATTGAAGCACCGACCGGGGTGGGGAAAACCCTGTCGTATCTGATCCCCGGTATTGCCATCGCGCGTGAAGAACAAAAAACGCTGGTGGTCAGTACCGCCAACGTCGCTTTGCAGGACCAGATCTACAGCAAAGATTTACCGCTGCTGCGCAAAATTATCCCCGACCTGCGTTTTACCGCTGCGTTTGGTCGCGGACGCTATGTCTGCCCGCGTAACTTAGCGGCGCTGGCCAGCACTGAACCCAATCAGCAGGATCTGCTGGCTTTTCTCGACGATGACCTGACGCCCAACAACCAGGAAGAACAAAAGCGCTGTGCCAGGCTAAAAGGCGATCTCGACAGCTACAAGTGGGACGGGCTGCGCGATCACACCGATATCGCTATCGACGACGGACTCTGGCAGCGTCTGAGCACCGATAAAGCCAGCTGTCTGAATCGCAACTGTCACTACTATCGTGAATGCCCTTTTTTTGTCGCCCGCCGGGAGATTCAGGAAGCTGAAGTGGTCGTGGCTAATCATGCGCTGGTAATGGCGGCCATGGAAAGCGAAGCCGTTTTGCCGGAGCCGAAAAATCTACTGCTGGTACTTGATGAAGGCCACCATTTGCCGGATGTCGCGCGCGATGCGCTGGAGATGAGCGCAGAAATCAGCGCCCCCTGGTATCGACTGCAGTTGGATCTATTTTGCAAATTAGTGGCTACCTGCCTGGAGCAGTTTCGCCCGAAGACCACGCCGCCACTGGCAAATGCCGAGCGTCTGAACGGTCACTGTGAGGAGCTGTATGAGCTGATTTCATCGCTCAATAACATTCTTAATCTGTATATGCCCGCTACCCAGGAGGCAGAACACCGCTTCGCGATGGGCGAATTGCCTACGGAAGTGATGGAGATTTGTCAGCGTCTGGCAAAGCTAACAGAAATGCTGCGCGGTCTGGCGGAACTGTTCCTCAACGATCTCAGCGAAAAAACCGGCACTCACGATATCGTGCGTCTGCATCGGGTTATTTTGCAGATGAACCGGGCGCTTGGCATGTTTGAGGCGCAAAGCAAACTGTGGCGGCTAGCATCGCTCGCGCAGTCGTCAGGTGCACCGGTAAGTAAATGGGCGACGCGCGAGGTGCGTGACGGGCAGATCCACGTCTGGTTCCACTGCGTGGGGATTCGTGTGAGCGATCAGCTAGAACGACTGCTGTGGCGTAGCGTCCCGCATATTATTGTCACTTCCGCAACGCTGCGCTCGCTCAACAGCTTCTCGCGTTTGCAGGAGATGAGCGGTCTGAAGGAAAAAGCAGGAGACCGGTTTGTCGCGCTGGATTCACCGTTTAATCACGTTGAACAGGGCAAAATCGTCATTCCGCAAATGCGCTATGAACCGTTAATTGATAACGAAGAGCAGCATATCGCGGAAATGGCCGCCTATTTTCGTGAACAGCTGGAGAGTAAAAAGCATCAGGGCATGCTGGTACTCTTTGCCAGCGGTCGGGCGATGCAGCGTTTTCTTGAGCACGTTACCGATTTGCGCCTGCTGTTGTTGGTGCAGGGCGATCAGCCGCGCTACCGTCTGGTGGAGTTGCACCGCAAACGGGTGACCAACGGCGAGCGCAGCGTGCTGGTTGGGCTGCAATCTTTTGCTGAAGGTCTGGACTTGAAAGGCGATCTGCTGACTCAGGTGCATATTCACAAAATTGCTTTTCCGCCTATCGACAGTCCGGTGGTGATCACCGAGGGCGAGTGGTTGAAAAGCCTGAACCGCTACCCCTTCGAGGTGCAGAGCCTGCCTGCGGCGTCGTTCAATTTGATCCAGCAGGTTGGGCGACTCATCCGTAGCCATGGCTGCTGGGGAGAAGTGGTTATTTATGACAAGCGTTTATTGACCAAAAGCTATGGCAAGCGTTTACTGAACGCGTTACCCATATTTCCGATAGAGCAACCTGCTGTGCCAGACGTTATAGTAAAACCAAAAGAAAAAGCGAAACCCACGCGCCGCCGTCGGCGTTAACGATGCGAGCAACAGGCAAGGAGTTATCGATGGATTACCGCAAAATCATTAAAGAGATTGGGCGAGGAAAAAATCACGCGCGTGACCTGGACAAGGATACCGCTCGCGGACTGTATACCCATATGATGAACGGCGACGTACCTGACCTCGAGATGGGCGGGGTACTGATTGCGCTACGTATCAAGGGCGAAGGTGAAGCGGAGATGCTGGGCTTTTACGAAGCGATGCAAAACCACACCATTCGCCTGACTCCGCCGGTAGCCAAACCCATGCCGATTGTCATTCCCAGCTACAATGGTGCGCGCAAGCAGGCGAATTTGACTCCGCTGCTGGCGATTTTATTGCATAAACTTGGCTTCCCGGTGGTGGTGCACGGCGTCAGCGAGGATCCGACCCGCGTGCTGACTGAAACCATTTTCGAACTGATGGGAATTACGCCAACGCTGCATGCCGGGCAGGCGCAGGCAAAGCTGGATGGTCATGAGCCGGTGTTTATTCCGGTGAGCACGCTTTGCCCTCCGCTGGAGAAACAGCTGGCGATGCGCTGGCGCATGGGTGTGCGTAACAGTGCGCACACGCTGGCTAAATTAGCCACGCCGTTTGCTGAAGATGCCGCGCTGCGTCTTTCCAGCGTGTCCCACCCGGAATACGTTTCGCGCGTGGCGAAGTTCTTCGGCGATATCGGTGGGCGCGGCCTGTTGATGCATGGTACCGAGGGCGAAGTGTATGCCAACCCGCAGCGCTGCCCGCAGATAAGCCTGATCGATTCATCCGGTGTGCGAGTGCTACAAGACCGACAGAGCGAGATGCCTGACGAGCCGGTACCGCTACCGGTAGCAAAAGACCCGGAAACCACCGCGCGCTGGATTGAGCGTTGTCTGGTTGGCAGCGAGCCTGTTCCGGCATCGTTGAAAATCCAGATGGCCTGCTGCCTGGTGGCAACCGGTGAGTCCGCCTCACTGGCTGAAGGACTTGCCCGCGTCGAGCAAAGTTTCTAAACCATTTGTTATCCCGACGGGCCTGTTGCCTGGCCTGTCGGTTCTCTCTTTTCGGCAATGTGAAATTTCTGCACGTTTATTGACCTCCAGCGCACCGTGGCGCAGCATAGTTTGTTGAAAAATAAGAAACACAACAAACACGCGACACAAAGGAGATAACAATGAACAGTGGACATCGCTTCCATGTGCCAACGCTGCACGCCTTTATCCAGGCCGTTTTTCATCAGATGGGAAGCAATGATCAGGAGGCGCGGCTGGTGGCCGACCATCTGATAGCCTCTAACCTCGCCGGTCACGACTCCCATGGCATCGGTATGATCCCAAGCTATATTCGCTCATTCTCGCAGGGGCATCTGCAGATCAACCGTCATGCCAAAGTGGTAAAAGATGCGGGGGCGGTGATTACGCTTGACGGCGACTGTGCGTTTGGTCAGGTGGCGGCGCACGAGGCAATCACGCTTGGAATCGAAAAGGCGCGTCAGTACGGAATCGCCGCTGTGGCATTACATAATTCGCACCATATCGGCCGTATTGGCTACTGGGCGGAGCAATGTGCGGCAGCAGGTTTTGTCTCGGTGCATTTTGTGAATGTGGTGGGGATCCCGATGGTCGCACCGTTTCATGGCCGCGATAGCCGTTTTGGCACCAATCCCTTCTGCGTCGTATTCCCGCGTAAAGATACCTTCCCACTGTTGCTGGACTATGCAACCAGCGCCATCGCGTTTGGCAAAACCCGTGTGGCATGGCATAAGGGCGAGCCGGTGGCTCCAGGATGCCTGATTGATGTGGAGGGTGTGCCCACTACCGATCCTGCGGTAATGCAGGTTTCTCCGCTGGGGTCGTTGCTGACCTTTGCCGAGCACAAGGGGTATGCGCTGGCGGCGATGTGCGAAATTATGGGCGGTGCGCTTTCTGGCGGTAAAACCACACATGAAGAGAGCCTGCAGACCAGCGCGGACGCCATCATTAACTGTATGACCACCATCATTATGAATCCACAACTGTTCTGCGCGCCGGACTGCGACAACCAGGTCGCGGCATTTGCTGAGTGGGTGAAAGCGTCCCCGCATGCTGAAGATGCCCCGATCCTGTTGCCTGGGGAGTGGGAGGTGAATACTCGCGAGGAACGGCTGGAACACGGTATTCCGCTGGATGCCGGAAGCTGGCAAGCGATTTGTGAGGCGGCACTGCAAATTGGGATGCCAGACACCGTGTTGCAGGAATTCTGTCAACGGCTGGAAAAATAGGCAAAAAAAAGCCCGTCCAGTGGCGGACGGGCAAACAAAGGGTAACAAACAGGGTCAATGAGGGTTGGAGCATTGGGTCGTACAGGTAATCTTTCGGTTATTTATAGATAACCGCGGTGCCGCTCATTTTGTCTTTGCCGATAGCGGAAGTGATGCTGTAGCCAGTTGCGCCAGCTGCATTCGCTTTCTCAGCCAGTTTGGCTTCCAGGCCGTCCAGCGTAGTAGCGCCGTCAGCAGATACCACACCAATTTTGTTCATGTTTTGCGCCTGAGTAGAGGAAACCGGCTCGGCAGCGAAAACGCCAAATGACAGGGTAGACAGGGCGATGGCAGCAACAGCAAATTTGATATTTTTCATGATTAATCTCTCGCAGGGTTGTTCTGTTAGTCAGTGTTCTTTAAGAAGACGTTGTTCCGTCGATGTGATAAGTATCACGTTTTTTTTGGTGAGAGAAAATCGAATAGAATTGACCACATCAATCAAATAAATTGAATGACAAATAACTTATTGAATATTAATAAATTCGAGTAAGGGATTTACAGTTCTTGTCATTGCGCTTTACAGAGAAGGCGACAACGGCACATTTTGCTACACAGGGTGCAAAAAATCGTGCTCGTAAAGGAAATCGTATGCGCTGAAACTTTTGGTAAAGATAAGTCAACGTAGCTGGCTGTCTTTCGAACCTCTGCGATTATATCCTGAAAATGCTGAGCTATGTGAATCTTTATCCTGTTGGCAGGCGATGCACAAGCGTACCCCTGGCACGGCCTCACGTCTGGCCTGAGGGATAGGATTGCCGCATTCTTCGCATTCATACAGACTTTCCCCTGTCGGTAACTCACCGCGAGCGCGGGCAACAGCATCTTCAATAGTATTGTTGATCTGTTCGTTAACCGCGTCGTCATTTGCCCATCCGGATGCCATGTGTACCTCCTGCTGATGTCTACAGACTAAGTATAGCGAAGGTGATGATTGAAAAACGACCACGCGCCAGCAGTATCAGATTTCAGACCATTCACGCAGCAGGTTATGGTAGAGATTGAGTAATGACAGGATCTCGCTGCTCTCCCCATGGCGAGCTTTCAGGGATTGAATGTTTTTATCCAGTTCAAAAAGCATGGCGCGATTTTTGTCGTCACGGACCATCGACTGTATCCACATAAAAGACGCTACACGAACGCCATGGGTCACTGGCGTGACGCAATGTAGGCTGCTGGAAGGGTAAAGCACCAGATCGCCTGCCGGAAGCTTCACCGCATGCTGGCCGTAAGTATCATTGACCAGCAGTTCTCCCCCTTCATAATCATTCGGGTTACTCAGGAATAAAGTTGCGGAAAGGTCCGTGCGCATCCAGCCGTTTTGCGGATGGCTACGCACCGCACCGTCGACGTGAAAACCGTAGGTCTCGTTGTCCTGGTAGCGATTAAACAGCGGTGTGGAGAGCGTTTTTGGTAGTGCTGCGGCGAAGAAAAGCGCGCTGTTACTTACCGCAGTCTGTACCGCCTGTTGTAAAACGCCGTAGCGTTCACTTTGCGTATTCACCTGCTGGTTGTTTTTTACCTGCGCCCCCTGAGCGCCGGTGGTTGCGCGGCCATCAACCCAGTCGGCAGCGTCCAGTTGTTCACGAAACCAGGCTACATCCTGCGCCGACAGAACGCCGGGAATGTGGTACATCATCAGTATTTCTCCTGAAAGTGGGGCTTACGCCCCACGCGATGGATTAGAAATGCATATTGGCGGTGAGCAGGAAAGTTCTTGGCTCGCCCGGATGATAACGGTATCCACTCTTGTTTATGGAGGATACATAATCGGTGTCGAACAGGTTATAGACGTTTAGCTGGAAATCGAGATTGTGATTCACGCGATAGCCCAGTTTGGCGTCAGCGACCCAGTAACCTTCAGTGTAGGATGGCGTACCCACTGCACCGTCGGAACCGCGATGCATACTACCCACGTAGCGAGCGCCTGCGCCAACGGAGATATCATTGGTAGCCTGATACTGGTTCCACAGCGTGAACGCATGTTCCGGTGTATATGGCAGGGAAGAGGAGCCATCCTGAGCAACGTTTTTACCGCTGTGGATGGTCGCGCGTTGCTGGGTGTAACCCCCAATAATCTGCCATGCGGGGGTGATGTTGCCTGCTACCGAGAGCTCGTAGCCTTCAACGCGTTTCTCTCCGTACTGGGAATAGGTACCGTCGTCGTTCTGCTCAACTTCATTCTCAATATCCGTGCGGAAAATCGCAGCGGTTAACAGCAGGCGCTTATCCAGCACCTCCCATTTGGTGCCGATCTCGCTGGTTTTCGCTTTCTGCGGTTTGAAATCGGTACGATTCGCACTGTTACCGCTGCCGCCCTGAGCAAGAGCAAAGTTGCTGCCGCCCGGCGGTTGCTGAGAAACGGCATAGTTGATGTACACGTTACCGTTATCGGTCAGGTGATACAGCGCGCCAGCTTTCCAGTTCACCAGATTGCCTGATTTGGCAGTATCCACAGTGGTGACCGGGGAACCTTTAGCCACGCCTGTCGGGCACGCGACTGCGCCGCGACCGGAAGCGCCGCAAGCGGTGGCGCTGTCATATTCTGTGCGGTAATTGTCGAGGCGAATACCACCGTTCAGCTCGAATTCACGGGTAATTTGTAGCGTATCAAAAGCGTATACACCGAAGGTGTCTGTTTGCCCGTTAGCGTTGGCGCCGTTACGAGACAATCCGCCGATATTCACATTGCTGTCGGGGTGATAGATATTCACCGGTGGTGGGGTGATCGGCGCCACGCCATAGTTGGTTTGTGTTTCGCGCGTCAGCTCCACACCGGTGCTGATGTCGTGACCGATGGAGCCCGTGTAGAACGTTGAGGTCAGGTTGGTCTGGTTGGTCAAGATCTTATTGCTGACATCCTTGGTATTTGCCAGGCGTGACCAGGTCCAGCTGTCGACGCTGCTGGTGGGTTGGGTGATGTTAGACGCGCCGCCCATCACCGCCGTCATCAGATAATCCTGTTTAATGCGCGACCAGCGGGTGGTGTTGCGAATAGTGGTGCTGTCGTTCAGGTCATGTTCAAAACGCATCGTCGCGGTATCGGTTGTCGAATCGTCATAATCCGAGTTGGTACCGTAGAAATTATGCGTATCCACTTTGCCTGAATGATTCAGTGCAGAAGTCCCCGCAGAAGGTGCGGAATATCCCGGCAGGCCAATGGTAGGGATGCCGCCATCCGGCGTGTTGTGCTGGGTGACATGTAGATAGTTCAGGTACAGTCGGTTCTCAGTCCCTAAGCCAAAAGCGAGAGAGGGGGCCACACCGTAACGTTCATTCTTAACATTATCGCGACCGGCATCATGCGTTTTTTCGCCCATCAGGTTTAAACGTGCGGCGGTGGTCTCGCCGATGACCTGGTTAATGTCCAGCGTACCACGGCGGAACCAGGCGCTACCGACGCTGGCCGATGCATCGATTCCTGAGTCGGTGCGTGGCTGTTTGCTGATCATATTGATAGACCCAGTCGGTGCGCTACGTCCATAGTCGGTACCGGAAGGACCTTTGATTACTTCCACCTGTTCGGTATTGAAGGTGTCGCGCGTGACGCTGCCAATATCACGGATACCGTCGATATAAATACTGTTCGAGGTATCCGCACCACGCATGTAAACCGCGTCTCCGGTGCTGGAGTTACCATTCTCACCGGCGAAAAATGCGCCAACGCCCGGGACGTTTTTCAGCGCGTCGGTCAGATTTGTTGCGCCTTGATCCTTAATCACCTGCTCAGAAATCACCGTCATGGTGCGGGTTGTATCCGCCACCGGACGGGAGAATTTAGGGTCGGCAGACTGTGTTGGGGCGTACAGCGAAGGTTTGGCCGCTTCAACGACCAGAGTGTCTTCTTGTTTTTTATCCTGGTCGTCCGCAGCGACAGCCTGAGCTATAGGGGACAGGCCAATGCACAGACTGGCAAAAAAAGTCAGTGAGTGAAAGCTACTGGACGGCAAGTTGCGATTTTTATCCATGTTAATGAGTGACTTATTATTGTTTGAGTGGACGGTTTCACTCGCGCGAAGGGACATCTCTATGGATGTTATACCCTGCAGGCCTCGCGGAAATGAATATGTAATTGATAATGATTTTGATAAGCATTACTAATCAGTGCGACGTTTTAGCATTCATTAATTCAAAAATAAATACATTTATTTACATTGGATTCAAAATGCCAACATATTGATTACAAATTGAGCTGCAATGAAGTGAACCGCACGCAGAAAACTGCATTCGGGGTGAATGCAGTTGGGCTGAGAAGGGGGGGTTACTTATAGATGGTTGCGGTACCGTACATCTGATTTTTGCCGCCCGCAGAATCAACGACAAAGCCTTTTGCCCCTTGCTCTTTCGCTTTCTCTGCCAGCTTGTCTTCGAGGTCGCTCAGGTTAGAGGCGCCGGTAGCGGATACTGTGCCGGAAGCTTGTAGCTGACCGGTAGCTGAGCTGGTGTATGGCTGTGCAGCAAAGGAGGCAAATGTCATGCCGGAAAGTACGGTAGCAGCAAGTAATGTGAGGCATTTCTTCATGGTGATATCCTCTGAAAAACAACAGGTGTGCCTGATAAGTTTAGGTCGTCAGGGGATGACATTTACCGCAAAAAATTGGTGATGAGCTGTCTGTTTTTTGAACAATTCGCAAAGCATCAAACAGGTGTAAAAAATCAAATTTCCTTGTTGTGTGTGTTTACCGCGTGGCGTTATGCGGGTATCTTACGCCGCTGTTAAAAGGAGAATGCTATGTCCGCCCTGAAACCGGGATTACACCCACGCAACCGCCACAATGGCCGTTATGATCTTGCGACTTTATGCCAGGTTACGCCCGAGCTGACGCAATTTCTCACCCTCACGCCCGGCGGCGAGCAGAGTGTTGATTTCGCGAATCCGCAGGCAGTAAAGGCGCTCAATAAAGCACTACTGGCGCATTTTTATGCGGTGAAAAACTGGGATATTCCAGATGGTTTTTTGTGTCCGCCGGTGCCTGGTCGTGCTGACTACATACACCATTTGGCCGATCTGTTGAGTGAAACCAGCGAAACCATTCCGGCAAATGCGAGCGTGCTGGACGTGGGAGTTGGGGCAAACTGTATTTATCCACTGATCGGCGTGCATGAATATGGCTGGCGATTCACGGGTAGTGAAACCAGTAGCGAAGCATTTAACAGCGCTCAGGCGATCGTCAACGCCAATCCGGGATTAACCCGTGCTATTCGTCTGCGTCGCCAGAAAGATGCAACGGCAATCTTCAACGGCATCATTCACAAAAATGAGCAGTATGAAGCCACATTATGTAACCCGCCATTCCATGATTCTGCGGCCTCAGCCCGCGCCGGAAGCGAGCGCAAACGCCGTAATCTGGGACAGGACAAAGACGATGCGCTGAACTTTGGCGGACAGCAGCAGGAGTTGTGGTGTGAAGGCGGTGAAGTGGCGTTCATCAAAAAAATGATCGCCGAAAGCCAGGCCTTTGGTCGCCAGGTGATGTGGTTTACCACGCTGGTTTCGCGCGGTGAGAACTTGCCTCCACTGTATCACGCGCTAACGGATGCGGGCGCGGTGAAAGTGGTTAAGAAAGAGATGGCCCAGGGGCAAAAGCAGAGCCGCTTTATTGCCTGGACCTTTATGGATAACGATCAGCGTCGTCGTTTTATGGCGCGTAAACGCTAAAGCGTTGGCTCGGTTGGCGGTAGCGGTTCGCTTGCCGCCGACGCAGGACCATTCCCTGGTGCAGGTAACACTTGATACGTCTGTACCGGGGCGCGTATGTTGGCCAGATCGAAGTATTTCTTCACCTGGCTGTCGAGCGCAAAACGTACCGTCCACTGCTTCAGCGGTAAGGTGGTAAACGAGACCCGTAGCGTGAATGCCGTATTGGTTAATCCTACAATCCCGGCAAACGACGGCTCGCCGATAATCAGCCCGCGAATATCATCTTTTTCCATCACCGCAGCAACTGCGTCTTTCAACGCCTGATTCGCTTTATCCGCATCCTCATGGCGGTCTACGTCGTAATTGGCGACGACCGATCCAATTCCACGCACAAAGTTGGCGAAGGTCGTAATCGATGACCAGGGAATGATATGGTACGCCCCGGTGTCCTGACGCACGCCCACAGAACGAATGGACATTCGTTCAACCGTACCGGTGAGTGGACCGATGGTCACCAGGTCGCCGGTGTTCATGCCATTTTCAAACTGAATAAAAATCCCGGTAATAATATCTTTTACCAGCGTTTGCGAGCCGAAAGAGATAGCCAACCCCAGCGCCCCGGCCCCGGCCAGCAATGGGGCGATATTAACGCCAATTTCCGACAGCACAATCATGATGGTGATCGTGCTGATGATCACCGCCAGCGCGTTGCGAAACAGCGTCAACAGGGTTCGGGTACGAGCGCTGGGTAGCGGGCGTCCGTGAATATCGGAAGCCAGACGATTTTCAATCAGGCTGGCAAGGATCGTCCAGCCGATGGCGGAGAAGAATAAAATCAGCGCGATACGGATCAGAATATCCACCGTTTTTTCTCCTGCGCCGTAATGCAGCCAGTTCCAGAAGTCGAACAATCCCCAGGCATTCAATAGCAGCATCACCGCAACGCACACCGTCAGGATCCTGGCCACGCTTAACGCCGTCGACAGCCAGCCATTCAGTCGTTTTTGTAATTCCGGATAGCTGCGCTGGGTGTGTGGCGAAAGGGTAATAGTTTTGGCTATCCAGCGGGAAAACATGCCGGAAACAAAGGCGGCAATTCCAATGATTACCAGGCTGCGCAGCGTAGCGCCCATCATGAATTTCAGGCTGTTGCCCGGATCAAACAGCGAAAAGAAAAACAGCACAATGAAGTAGGCGCTGGCCAGCCAGTGCCATACCAACGCAAAGGCACGGATAAACAGGCTGAAAAAAGCTAACGATCTTTCTGCCAGATTCTGTAAATGCAGCGTTATCTCTTTCTTGTTTCTGAAAATCAGGTACAGCGCCCATAGCGTGATACACAGCATGATGATGACGTTGGCCATCGCGCCGACCTGCACATTGACCTGATTGGAGATAATGGGAACGGCAACTATAAGCCCGTAACCAATCAAACTGCTTAATGAACTCAAACGCCGATTCCAGTAGCGCGCACCTGCATCCTGAATGTTAAACGGGCGTAGTTCAGCCACCGTTGGGCAAAATATCAGACGCAAAATGGCTTTGAAGAACTCAATCAGGGCAAAGGCATTGAGAAACAGGCTTTGCTGAAAGGCGATGGTGCGACTGCCGGCATTCATTCTGTCGCTCAGTATCTGCCCGACAAACAATGTCAGCGCCAGCAGAAGCAAATCAATAATGAATGCGCCAACGATCATCGCCGGAAGCTGCAGCCAGTTGCTGCGTTCGCGGTTTTTCCGCCGTGCCCATTGCCCCATTTTACGATACAGAGGCAGCGCGCACAGGCGGATCAGCCAGTAAAAACCGAACACTGACGCCGCCAGCATTAAAAAATGAGTCAGGGCATTGGTGAACGTTTGCGAGTTAAAGGTCTTGTGCGGTGCATCGGTAATATTGCGATAAAGCTGGGCAAAGCGGCTGGAGAGCGCCTCACCGTAGTGCCGGGTGACATCCGTGACGTTTTCCAGTACCGTTTTTTCTTCCGTTAACGTGGGTGGGACAATGGTTGGCACCGGCTCAGCAGGGGGCGCAGTTGCCACTTTGCGTAATTGATCGATCAGTTCCTTCCGAGAGGTGTCATTTTCCAGCACATCAGCCAGTGCGCCGTAAGCCGCTTTCTTCTGTTCAACATCTGGCTCCTTTGCCGGGGCGGTTTGTGCGTTGGTTGACGTTGGCGTGGTGACGCCAGGTATCGTCACTGCTTGTGCCGGAAGACTCAACAGACAAACAAAGATGAACAGGATCCAGCGCATGACTCCTCCCATGAGAAAATAAATTCAAAAGGATAAGTATAGATGTCAGGGCGGGAGGGAATTGAAATGAGAGGATTCTGGTGAAAAACCTCCCTTCGGGCGAAGGGAGGTTGAGCTATCAGGAAACGTGCTGCAAGAATTCCTGTAAGCGTTGGCTGGGTGGATTTTCAATCAGGGCCTGCGGATTACCGTCTTCGGCAATTCGTCCCTTATCAATGAAAATCAGGCGTGAAGCCACTTTTTCGGCAAAGCCAATTTCGTGGGTCACAATCACCATGGTCATCCCTTCTTCCGCCAGGTCCTGCATAACTTTCAGAACTTCATGGCGCAGTTCCGGGTCGAGTGCTGAGGTTGGCTCATCAAACAGCATCATTTTCGGTTTTACCGCCAGCGCACGGGCGATAGCCACACGCTGTTGTTGACCGCCGGACAGTTCAGAAGGGTAGTGATGTGCACGTTCGGCCAGACCCACTTTTGCCAGCAGCTCTTTCGCCAGTTTCTCGGCCTGTTCTTTATTCGCCCCGCGTACGCGCTGCGGTCCAAACATGACGTTTTCCAGCGCCGTCAGATGTGGGAACAGGTAAAACTGCTGAAATACCATTCCGGCTTCCTGACGGATTAAGCGCTCGTCTACCTTCGGATCGTTTACTTTCAGACCGTCGACGATCAGATCGCCGGAGGTTATCTCTTCCAGCTTGTTAATGCAGCGCAGCAGGGTAGATTTACCGGATCCTGACGGCCCGATAATCACCACAACTTCATCCTGCTGAATGTTCAGGTCAATATTGTGCAGCACCTGGGTTGGACCAAAGTGCTTAGAAACGTTTTTAAATTCAATCACAGGATTTTCATCCTTCTTTCCAGACGACGCAGAATGAAGCTCAGCACCAGCGTAATGATCAGATAGAACACCGCAACGGCGCTCCAGATTTCCAGTGCGCGGAAGTTACCGGCAATGATTTCCTGGCCCTGACGGGTCAGTTCAGCGACGCCAATGACAATAAACAGCGAGGTATCTTTAATGCTGATGATCCACTGGTTGCCCAGCGGCGGCAGCATACGACGCAGTGCGAGAGGTAAAATAACGTGGCGGATAGTCTCTGTGCGTGAAAGTCCAAGCGCCAAACCGGCTTCGCTGAACCCTTTATGGATTGAGAGCACCGCACCGCGGGTGATTTCCGCAATATAGGCCCCGGAGTTGATCATGATGGTGACAACGGCGGCGCTAAAGGGGTCAATGCGTAAATCGTTAAATGCCATTGGCAGAGCGAAGTAAATAAACATTACCTGCACAACGATTGGCGTACCGCGAATGACTTCGATAAACACCAGCGCTACGTGGTTGGCGATCCAACCGCCGAAAGTGCGCGCAAACCCTGCTGCAAGTCCGATTATCAGACCGCCAGCCAGACCGAGGACCGAGATCCACAGGGTCATTTTGGCGCCTTCAATCAAAAGCGGGATGGCGGGCCAGATGGCACTCCAGTCAAACTGCATATGTCGTTCCTGTTACCGTGGTGTAAATATTCAAATGCCCGTTTTGCCGGATGTGCTGTGCTTATCCGGCCTACAGGTCTCAAAAATCCAGGCGTAGGCCCGGTAAGCATCACGCTACCGGGCAACGCTGCCGGTTATTATTTAGGTTCAGTACCGAACCATTTTTTGTAGATTTCGTTGTAAGTACCGTTCTCTTTCAGCGTTTTCAGTGCGCCGTTCACTTTCTCACGCAGGTCGTCGCTGCCTTTCGGGAAGGCGATACCGTACTGCTGGGCTTCCAGCGATTCGCCTACAGCTTTGAACTGACCATTGCCAGCTGTTTTGATGAAGTAAAGAATGTTTGGTGTGTCGTGCAGTACAGCGTCTGCGCGGTTGGTGCCCAGTTCCATATATGCGTTATCGATGTTCGGGAACTGACGCAGGTCTTTGGTTTTGATATTCGCTTTCGCGTAATCAACGGAACCGGTGCCACTCTTAACCGCAACGACTTTACCATCCAGATCTTTTACGCTTTTGACGTCGTTGTTATTCGCTTTCACCATCACTAACAGACCGCTTTTGTAGTAGCCGTCGGAGAAGTCGATCGCTTTTTTACGCTCATCGGTGATGGTGATACCTGCCAGTGCCAGGTCGATATTTTTGGTTTGCAGAGCCGGGATGATGCCGCTGAAATCCATTGGTTTCAGTTCATAATCCAGTTTCAGTTCTTTGGCCACGGCAGCCCACAGATCCACATCAAAACCAACGTATTTGTCACCCTGTTTGAATTCAAACGGTACAAACGCGGTGTCGGTTGCGACAACCAGTTTCTTGTCTGCGGCATGGGAGGACACCGCAAAAGCCAGGGTAAGTGCAGCCAGTGAAACTTTTAATACAGACTTCATAGGATTTCCTTTTATATCCACGGGGCGATCCCCTGCGAGAACAAATGGCTTAATGAAAAAATCGTGCCAATTTTGCAACTCATTGTTTTAACAAGAGGGTGTCTCGTTTTGTTGCACAATAAGTAGGGCAAAGTGAGTAATATGCACTGTTTTGGGGCACTCATTTGGTGCGAACCAGTCACGGTGCAAACGGTATGACTATTTAGCGTAAAAATTGTTGATAAAACAATCTTTCGTTAACGATTGTGTGAGGTGATTATTACAAATAATTTACTTTGGAGTGACGAATGATCAATGTTATGCACCATAGATGTGCAAAACCCCCGCCGGAGCGAGGGTTATATAGGTAATTCTTATGTCTGCTGTTACTCAATGTTGGCTTCGATAAACCACAGGAATTTATCGAGGTCGCGAGAAGCTGCGGTAAAGATATCCGCGGTATCTTCGTCTTTTGCTTCGCTGATAGCTTTACGTACGCTGTTTGCAACTACGGCATAACGTTCGGCCAGCTCTTTTAAGTGGTCCTGTACGCTATGGATATCCAGCGGGTAACTTTTCAGAGGCGTTTTGCTATTAATAACCTGAGTTGTGCCCAGTGCCACACCGCCCAACTGTACGGCGCGTTCAGCCATGGTGTCGAGGTGATCGGTCAAAGCTGTACGGAAGCCATCCAGCATTTCATGTACTGCAATGAAGTTTGCACCGCGCATGTTCCAGTGAGCCTGTTTGGTGATCAATGACAGGTCAATGAATTGGATTACTTGCTGATTCAGCAGTTCTACGGTCGCTTTCTTTTCGCTATCAGACACATCGTTGCGGGTATAAAGGAGGGCGGATGCTTTTGTTTTTACCAGTTTCGCGGTACTCATATTTTCATATCCTCTTGATATTTATGTCCCAACTCTTCAACAGAATTAAGTATAGCGCTAAATTTGGATTTTTGTTTCCGGTGTTGCCTATCACTTTAATAGCGAAGACGAGGGTAAATATAAAATATCAAATAAAATCAATGCAATGAGTGTTTTGTTACTTGTGTGGTGTTATTTTTATGTTAATTTTAAGATTAAATGAAATATGCGGATGAGAAAATTATATTTATTAGAATTATTATCACGCAGATTTACAATTGGATATTCTGCATGATTATGCAAACCATGCAGAATATTACGTGGTTAATTCACGTCGACTTGTTTTATTTGTGGCTCTTTACGAATAGTGAGCGTAGAGCCCATTGATGCGACAATAATGGCGCCCAGAGCGAACGTCTGGATAAGCGTCAGCGTTTCACCGAGGAAGATCATTCCGGAAATCGCGGCCAGCGCGGGTTCCATGCTCATCAATGTACCGAAAGTACGCGTAGGTAGGCGCGTTAACGCAATCATCTCCAGCGAATAGGGAAGCGCAGTAGAGAGGACTGCAATGGCCAGACCTAACGGCAAAATGGACCAGTGCCACAGGGCATCTCCGGCCTGGAGTGCGCCGATTGGTACAAATACCAGTGCTGCAATGAATGACCCTACCGCGACGGTCGCAGGACCGTGTTCCGCGCCGGCTCGCTGCCCGGTAAGAATATAGATGGCCCAGCAGGCACCAGCCCCCAGCGCCAGTGCAGCACCCGTTAAATCTACGTGAGAAACGTCCTGACCCAGAGGCAGCAGGAACCAAAGCCCGAGCACTGCCAACGCAACCCAAATGAAATCCACCGGGCGTCGGGATGAAAACAGCGCTACCGCGAGCGGGCCGGTAAATTCCAGCGCCACGGCGATTCCCAGTGGGACGGTTTGGATTGACAGGTAGAAAAGGTAGTTCATCCCGCCCAGAGACAGGCCATAAAACAGTAGCGGCAGGCGTTGTTCTTTGGCGAATCGTAAACGCCAGGGCTTAAAGAAAGTGATAAGAATGAGCGTACCCAGCGCAAGGCGCAGCGCGGTAACGCCTGGCGCACCGACGAGTGGGAACAACGATTTTGCCAGTGATGCTCCGCTTTGAATGGAGGACATAGCAATAAGCAAAACCAAAATAGGCAACCAGACTGGCGCTTTACGTGACAACCCCGGCATCCTTTCTCCTGTCAAATGATGATTACACATCTCCATCTGTGCCACGCTTCAGCATTGTTACGACGCAGATGATTTTATGTATAGAAAAGTAAAACAGCGAGTGTAATGGAATTACGCTCAACTGGTTGAGTATTCGTTGAAAAAAAAATTGCTCAGTTCCGTACAATGGCATGAAAACGATGGATTAATAATCTGTGTGATTAGGAATGTTCTGGATGAATGTGCCATATTGTGCGCGCAATAATGGTATTTTCAATTGAAAAAGTGATGTTAATTGAAAGAGATAGCGGGTTTTTGAAATGTTCTGTTACATGAAAGACCCCGTTAGACATCGCGAATCGCAAAGAGTTTCCCATCAATTTTTGGTATATTTAAAACTTAAGATTTACTTGAAGCACATTTGAGGTGGTTATGAAAAAAATTGCATGTCTTTCAGCACTGGCCGCTGTTCTGGCTTTCTCCGCAGGTACTGCTGTAGCTGCTACTTCTACCGTTACCGGTGGTTACGCTCAGAGCGATGCTCAGGGCGCAGCGAACAAAATGAACGGTTTCAACCTGAAGTATCGCTACGAGCAGGACAACAACCCGCTGGGTGTTATCGGTTCCTTCACTTACACTGAAAAAGATCGTACCGATGCTTCTGGCGACTACAACAAAACCCAATACTACGGCATCACTGCTGGTCCGGCTTACCGTCTGAACGACTGGGCAAGCATCTACGGCGTTGTGGGTGTTGGTTACGGTAAATTCCAGAACGTAGAATCTTCGACTTACAACCACAGCACCAGCGACTACGGTTTCTCTTATGGTGCGGGCCTGCAGTTCAACCCGATCGAAAACGTTGCTCTGGACTTCTCCTACGAGCAGAGCCGTATTCGTAGCGTTGACGTTGGCACCTGGATTGCTGGCGTGGGTTACCGCTTCTAATCACTTCGGTGATATGAAAAATCCGCCTCTTGGGGCGGATTTTTTTTGTCTGTAATCCTGGAAGGAAGTTCGTTGTAGGCCGGATAAGACACAGTGCGTCTTATCCGGCCTACAAGCGTATTATTTGGTTGAGAAAATATCGGTACCCAGATGGTTGTAGTCCACCTTCTGCAGTTTGAAGTTGGTGATGTACACCGGCCCGGCTTTTTTCTCTGAGATAAAGCGGTAGCTGTTGGTGATTTCCTTTGCGCTGATCCCTGTCCACTGCGAGAAAAAGCTGAGGAAATCATTGGCGGAGCGACGGGCTTTAATCACCCGATGCGCTTTATCATCGCTCGAAAGCACCATGAAAGGCACCTGGAAATTCTGCTGGAACTGATCGTCATGCGCCAGGTACTGCACCTCTTTTCCCCGCTCTTTAAACGCGAGGCCATGATCGGAGAAATAGACCATCGAGAAGCTATTACCGCTGTTACGTAACTGCTCGTAAAGCTGGCGCAGCAGGTCATCCGTCTGCGTCATGGTGTACAGATAACAAGATGTCTCTTTTGACTGGACGAAAGTCTCGTATTTACCCTGTGTTCGGTCACAGGCCTGCGGATGCGAGCCCATTAAATGCAGCACGATGAGCTGTGGCTGAGTACGCTCGGTTGCCAGCACCTGGGCAGTCATCTTCAACAGCGCTTCGTCACGGGTGTTTTTATCCGCTTCGAAGTCACCGCTTTTGAGGAACTGAACCTCATCAGCGCGCTTCGCAATGCTGGCGATGGCCGTATCGTATTCACCAATCTGTCCCTGATTGGAAAACCACCATGTCTGGAAGCCCGCACGGTTAGCCAGGGTGACAAAGTTATCCTGGAACTGGGGTTTATTATCCACTACCCGATTAAGCGTTAAGCCGAGCGATTTTTGCGTTGAACCGCTGGCAGCAATGTAATCCGCGAAGATATAGCCGTTAACGGAGCTGGCAAACGGGGTGTTATCCCAGTGACCGCCAAACGCGCCTAACGCATCGCGGCGGGCGCTTTCACCGATCACCACGACGTAGGTGTGATACTTCGGTTTAACGGCGGTTACCGTCCAGCTGTCTTTTACGCTCGACAGTTTCGCCATACGCTCTTGTTCGTCGAGCACTTCGTTGTTATTGACGATAACGTCCTTGGCGAAACGGAAAACCGGATAGCCAGTATCTTTCAGCTTGAACACGCCGCCCCAGGCCAGGTTTTGTACCGGGGTAACAAAGAATGCGACAACGCTAAACAGCAAACAAATGCTGTCGAACTTATTCCAGCTGCGCTGCTGCACATCTTTTTTACGGCGTACGGCGATAACGCCAAGGGCAAAAATAAACACTCCAACCAGATAACTGTACCAGGGGAAGATGGTCAGGATCTCGGTTGACTCTTCCATATTGGTTGAGTGCAGCGCCAGTAAGGTATTGAAGTTCGGTGAGCCGTAAGCCTGGCCGAACGGAAAATACATTGCCGCAACGAGTGAGCAAATGCCAATCAGTGCTTTCTGCGCGCGCGGCGCGCTACGCCACAGCAGCATCAATATACAGGTGAAAGCAACGCTATAGAGCAGGCTAAGTGGATAGCCCAGTGCAAGGTTGATCAGCAGAGACTGTAAGAAATAGAGGCCAGTCCACGGACTAATTGCCCGGCTACGAGCAATGATTGAATCTTTGAGGGTTAAATTCATATGCCACTGTTACAAAAACGCCATGTGCTTACCCTGGCGCTAAGGGTCATTGCCTGCCTGAGAGAGCGAGAAGAGGGATAGGGTCCGCATCCGCGAGCCGCAATATACGCAGGGCTGCGAAAAGATAGAGTGTGCGCAAGAGAAGGTCAACTACTACAAAGAAATTGTTTTGCGAGGGACGTGGCAAAACTGACAAAAAGAAGGGTTATTGAGACGAAAACCACCACCGTACCCGGATGACGGTAGGAAAATGAAGCGGCGTACCGCGACGCCGCATTATTTTTCTGAAGGTTTATCCTGCTCTGGTTTGCTGTTAATCATGTCACACAGCATAGAGATCAGCATCAACCGTACTTTAAAGGGAGAGTGGCTAAACACGCGTATACACCTCTTAAATTCATTCATGTAAACCTCCTGACTTCACGATCCCATCAGTCCTTGAGGGATGTCTTTATTATATACAGATATAGCACAGGCTATATTATATAGCTATTGCTAAAACGTTAATTTTTTGTGCCCACGCAACTCTGGTTTACAATGAGCGCTCTCTAATCAGATGCCGTTAACGCGTCACAGTAACGAGGAAGCAGAATGAGTCGTCGCGCAGGTATGCCAACAACAAAAAAAGTGACGCAATTGGTGAATGTCGAAGAACACGTTGAAGGATTTCGTCAGGTCCGGGAGGCGCATCGCCGCGAACTGATTGATGACTACGTAGAGCTGATTTCCGATCTCATTATTGAGGTGGGTGAAGCGCGCCAGGTGGATATGGCAGCGCGACTTGGGGTTTCTCAGCCGACGGTTGCTAAAATGCTTAAGCGCCTTGCTTCAGTCGGATTGATTGAAATGATTCCGTGGCGTGGGGTGTTTTTAACCGCAGAAGGTGAACGACTAGCCCAGGAGAGCCGGGAACGTCATCAGATTGTGGAAAATTTCCTGTTGATGTTAGGCATCAGCCCGGAAATTGCCCGTCGCGACGCGGAGGGGATGGAGCATCACGTCAGTAAGGAAACGCTGGAGGCTTTTAGCCGGTTTACGCAACAGCAAGGAACTGGCTCTGAATGAGTTTTCCTTTATTACGTGCCTTACAGCGCGATCGTTTTTTCCAGCTGTTAATCATTGTTGGGGTTGTACTGAGTCTGTTCACGCCATTTACGCCCCGGTCCTGGCCAGGGGCGATTGACTGGCACACGATTATCACGCTTAGCGGCCTGATGTTACTGACCAAAGGCGTAGAGCTAAGCGGTTATTTCGATGTGTTAGGGCGCAAGATGACCCGCCGCTTCAAAACAGAGCGCCAGCTGGCGATATTTATGGTGCTGGCGGCGGCGTTGTTGTCGACGTTTCTGACCAACGACGTTGCATTGTTTATTGTTGTTCCGCTAACCATCACGCTGAAAAAATTATGTGCCATTCCGGTGAATCGCCTGATTATCTTTGAGGCGCTGGCGGTAAATGCCGGATCGTTGCTCACGCCAATAGGCAATCCACAAAACATTCTGATGTGGGGACGCTCAGGCTTATCGTTTACCGCGTTTACCTGGCAAATGGCGCCGCTTGCGGGGGCCATGATGCTGACGCTGGTGGTGCTGTGCTGGTTCAGTTTCCCACCTAAAGCGTTGCACTATCATACCGGTACGCGCGCACCTGACTGGCAACCACGCCTGGTATGGAGCTGTCTGGCGCTGTATATCGTCTTCCTTGCGGCGCTGGAGTTAAAGCAAGAGCTGTGGGGTCTGGCGATTGTGGCGGCAGGGTTCATGGTGCTGGCGCGTCGCGTGATCCTCAGCGTGGACTGGACGTTGCTGTTAGTGTTTATGGCGATGTTCATTGATGTGCATTTGCTGACGCAGCTCCCGGCCTTGCAGGGGATTACCCACCAGATTGGCACGCTCTCAGCACCGGGACTTTGGTTAACGGCTATTGGCTTGTCGCAGTTTATCAGTAATGTGCCCAGTACGATTTTGCTGCTGAACTATGTCCCGCCGACGCTGCTGCTGGCCTGGGCGGTTAATGTGGGTGGCTTTGGGCTGTTGCCGGGATCGCTGGCGAATCTCATTGCGTTACGGATGGCAAACGACCGACGGATCTGGTGGCGTTTTCATTGGTATTCGGTACCGATGCTGATATGGGCGGCGCTGGTGGGGTATGGTTTGCTGCTGTTGATGTAATTGATGTGGTGTGCCGGATGGCGGCTGGCGCCTAATCCGGCCTACTGCGTTGGTAGGCCCGATAAGCGTAGCGCCATCGGGCATATATAGCAGATTAGTTCAGACGAACCGGCATACCTGAACGGTTCTGTACCGCCTGCTCAACGACGGCCTGATCGACGTCAGACTGGCCGGTGATGCTGGTAATGCTCTTGGTCAGGGTAATCGGTACGATTTCTCCGCCTTCGAACTGTGCTTCAGTCGTAGACAGTGGGTTATGTACTTCGATGTAACGGCTGCCGTCTGGTTCGGTAGTGGCTTTTACCGGCTCATCGATAAACTGTACGCGGGTGCCGACTGGCACATTTTCAAACAGGAATTTGATGTCGTCGTTACGCAGACGCACGCAACCGTGGCTGACGCGTAAGCCGACGCCGAAGTTAGCATTGGTGCCGTGGATGGCATACAGGCGACCGATATACAGCGCGTACAGACCCATCGGGTTATCCGGACCCGCCGGAACAACGGCTGGCAGCGGCTCGCCTGCAGCGCGGTATTCCGCATGCATTTTCGCCGTTGGCGTCCAGGTTGGGCCCGCTTTTTTACGTTCTACTTTGGTGGTCCAGTTGATTGGCGTGTCTTTGCCCAGCTGGCCGATACCGATCGGCAGAACAATTACGGTGTTGGTGCCTTTCGGGTAGTAGTACAGACGCATTTCAGCGCTGTTGATAACAATACCTTCATGCACAGTATCCGGCAGGATCAACTGCTGAGGAATGTTCAGCACGGTGCCGCCTTTCGGCAGGAAGGTATCCACGCCCGGGTTGGCTTCCAGCATGTTAGACAGACCCATCTGGTACTCTGCCGCATAGTATTCCAGCGGCTGGGTGTTGCCTTCAGGAATGGTGATAACCTGGTTTTGGCCAATTAAACGACTACCATCGGTAGGCAGCGGGTACGTGACGGCTGAAGCAGTGTTACAAAAACCAACTACCGCGAGCGCCGCCGCGAAAAGCGTTGTCAATTTCATATTCATTTTTGCGAGATTCTGAAGCCAAGCAGGCTAGTGGGTTGAGATTTATGTAGTGTTGGGCACGCATTATATGTGCATTCTGAGCAACAAGGAATTCGGATGTGTACTAAATCACATTTTTTTCCTTTTGCTTTCACTTTATCTGTGCAGCATGAACGGCGCGATCTTATTGCAGACTTATGGCATAATAAGCGGTTTGTCACATATTTCTTTCTCTTTCAGGATACGCCTGTGTTAGTTTCCAGCAACGTCACTATGCAGTTCGGCAGTAAGCCGCTGTTTGAAAATATTTCCGTCAAGTTTGGCGGCGGCAATCGTTACGGCCTGATTGGCGCGAACGGTAGCGGTAAATCCACCTTTATGAAAATTCTCGGCGGCGACCTCGAACCGACGCTGGGTAACGTTTCACTCGATCCGAACGAGCGCATCGGTAAGCTGCGTCAGGATCAGTTCGCCTTTGAAGAGTTCACCGTGCTTGACACCGTTATTATGGGTCATGCTGAACTGTGGGAAGTGAAGCAGGAGCGCGATCGTATCTACGGCCTGGCCGAGATGAGCGAAGAAGACGGCTATAAAGTGGCTGACCTCGAAGTTCAGTATGGCGAAATGGACGGCTACTCTGCGGAAGCGCGTGCGGGTGAACTGCTGCTGGGCGTAGGCATTCCGGTAGAACAGCATTACGGCCCGATGAGCGAAGTCGCGCCCGGCTGGAAGCTGCGTGTGCTTCTGGCGCAGGCGCTGTTCTCTAACCCGGACATTCTGCTGCTCGACGAACCAACGAACAACCTGGATATCGACACTATCCGCTGGCTGGAGCAGACGCTGAACGAGCGTGACAGCACCATGATCATCATTTCGCACGACCGTCACTTCCTGAACATGGTCTGTACGCACATGGCGGATCTGGACTACGGCGAACTGCGTGTTTATCCGGGTAACTACGACGAATACATGACGGCGGCAACCCAGGCGCGTGAACGTCTGCTGGCCGATAACGCCAAGAAGAAAGCACAAATTGCCGATCTGCAATCCTTCGTCAGCCGCTTTAGCGCCAACGCGTCTAAATCTCGACAGGCGACTTCTCGTGCGCGTCAGATTGATAAGATTAAGCTCGACGAAGTGAAAGCGTCCAGCCGTCAGAACCCGTTTATCCGCTTCGAACAGGATAAGAAACTGTTCCGTAACGCGCTGGAAGTGGAAGCGCTGGCGAAAGGTTTTGATGAAGGCCCGCTGTTTAAAAACTTCAACCTGCTGCTGGAAGTAGGGGAGAAGGTTGCCATCATTGGTGCCAACGGCGTGGGTAAATCCACTATGCTGAAAACGTTGGTTGGCGACTTGCAGCCGGACAACGGTACCGTTAAGTGGTCTGAGAACGCCCAGGTCGGTTACTACGCGCAGGATCATGAATACGAGTTCGAAAACGATCTGACTGTTTTCGAATGGATGAGCCAGTGGAAACAAGAAGGCGATGATGAGCAGGTAGTACGTAGCTTCCTTGGCCGTCTGCTGTTCAGCCAGGACGATATCAAGAAACCTGCGAAAGTGCTCTCCGGTGGTGAAAAAGGACGCATGCTGTTCGGTAAACTGATGATGCAGAAACCGAATATCCTGGTTATGGATGAACCGACCAACCACCTGGATATGGAATCTATCGAGTCGCTGAACATGGCGCTGGAAATGTACCAGGGCACGCTGATCTTCGTTTCTCACGACCGTGAGTTCGTCAGCTCGCTGGCAACCCGCGTGATTGAAATTACGCCAGAACGTGTAATTGACTTCACCGGTAACTACGAAGATTACCTGCGTAGCAAAGGCGTCGAATAATTATCCCGTCGTTCTCGTGTTACAGGTGTGATGGTTGCACCTGTAACACGGGATACTTAGGGATAAGGGTATATAAAATTAAACAATCCCCAGCGCGCGTTTACCGTGGATATTCAAATCCTCCAGCGTGAAGCGTCCTTCCCAGTTAGTTTCATAATCCTCCCGTGGAAAATCACCCGGCGACGCACCCTTTTCCAGCGCGACCTTCACTTTGTGGGCGTAGGCCAGATTCTTTTCGCACATCGGTGCGGCAGGAATGTACATCACGTTACCCCAACCCTGCTGATTTTCCACCGGTGCGACGGAGTGAATCACATCACAATGCCACCAGACGGAGTCCCCGGCGTCCAGTTGTGGAATGCTGGTTAGCGCTTCAATCAGCAGCGGATGCCATTGCGTGGAAATCGGCAGCACCCGGCCGGGCGCGACGCCGCAAAGTTCATCTTCTGGCACATCGTCAAGCAATGGGCGTAACAGTACATACGCCATCGCTTCAGGGATCGGGACCACATGCAACAATCCCTGACCTGGCAGCATATCGGACAGTGCAGTCCAGCCCTGGAAGGTACGGAATACCGAACATTTGGTGGTGTTATCCACCGTGTACTCTTCTACCTCGGTGCGATGCGCCGCCTGCCACGGATCGTAATCTTCCAGCTTGCCATTGAATACATGAGCAAAGACCTGCTGATATGCCGGAAGAAGCCAGCGTTCCAGCGCGCCGGAATCCGTATGCGCGCCCAGCCCTTTGGACGTGGTTCCCGGCGGTCGACGGCGAATGCGGTCAGGGTAAATAACGCTGACATCCGGGTTAAACCATTGTTTACCTTCGCTTGTAAAGGTCCACAAACGATTGAGAAACGACTGTGCATTGGCCATTTCTTCACTCTGGCGGGCTTGCATCTGCGCCTGGGACCAGTAGATGGGGTAGATTTCAGGTCGTGATGCGCTCAGGGTACCGAAGAAATTATCGCCTGGTCCTTTATAGACGTCGTCAAAGTGGTTGCGGTCCAGATAGTCCAGCATTGAGCTGTCCCAGCCGAGAGCCTGTTCGCGAGGGAAATGACCTTTAATAACCGCGCATCCGCGACGCTTAATTTCTTCACGCTGCTCTGCATTTACGTGGCCAGCTTTGATATCTGCATAAGATATCACTGGCCACACCGGGGCACCCTGCGCTTTGAGGGCGTTGATTTCTGCCACGCGGGCGGCGATAGCGTCGCTCAACTGATTGAAGATCAACTGAACATCCCCAAGCTGTGCCCGCAGTTGCCGTTTCATCTGCCGGATTGCCGCTTTGTGATCGGCGGGCAGCGTGTCGCTGGTAAAAGTAAAAGCCATATCCACCTCGCATTAACTTTCATTCGAAACAAAAATAACTTACAGATGATAATATAAGTTAAAATTTAGTTAACGCAAGTTTAAAACTTGATGGAGTGAGCAAAATGGAAAAAGAGTGAAAACCGGGATGAGGGATACCCCGGTTGGCAGGATTAGACGTTAAAAGGAGAGGTGTTATCCAGCACTGCCTGAATTACGTTCAGCGCGCCCTGATGGTTGTTGTCGTCGGTCTGATAGCGAGCAATCGCTTTAATACTCTCTGCCGCGTTGGCCATGGCGAAAGAGTAGTGCGCCATTTTCAGCATTTCCGCGTCGTTGCCGCTATCGCCAATGGCGACTACGTTTTGCGGTGACAGGTTCCAGCGTTTAAGCAGGCGGCTGATCCCGTTGGCTTTATGTAAGCCCGGAATGATCAGATCGATAAACCCGAAGCCGCTGGTGACGGGCTTCATGATGCCGTCCAGCGCAGCATGCAGGTGATCGATAACCAATGGGATTTGTTGGTCCGGTAAATTTAGCGAGAACTTGAACAGCACATCGTCGATATCCTGATAATCTTTTACAGGTTTCAGGCGATGGTAGTGTTTTGACATCAATGCGACAAAGGACTCCGGCGCATTTTCGCTAACGTAAGCGCTTTGCAGCCCACAAGCCACAAAGTTGAGCTGCTTATCTTTTAGCAGTTCACTAATGACAATACGGGACTCGTGGCGGGTTAGCTCGCCGTGAAATAGCTGTTTGCCATGTTCAAAAACTAACGCCCCGTTCTCGGCGACAAAGGAAATTTCCTCTTTGAGCTCCGGGAAAAAGGAGATCAGCTGGTAATACTGGTTGCCGCTGGCCACGACAAATTCAATATTTCGTTTTTTTAGTTCCTGATACTGCGCCATAAAACGTGCACGATCGTATTTCTTGGCGTCGTCGAGAAAAGTTCCGTCCATATCGGTGACGATAACTTTGATGGTCATAAAGATAGGCTCCTGGCGATTACTGCAACCAGAAACATTCTAATAACAATGTGACCTGTAGCACAAATTTAATTTCGAATGAAAGTAAAAAGCCGGGTGGTAGCTTCGCCTTACCCGGCTACGGGGAGAATCGTTGTAGGCCGGATAAGCGTCAGCGCATCCGGCAATGGGGAGGGTAGCGTGCCGGATGGTGGTGCGGAATCTCATCCGGCCGACAATATTGTTTACAGCATATGTTCAGTACGCGCGATGATGTCGTCTTGCGCATCCGGAGAAAGCGCAGTGAAGAAGGCGGAATAACCTGCTACACGGACCACCAGGTCACGATATTGATCCGGGTGTTTTTTGGCTTCCAGCAGCGTTTCACGGGAGACAATGTTGTACTGAATATGCCAGCCTTTGTGCTCTTCGAAGAAGGTGCGCAGCAGGATCATCAGCTTTTGCTTATCGGATTCATTTTCCAGCGTGGCCGGGTTGAGCTTCTGATTTAACAGCACGCCGCCAAGAATCGAACCGGTCGGCAGTTTACCCACCGAACCAATTACCGCCGTTGGGCCGAGATGGTCCGTACCGGAAGCCGGACTGGCGCCTTCTGCCAGTGGAGTGTGTGCTTTACGGCCATCCGGCGTTGCCATCGTTGCTGCGCCAAAAGGCACGTTTGCAGAAATAGACGAGGTCCCGGCGTAGTAATTGCCGCCAACCGGGCCACGTCCGTAACGCGGATTATGATACTGTTTCAGTTCATCGATATAGGTCTGATAAGCGCGGGCCAGCAGCGTATCAACGCTATCGTCATCGTTACCGTATTTCGGCGCGCCGTTGATCAGTCGTTGGCGTAACTGCTCATGGGTCAGACCGTCAAAATCATCGGCCAGCGCGGCGGCCAGCTGTTGTTGACCGATAGCACCCTGTTCAAAGACCAGTTTCTTCACTGCAGCCAGGCTGTTACCGAGGTTGGCAATACCCACCTGCAAACCCGATACCCAGTCATACTTCGCGCCGCCTTGCTTAATGCTTTTCGCCCGCTCAATGCAGTCGTCTACCAGCGCGGAGCACAGAATATCGTGCACGTTCTCTTCCAGCATGGTATCGACGACATACTCAATTTCGATGGATTTACGCGTGTAGTAGCGGATCTGTGTATCCCAGGCGTCCATCACTTCGTCGAAATTGTTGAAGTTACCGGCTGAGAGCGCTTTTTCCTGTGGCAGAAAGACTTTGCCACTGGTGGCATCGCGCCCACCTTCCAGTGCCGCCAGCATCACGCGGGCAAAGTTAATAAAGCTCATGCCGGTGCAACGATAGCCCCATTTCCCGCCAACAGCGGTTTCGATACATCCAATAGCCGCATAGTCATAGGCGTCCTGCGGTTCAATGCCCAGCTTAATGAATTCCGGTATGACGATTTCATCGTTGTTAAAGGCGGGCATCCCGAAGCCGCAGCGGATCACCTGCACGCAGGCATCGAGGAAGTCATTACTCATCCCCGCGTGATAACGCACGCTCAGGTTTGGCTGCGTAGAACGCAGGCGGCCGCAGGACTCCAGAATGGCGTAGGAGAGCGGGTTGACGGCATCCATCGGCTGACCGTTGACCAGATTTTGACCACCAATGGTCACGTTCTGATACAGCGGACTGCCCGCCGAGGCTTTCGAATGGGAGCCGGAACGGATTTTGTTCACTTCCAGCAGTTTCAACCAGCAGCTGTGCAACAGTTCAATAGCGTGCTCACGATCAAGGCTCTGGTTCAGTTCGACGTCGCGACGATAGAATGGGTAGAGGTATTGATCCATACGACCAAACGACACCGAGTGACCGTTAGATTCAATTTGCAGGATCAACTGGATGAAATAGCACAGCTGCAGCGCCTGCCAGAATGTTTTTGGCGGCTCATGGGCGATAACATCACAGTTTTCCGCCATGGTCAGCAGTTCATCTCGACGACTGGCGCGAGTTTCTGTGGATGCCATTTTACGTGCTAGCGCGGCAAAGCGCTCAATGTGCAGGCTGACGGCCTCCAGCACGATATCTATCGCTTTCAGGAACTGATCGCCATGGAGGTCTTCCAGACATGTCAGATTGATGCGGGAGCGACGTTCATCGACTTTGTGACGCAGGCCGTCGAGACCTTTTTCCAGCAGCAGCGGGAAGTTTACCGCCAGGTGCGCGTCGCCGGAGGTCATGTTACCTTCGGCTTTGATAATGCCGGTTTCCAGCAGCCCTTTCTGCTCATCAGTGAACATCCCGTAGCAGCGATCCTGCACGGTTTGACCACGCCACCATGGGCACACCTCATGCAATACACGTTTGTTCTCTTCGCTTACCGCAAATCCTGCACCCGGTCTGTCGGCGAGGTCGTCGATCTCTTTTTCAATCCAGGAGACGGTGTATTCCGGGAAAATAGGCGCGGCACGCACTTCGCTTGCCTGGTTACCAATGATCAGTTCGTCATGTTTGATCCAGATGGTGCGTTCCGCCAGATGATGGGCTAGTGCCAGTGCGCGACGTACCGGGATAGGCTTATCCAGGTGTTGCTGATACATCTCGGTATAGTGCTGGGCGCGCTCGGTACAAACCGGTGGTTTCACGATGTGGATCAGGGCCGTTTTATGTGCTTTGATACGGTCGCTGAGTGTGTCCAGTTTCAGAGTGGTCATGGCGATTATCCTCGTAGGGTCGCGGTTAAACCTTTAAGGCTGGCGTACTGCTGGGCAAATTCGAGCAGTGCTGGCGCATCAAGCGGTTTATCCGGTGCGTTGTAGGGTTGACTGAGTAAGTGGTATTTGTTGATGCCCAGGGTGTGGTAGGGCAAGAAATGGATCTCACCGACGTGAAGCTCATCGGCGGCAAAATCGGTAATGGCCTGAATAGCAGCTTCGTCTGCGTTGAATCCCTGAATCAGCGGTACGCGGATAATCATTTTTTTACCGGCGGCAGCCAGCTTTTTTAGATTTTCCAGCACGCGAGAGGCACGCCCATCGGTCCATTGTTTAAACGGCGCATCCGCCACGTGTTTTAGATCGGCCAGAAATAGATCGACGTCAGGTAATGATGGTTCAATATACTTCCACGGGACATGCAGACAGGTTTCCACTGCGGTATGAATGCCGGCGTCGTGGCTGGCCTTGAGTAACGCTGCCGCCAGCTCTGGCTGCATAAACGGTTCGCCGCCGGACAGGGTGAGGCCCCCTCCGCTGCGATCGTAAAACGGTTTATCACGCAATACGGTCGCCATGATGTCGTCCACGCTTTTTACCTCTCCACAGACGGTTAGCGCCTGCGTTGGACAGCAGTGGGTCAGCGCTGCGAGGACGTCATCGGTCAGTTTTTCGCGATGAATAAGTAATCCGCCCAGCGCCCGTTCAATCACCGCGGGTGCAGCCTGAGCACAGAGATCGCAACCGTCAAGGCACAAACGCGCGTCATAAAGCAGGTCCTGCGTGCGGGCGCGGCTTTCCGGATTCTGGCACCACCGACAGCCCAGGGAGCATCCCTTAAGGAACACCACAGTACGGATCCCGGGGCCATCATGCGTGGAGTAGCGCTGGATATTGAAAATCATAAGCGACCTCTTTTCTTTCGTATAAAGATTAAATTACTTTCGAATGAAAGTTATATTGACATGCGTCAACTAACCGTGAGGTTTCGCCGTGCTACCTTTTATTCATGCTAATTATTCGTTTGAGGAAAGCTTATGGAACTCTATTTAGATACGTCTGATGTTGATGCGGTAAAAGCTCTGGCGCGCATTTTCCCGCTGGCAGGGGTGACCACTAATCCGAGCATTGTGGCGGCAGGGAACCAGACGCTGGAAGTACTACTGCCGCAACTGCAGGAGGCGACGGGAGGGCAAGGGCGTCTGTTTGCTCAGGTGATGGCGACCACCGCCGAAGGGATGGTCAGCGATGCGCGTAAGCTGCGGGCAATCATTTCTAATATCGTGGTCAAAGTGCCGGTGACAGCAGAAGGTCTGGCGGCTATAAAATTGCTGAAAGAAGAAGGGATCCCGACGTTGGGTACTGCGGTATACGGTGCAGCTCAAGGGTTATTGGCTGCTCTGGCGGGTGCGGAATACGTTGCGCCATATGTTAACCGCGTGGATGCGCAAGGAGGGGATGGCATCCAGACGGTGACCGACCTGCAGACGTTACTGAAAATGCATGCCCCGCACGCCAAAGTACTGGCAGCCAGTTTTAAAACACCGCGTCAGGCGCTGGATTGTCTGCTCGCGGGCTGCGAGTCCATCACGCTACCGCTGGATGTTGCTCAGCAGATGATTAGCTCTCCGGCAGTTGATGCTGCCGTCGCGAAGTTTGAGCACGACTGGCAGAGTGCATTTGGACGCACGTCGATCTGATGCTGTTGCCGGATGGCGCTAACGCTTACCCGGCCTACGTTGGAGCCGTTGTAGGTCGGGTAAGGCGAAGCCGCCACCCGACTTTTTTACTGCCCGCAAACCTCACACCCCGGGTTGCGCATTAGCTTCATTTCGCGAAACTGGCAGGTCATGGCGTCGTACATGACGATTTTTCCAGACGCCGGTTTACCATAGTTTGCCAGCAACTTAATGGCCTCCATCGCCTGTAACGAGCCAATCACGCCGATCAGCGGGGCCATCACTCCTGCCTCGACGCAGGTCAGGGCGTTTTCACCGAACAGACGACTCAGGCAACGGTAGCATGGCTCTCCTTCCTGATACGTAAAGACGGTAATTTGTCCTTCCATGCGAATTGCCGCCCCAGAAACCAACGGAACCCTGGCGGCGAAGCATCCGGCATTCAGCTGATTGCGGATGCTGACGTTATCCGTACAGTCCAGCACCAAATCGTGCTCGGCGATCAGCGCGTGAATCTGGTTTTCTTCCAGCAGCGCATTCACTGGCGTAATGGCGATGTAAGGGTTAATCCGCGCCAGTGCGTCGCGGGCGGAGAGCACTTTGGGCTGTCCAACGGTCGTATCGCTGTGCAGCGTCTGGCGTTGGAGGTTCGACACGGAGACCGTGTCAAAGTCGAGCAGGGTTAAATGCCCGACGCCAGCGCCCGCAAGGTACTGGGTTGCTGCGCATCCCAGCCCCCCCAGACCAACGACCAGTACCCGCGCATCTTTGAGCGCTTCCTGACCTTCGAAATCGAAGCCGCGCAGAATGATTTGCCGGTTATAGCGCATCATCTCCTGGTCGCTGAGTTCTGCCATTACAGGCCTCCAAACAGTGCGTTAAACGGCTCGACCTCAACCCATTCTCCGGCCTCAACGTTACCGCGATCGCGCTCCAGCACGATAAAGCAGTTGCCCTGGCTAAAGGAGCTAAAAATATGCGAGCCCTGGTGTCCGGTGGTGGTGACTTCCAGTTCGCCTTCCGCAGTACGCTGCAATACACCACGTTGAAAATCCAGACGCCCTGGCGTTTTCTTCAGGCGTGAGGCGGTGCGCACGCGCTGGCGCGGAGGTAACCCACAGGCGGTGTTTCCGCTGAGTTTCGCCAGCAGCGGTTGCACCAGCTGATAAAAGGTGAGGGCCGCAGACACCGGGTTACCCGGCAGGCCGCAAAACCAGCTGTTGCTCAGTTTACCAAACGCGAACGGTTTACCGGGTTTGATGGCAAGCTTCCAGAAGGCAATTTCTCCCAGCTCTTCCAGAATGGTTTTGGTGTAATCCGCTTCGCCTACCGAAACGCCGCCAGAGCTGATGACGACGTCGGCCTGGCTGTCGGCTTCGATAAATGCGGCTCGCAGCGCGTTGGGATCGTCGCGAATAATTCCTAAGTTGATCACTTCGCAGCCCAACTGCTGCAGCATCAGGTGAACGGTCAGACGGTTTGTGTCATAAATCTGCCCGTCGCCCAGCGGTTGACCCGGCAGTTGCAGCTCATCACCGGTGGAGAACAACGCCACGCGAACTTTGCGAACGACCGGTACTTCGGCAATGCCGAGTGAGGCCAGAACCGGAAGCTCGGCGGTTGTCAGACGAGTTCCGGTGGGGAATACCACCGCGCCGTTTGCGATATCTTCACCGCGCAGACGAATATTTTGTCCGCTGCGGACCTCGGCGGTAAAACGCACACCGTCGTCAGTTTGTTCCGTTTGCTCCTGCATCACCACCGCTTCACAACCGGCAGGCACCGGGGCACCGGTCATAATGCGGATGCAGGTTCCCGCAGGCCACTCGCCGTGGAATGGTTGACCAGCAAAGGCTTTGCCAGCCACCGCAAGAGGCTGGTCTGATTGTAAATCGGCTAATCGCACCGCATAGCCATCCATTGCCGAGTTATCGAATCCCGGCACATCAATCGGGGAGATGACGTCGGTGGCCAGAATGCGGCCAAAGCATTGAACCAGCGGCAGCGTTTCGACGGCGGTGAGTGGGGTAATACGCGAAAGCATCTGAGAGAGAGCCGTTTCAAGCGGCATCAGTCCGGCGGTAAATTCCATGAGAAGACTCCTGCGGGGCAAAATCGAATCTGCTCATTATGTCAGAAAATGGACGCGGACAGTATGCTACCTCAGGCTTAGGATCCGATCTGAGACAGGTTTTCTGCCAGAGAATAGCGCTACAGGAAAAATGCAGTATAGACTCATTATTTCTGCTTTTTTCCAGGAGGCTAAATGGCTGCGATTATCCCAAATTCAATTCGACAACAGGTGAATGCCGCCAGTGCACTGATTGCGCGGATTATCGAGGGCGACCTGGTTGCTGTTCATTTGTATGGCTCTGCTGTTGAAGGTGGCTTAAAGCCCCAAAGCGATATCGATTTACTGGTTACCATTAGGCAGCCACTGAATACCCGGCAAAGAAAAGATCTGATGCAGGGTTTTCTGGAAATATCAGCACCGCCTGGCAGCGTTGATAACTATCGGGCGCTGGAAGTGACCATCGTGGTCTATTCACAACTTGTGCCGTGGCGATTCCCTCCGGCGAGAGAGATGCAGTTTGGCGAATGGTTGCGTGATGATATCTGCGCTGGCGTGTATGAACCGGCGCAGGTGGATCCTGATCTTTCCATCCTGCTGACCCAGGCCCGGCGCGCCAGCGTAGCGTTGTTCGGTGAACCCGCTGAGACGTTATTCAACGTCATCCCTTTTAGCGATGTCGTGCAAACATTTCGGCATATCCTTGATATGTGGCAGAAACCGGGCGATTTAGAGGGTGACGAGCGAAATATCATCCTTACTCTGGCGCGTATTTGGTACAGCGTAGTTACGGGCAATATTGTCGCTAAAGATGAAGCCGCCTCCTGGCTTATACCGCAATTACCCGATGAGTATGCGGATACGCTGCAAGCCGCACGTGCGGAATACCTGGGGTTAACCAAAAAGAACTGGACTGCGTCTATGCCGTCTGTTGAACGCTTTGTGTTTTATGCAAAAAAACAGATTGCCGATCGGCTTGAATAATATATTCAACGATGTTGGAAGATACACTTTCTGTTTAACTCATTTAAATAACCTGATGGGATGGGGCGTGAGGTACGGGCCTTTACCTTTACATGACGTCTGCATCTTTCTATATTCAAAAATCGAATCAATAAGTCACAGAAATTCTGATATTTATAACCCCGGTACCTGCCACCTAATGGACGAAAAAAATGGGTAAAGCAGTCATTGCAATTCACGGCGGCGCAGGGGCTATCACCCGTTCGCAGCTGAGTCAGGAGCAAGAGTTGCGTTATATTCAGGCGCTGTCGGATATCGTTGAAACCGGCCAGCGGATGCTAGAGGACGGTCGTAGCGCACTGGATGTGGTGACCGAAGCCGTGCGCTTACTGGAAGAGTGTCCGTTGTTTAATGCCGGAATTGGCGCGGTATATACCCGTGATGAAACCCATGAACTGGATGCCTGCGTGATGGACGGTAACACGCTTAATGCGGGAGCCGTCGCCGGAGTCAGCCATTTACGCAATCCGATTCTCGCGGCGCGCCTGGTAATGGAACACAGCCCACACGTCATGATGATAGGTGAAGGGGCTGAGAACTTTGCCATTGCGCAGGGTATGGAACGCGTATCAGCGGATATTTTCTCTACGCCAGAACGCTATGCTCAACTGCTGGCGGCGCGAACAGCGGGTGAAACGGTGCTGGACCATAGCGCGAGCCCGCTGGATGAAAACAACAAAATGGGTACCGTGGGGGCGGTCGCGTTAGATATGTTTGGCAATCTGGCGGCCGCAACATCGACCGGTGGAATGACCAACAAATTACCGGGGCGGGTGGGTGACAGTCCGTTGGTTGGCGCAGGCTGTTATGCCAATAACGCAAGTGTGGCAGTCTCCTGCACCGGAACCGGGGAAGTCTTTATTCGTGCGCTGGCGGCCTATGACATTGCGGCGTTGATGGATTACGGCGGCCTGAGTTTATCGGAGGCGTGTGAACGCGTAGTAATGGAAAAATTACCGGCGCTCGGTGGCAGCGGCGGTTTAATTGCTATCGATCATGAGGGCAATGTCGCCTTGCCGTTTAATAGCGAAGGCATGTACCGCGCCTGGGGATACGCAGGCGATACGCCAACCACCGGTATTTATCGGGAAAAAGGAGATAGCGTTGCCACACAGTGATGAGCTTGATGCCAGCGACGTGCTGGCAGTCAACAATCTGAATATTGCCTTTGAACAGGAGCAGCAGCGCGTCAGTGCGGTGCGCAATCTGTCATTTCGCCTGAAGCGTGGCGAAACGCTGGCGATCGTGGGCGAATCCGGTTCAGGAAAATCGGTAACAGCCTTGTCGCTGATGCGTCTGATTGAACAGGCCGGCGGCGAGGTGAGCTGCGATGAAATGCTGCTACGACGCCGTAACCGACAGGTTATTGAGCTGGGTGAACAGAGCGCATCACAAATGCGTCACGTGCGCGGTGCGGATATCGCGATGATCTTCCAGGAGCCTATGACATCGCTCAATCCGGTGTTTACCGTGGGCGAACAGATTGCCGAGTCTATACGCTTGCACCAGGGCGCCAGCCATGAAGAGGCGATGGTAGAAGCGAAGCGAATGCTCGATCAGGTGCGAATCCCCGAGGCGAAGGCGATTTTATCGCGATATCCACACCAGCTTTCCGGCGGTATGCGCCAGCGGGTGATGATCGCCATGGCACTGTCGTGTCGCCCTGCGGTTTTAATTGCCGATGAGCCGACGACCGCGCTGGATGTCACCATTCAGGCGCAGATCCTGCAACTAATAAAAGTGTTGCAGCAGGATATGTCGATGGGAGTGATCTTCATTACCCACGATATGGGCGTCGTGGCGGATATTGCCGACCGCGTGCTGGTGATGTATCAGGGCGAGGCGGTAGAAACCGGCAGCGTTGAACAGATTTTTCACAATCCCCAGCATCCCTATACCAAAGCGCTGTTGGCTGCCGTGCCGCAGCTTGGGGCGATGAACGGGCATGAGCTTCCACGCCGTTTCCCGCTTATTTCATTGCACGATCCCAGTCATGTAGAACCGCAGACCGAGCAGGACACCGTGGTTGAAGGCGAGCCTATTCTGCGGGTACGAAATTTGGTGACGCGTTTTCCTCTGCGCAGCGGCATTCTAAATCGCGTGACTCGCGAGGTGCATGCAGTGGAAAACGTCAGTTTTGACCTGTGGCCGGGAGAAACGCTCTCGCTGGTGGGGGAGTCAGGCTGCGGGAAATCCACCACCGGGCGGGCGCTGCTGCGCCTGGTTGAGTCTCAGCGTGGGGAAATCATTTTCAACGGACAGCGTATTGATACCCTTGCTGCCAGCAAGTTGCAGCCGCTGCGTCGGGATATTCAGTTTATCTTCCAGGATCCGTATGCCTCGCTCGATCCGCGCCAGACTGTGGGATATTCCATTCTGGAGCCGCTACGAGTACATGGGTTATTGCAGGGCGATGCGGGGTCAAAACGGGTTGCATGGTTGTTGGAACGTGTAGGCTTGCTACCTGAGCATGCCTGGCGCTATCCGCATGAGTTTTCCGGCGGTCAGCGTCAGCGTATCTGTATTGCACGGGCATTGGCGCTCAATCCCAAAGTGATTATTGCCGATGAATCTGTCTCGGCGCTGGATGTTTCAATTCGTGGGCAAATCATCAACCTGATGCTCGACCTGCAGCGAGAATTGGGTATCGCATATCTGTTTATTTCCCACGATATGGCGGTAGTGGAACGGATCAGTCACCGTGTGGCGGTGATGTATCTGGGGCAGATCGTTGAGATAGGCACCCGGCGGGCGGTGTTTGAAAATCCGCAACATCCGTACACTCGCAAGCTGATGGCGGCAGTTCCGGTCGCCGATCCATCCCATCACCGTCCCCAGCGCGTGCTGTTGTCGGACGATATCCCCAGCAATATTCGCAAACGTGGCGAAGAGATTTCCCCCGTTTCGCTCCAGTTAGTTGGTCCGGGGCATTATGTTGCGCGTGGGCAACCAGAAAATGCGCTTTCGCGTTTATAACAGGCAGGCAGGGTTTAAGGAGAATAACATGACAAAAATTGTTGCTCGAAAATGGCTGGTTGCTGTGGGAGTGGTCTCTGCACTGGCCGCATCGCCTGGCTGGGCCGCCAAAGATGTGGTGGTGGCGGTGGGATCCAATTTCACGACGCTCGACCCCTATGACGCGAATGACACGTTGTCGCAGGCGGTAGCGAAGTCGTTTTATCAGGGGTTGTTTGGCCTTGATAAAGAGATGAAACTGAAAAATGTGCTCGCGGAGAGTTATACGGTTTCTGATGATGGGCTGACCTATACCCTTAAGCTGCGTCAGGGGGTGAAGTTTCAGGATGGCACCGACTTCAACGCCGATGCGGTTAAAGCTAACCTCGATCGGGCCAGTAACCCGGAAAACCATCTGAAACGTTACAACCTGTATAAGAATATCGATAAAACCGAAGTCGTCGATCCGTCGACGGTGAAGATTACGCTGAAACAGCCGTTCTCTGCCTTTATCAATATTCTGGCGCACCCGGCAACGGTGATGATTTCTCCCGCCGCGCTGGAGAAATACGGTAAGGAGATCGGTTTCCATCCTGTGGGGACCGGGCCGTACCAGCTTGATACCTGGAATCAGACGGATTTTGTGAAGGTTAAGAAGTTCGCGGGCTACTGGCAGCAAGGGCTGCCAAAGCTGGATACGATTACCTGGCGTCCGGTGACCGACAACAACACGCGTGCAGCCATGCTACAAACTGGGGAAGCGCAGTTTGCCTTCCCAATCCCTTACGAGCAGGCGGCGTTACTGGCGAAGAACAAAAACCTGGAACTGGTGGCCAGTCCGTCTATTATGCAGCGTTATATCAGCATGAACGTCACGCAAAAACCGTTCGACAACCCAAAAGTGCGTGAAGCGCTGAACTATGCCATCAACCGCCAGGCGCTGGTGAAAGTGGCTTTTGCTGGTTACGCGACGCCGGCAACCGGCGTTCTCCCCCCGTCGATAGCCTATGCGCAAAGCTATACGCCGTGGCCCTACGACCCGGCGAAAGCGCGCGAACTGCTGAAAGAAGCAGGTTATCCGAACGGTTTTACCACTACGCTATGGTCTTCGCATAACCACAGTACCGCGCAGAAAGTGCTGCAATTTACCCAGCAGCAGCTGGCGCAGGTGGGCATTAAGGCTCAGGTTACAGCGATGGATGCTGGTCAGCGCGCCGCGGAAGTTGAAGGGAAGGCGCAGAAAGAGAGCGGGGTACGGATGTTCTACACCGGCTGGTCGGCGTCTACGGGTGAAGCTGACTGGGCGCTGTCACCGCTGTTTGCATCACAAAACTGGCCGCCAACTCTGTTTAACACGGCGTTCTACAGCAATAAGCAGGTGGACAGTGATTTATCGGCAGCGTTGCAAACTAACGATCCGGCGCAGAAAGCGAAGCTGTACAAAGACGCGCAGGATATTATCTGGAAAGAGTCGCCGTGGATCCCGCTGGTAGTGGAAAAACTGATTTCGGCGCACAGCACCAGGTTGACCGGATTCTGGATCATGCCGGATACCGGATTTAGCTTTGATGATGCGGATTTAAAATAAGCTATTCATTCGGCCCCGCAGCCCAGGGGCCGGCGAAGGGAGCGTGATGCTTAACTATGTTTTCAAGCGCCTGCTGGGGTTGATTCCAACTCTGTTGATTGTTGCGGTGCTGGTATTTTTATTTGTTCATCTGCTACCCGGCGATCCGGCCCGGCTGATTGCCGGACCGGAAGCTGACGCCGAGGTGATTGAACTGGTGCGCAAGCAGCTGGGTCTGGACCAGCCGCTGCATGTTCAGTTCTGGCATTACATGACCAACGTGTTGCAAGGCGATTTTGGCACGTCGATGGTTTCTCGTCGCCCGGTTTCTGAAGAGATAGCCAGTCGTTTTATGCCATCACTATGGCTGACTATTGCCAGTATGGCGTGGGCGGTATTGTTTGGTATGACGGCGGGGATCATTGCTGCCGTATGGCGAAATCGTTGGCCGGACAGATTAAGCATGACGCTGGCGGTCACCGGGATCTCGTTCCCGGCGTTTGCGCTTGGCATGCTGCTGATGCAGATATTCTCCGTTGAGCTCGGTTGGTTACCCACCGTTGGCGCTGACACCTGGATGCACTATATCCTCCCGTCTATTACGCTGGGCGCGGCGGTGGCTGCGGTGTTAGCCCGATTTACTCGCGCCTCGTTTGTTGATGTGCTCAGCGAAGATTATATGCGTACCGCGCGGGCTAAAGGGGTGAGTGAAACCTGGGTGGTGTTAAAACATGGTCTGCGTAATGCGATGATCCCGGTGGTCACCATGATGGGACTACAGTTTGGCTTTTTGCTTGGTGGATCAATCGTGGTTGAGAAGGTGTTCAACTGGCCTGGGCTTGGGCGACTGTTGGTGGACTCCGTCGAAATGCGCGACTACCCGGTGATTCAGGCCGAGGTACTGTTGTTTTCTCTGGAATTTATTCTTATTAACTTAGTGGTGGATGTGCTCTACGCTGCCATTAATCCGGCTATCAGGTACAAGTAAGGATGCGATTTTTTAACTGGCGCCGACAGGCGATTTTAAATGCGATGCCCCTTGTTAAGCCAGAGCAGATACGCACACCGTGGCATGAGTTCTGGCGTCGGTTCCGTCGACAGCACATGGCGATGGTCGCTGGGCTGTTTGTATTGCTCCTGATCATGGTGGCGATTTTTGCCCGCTGGCTGACGCCATTTGATGCCGAGAATTACTTCGATTATGACCGTTTGAATGATGGGCCGTCGATGCTGCATTGGTTTGGCGTTGACTCACTGGGACGGGATATTTTTAGCCGCGTGCTGGTTGGCGCGCAAATCTCGCTGGCGGCAGGGGTCTTTGCCGTGTTTATTGGCGCGGCGATTGGTACGGTACTGGGGCTGCTGGCGGGATACTACGAAGGCTGGTGGGATCGACTGATCATGCGAATCTGCGATGTGCTGTTCGCCTTTCCGGGGATATTGCTGGCGATAGCCGTGGTCGCCGTGCTGGGCAGCGGAATTGCTAATGTGATCATTGCCGTGGCCATTTTCTCCATTCCAGCCTTCGCGCGCCTGGTGCGCGGGAATACGCTGGTGCTGAAGCAACAGACGTTTATTGAGTCTGCGCGCAGTATTGGTGCCAGCGATGCGACCATCATCTTCAACCATATTCTGCCTGGAACGGTCTCATCGATCGTGGTCTTCTTTACCATGCGAATTGGTACGTCGATTATCTCTGCCGCGAGCTTGTCATTCCTGGGATTAGGCGCACAGCCGCCGACGCCGGAGTGGGGGGCAATGCTTAATGAAGCGCGCGCTGATATGGTGATCGCGCCGCACGTGGCGATTTTCCCGGCGGTAGCGATATTCCTGACGGTGCTGGCGTTTAACTTACTGGGAGATGGTCTGCGCGACGCGCTGGACCCGAAAATTAAAGGGTAAACCGTAGGCCTGATAAGACGCTTCAGCGTCGCCATCAGGCATTGCCGGATGCGGCATAAATGCCTTATCCGGCCTACGTTGGGTTACGCTAATTAAACGCGGGTGCCCCACAGATCGTATTCATCTGCGTTTTCGACCTTCACGCGGATGATATCGCCAGGTTTCACCTTGGTTTCACCATTCAGGTATACCGCGCCGTCGATTTCTGGAGCATCAGCCATGCTACGACCAATTGCGCCTTCTTCGTCAACTTCATCAACGATAACCAGAATCTCGCGGCCCACTTTCTCCTGCAAACGTTCAGCAGAGATCTGCTGCTGCAATTGCATAAAGCGGTTCCAGCGTTCTTCTTTCACCTCTTCCGGGATTTGATCCGGCAGGTCATTAGCGCCAGCGCCTTCTACCGGGCTGTATTTAAAGCAGCCCACGCGATCCAGACGCGCTTCCTTCAGGAAGTCGAGCAACATCTGGAAGTCTTCTTCCGTTTCACCCGGGAAACCAACAATGAAGGTGGAGCGCAGCGTCAGTTCAGGGCAGATTTCACGCCACTGCTTGATGCGCGCCAGCTGTCTGTCCACGGAGCCCGGGCGTTTCATCAGTTTAAGAATACGCGGGCTGGCATGCTGTAACGGGATGTCCAGATACGGCAGGATTTTGCCTTCCGCCATCAGCGGGATCACATCATCAACGTGCGGGTAAGGGTAGACGTAATGGAGGCGCGTCCAGATCCCCAGTTTTGATAACTGTTCGCACAGATCAACCATGCTGGTTTTGACCGGCTCGCCGTTATGGAAACCGGTACGATGCTTCACATCTACACCGTAAGCAGAGGTATCCTGGGAGATTACCAGAATCTCTTTCACGCCCGCATCGACCAGACGCTTGGCTTCGCTGAGGACGTCGCCAATCGGACGGCTCACCAGATCGCCGCGCATGGATGGAATAATGCAGAACGTGCAGCGGTGGTTACAGCCCTCGGAAATCTTCAGATAGGCGTAATGGCGAGGAGTCAGCTTAACGCCCTGCTCAGGAACCAGGCTCTGGAACGGGTTGTGTTTTGGTTTTGGCACATAGTGGTGAACGTGCTCCAGAACCTGTTCATAGCTATGCGGCCCGGTGATTTCCAGTACCTTCGGGTGGACTTCACGGATCTGATCGACTTTCGCGCCCAGACAGCCGGTGACAATCACCTTACCGTTCTCATTCAGCGCTTCGCCAATTGCTTCCAGGGACTCCTGAACCGCACTGTCGATAAAGCCGCAGGTATTAACGATAACCATATCCGCGTCGTCGTAGCTTGGCACAACATCATAGCCTTCGGTACGAAGTTCGGTCAGGATGCGCTCAGAATCGACGAGGTTTTTCGGACAACCTAGTGATATAAAACCAATTTTTGCCATTTTCTTATACTGTACATTGCTCGTAATCGGGGGATTATACAGATGCCTTCACGGTACATCTATATCTGATCAGCATAAGACGGAGAGAATAAAGAGCGATACCTATAAAGAGTAGATCGGTCAGTGAAAGGTGTTTAGTGAGTCTAATTCCGGCTTTAAGTGCCGCTTCTTGGCTATAGACACTCATTATCGTAAATTTTATCTCGTCGAGCGTTACTAATGAGGTTTAATTTGAAAGATATTGTTTTGAAGTCGAAACTTGAAATGGCTAAAACTCTTTATGCTAATGGTGTGAGTTTATATTATATCTCACTTGCCACAGGCTTAAGTTGGCGTGTATTAATGACAGAATTAACGTTCATCGCCAGTCATGAAAATATTCGACAAAAATCTAACGCTCACGTACCCAAACTTTAAATAATTCACCTGTCTATTACCATCCTACAAAATTTGAAAGGTAACGTTAATATGTATATTTCGCCACTTCCGGTCGCCACGGACTCTGATGTTGATAAACTTAGAGATGATATTGCTAATAAGCTTTTATTCACTATTGGCAAAGATCCCGCAATCGCCACGAAACGGGAGTGGCTTAATGCGACGTTATATGCGGTACGCGATCGGATGGTCGAGTGCTGGCACCGTTCTAATCGGGCGCAATTCTCTCAGGATGCGCGCCAGGTATATTATCTGTCGATGGAATTTTTAATTGGTCGTACGCTATCCAATGCATTGCTCTCTTTAGGTATTTATGACGAAGTCAGAAGCGCGCTGGAGGCAATGGGGCTTGAACTGGAAGAACTGATTGATGAAGAAAACGATCCCGGGTTAGGTAATGGTGGTCTCGGTCGTCTGGCGGCCTGCTTCCTTGATTCACTGGCGACGCTTGGGTTGCCGGGATGTGGATACGGTATTCGTTATAACTACGGTATGTTCAAACAAAATATCGTTAACGGTGTACAAAAAGAGTCGCTGGATTATTGGCTGGAATACGGTAATCCCTGGGAGTTCAAACGTCATAATACGCATTATAAAGTACGTTTTGGCGGGCGTGTTCAACAGGAGGGGAATAAAACCCGCTGGCTTGAAACTGAGGATATTCTGGCCGTGGCGCATGATCAAATTATTCCAGGTTATGCGACGGACACGACTAATACGTTACGCTTGTGGAACGTGCAGGTGAATAGCGAAGTTAATGCGGGCAAACTGAATCAGCAGGCCGACTTTGCTACTGAAGTGGAAAACAAATACCACTTCGATCGTATCTCGCGGGTTTTGTACCCGGATGATTCCACCGATGCGGGGCGTGAATTGCGTTTACGCCAGGCCTATTTCCTGGCCTCGGCGACGATTCAGGATATTCTGAGTCGTCATTATCAGTTGCACAAAACATACGACAATCTGGCCGATAAAATTGCGATTCACCTTAATGATACGCATCCGGTACTGGCGATCCCTGAGTTGATGCGTTTATTGATTGATCATCATCAGTTTAGTTGGGATAACGCGTTTGACGTGACCTGTCAGATTTTTTCTTATACCAACCATACGTTGATGAGTGAGGCGCTGGAGACCTGGCCAGTAGAAATGCTAAGTCGAATTTTGCCGCGCCATTTGCAGATTATTTTTGAGATTAACGATCGTTTTCTGAAGACCTTACAGGAACGTTATCGTAATGACAGCGATCTACTGAAACGTGTGTCGTTAATTGATGAATCCAATGGTCGCGTCGTTCGTATGGCCTGGCTGGCAGTAGTTGTCAGTCATAAGGTTAACGGCGTGTCGGCATTGCATTCAAAACTGATGACCGAATCACTGTTTGCAGATTTTGCGAATATTTTTCCCCTGCGTTTCACCAACGTAACCAATGGTGTGACTGCGCGTCGTTGGCTGGCGCTGGCGAATCCACCGCTTGCCAAAGTGCTGGACGAAAATATCGGTGACAGCTGGCGGACTAAATTAATGCAGCTGGGCGAGCTGAAGCAGTTTATAGATTATCCGTCGGTGAATGAGGCTGTGCATCGTGCGAAACGTGAAAATAAGCAGCGGCTGGCGCACCATATTGCCACTCACTACGGCGTGGTGGTGAATCCTGATGCGCTGTTTGATGTGCAGGTGAAACGCATCCACGAGTACAAGCGGCAACTCATGAATGTGCTCCACGTTATTACACGTTATAACCGGATCAAAGCCGCGCCGGATGCCAACTGGGTACCGCGAGTGAATATCTTTGCCGGAAAAGCAGCCTCCTCTTATCACATGGCAAAACAAATTATTCGCTTGATTAACGATGTGGCGCAGTTAGTCAATAACGATCCGCAGATTGGCGGCAAACTGAAAGTAGTATTTATTCCGGATTACAGCGTCAGTCTTGCTCAGCTAATTATTCCGGCAGCCGATCTGTCAGAGCAAATTTCCCTGGCCGGGACGGAAGCCTCCGGGACCAGTAATATGAAATTCGGTATGAATGGTGCGCTGACTATCGGTACGCTCGACGGTGCGAATATCGAAATGCGCGAATACGTTGGGGAAGATAACATCTTTATCTTTGGCAATACGGCGAATCAGGTTGAAACTCTGCGACGTGATGGCTATGACCCGAGGCACATCTTTGAAAAGGATGAGGAACTTCATCAGGTGCTGACGCAAATCGGTACGGGGGTGTTCAGTCCGCAGGAGCCAGGGCGTTATAGAGAGGTGTTGGATTCATTGATTAACTTCGGCGACTACTATCAGGTGTTGGGCGATTATCGCAGCTATGTAGATTGCCAGGATTCGGTGGACGAGTTGTATCGTACTCCCCGGGAGTGGACGACAAAAACCATGCACAATATTGCTAACATGGGGTATTTCTCGTCGGACAGAACGGTTCAGGAATATGCCGACCATATCTGGCGCATAGCAAAAATTCGCGTGTAATCAGTTTTTCTAACGCTCAGCCTCTCTGGTTTTCATCACAGGGAGGCTGTTTGCAAATCAGCCAGAATAGGTGAGAGGATTTTGTGGGTATTGCTTTCTTTGCGCGATGAGGCAAACACGCTAAATTGTGGCAAGGGAAACGGAGTGTTTATTTTTTTTAGTCCATACAGCTGAGCGTGTGTTTCAAATACCTTTTCCGGGATCACCCCTAAACAATGGGTATTGGACACAATCGTCAGAATCGCCGTAAACGATGAGGTAAGCAGGCAGCGTTCTCCGGTTCTGAATTTTTTATCCACAATACTGCGATGATAAATGATTTTCTCATTCTTAGTATTGTAACCGACCAGGTTAGCGTTTCTGAATTGCGCTTCACTGATGGTGTTACCATATAAAGAATTATTCTGCGAGGCCGCCAGCACCAGGCGCATATCGCATATTTTCTGGCATGAAAGACTTGCTGACTCTACAGAAAAGGTAGAAAAAACGACATCTGCCTGACGCATATTCAGCAGTTCAATAATACTCTGTTCATTCAGGTCGGCGGTAAGGTGCAGGAGGCTGATATCGGCGTCAGTCTCGATTATTCTGGCGGTGACATCTGGAATAACGATAGGGGAAATAAAAGATTCCGTATAAAGCGTTAACCTTTTCTTGGCGGCAGGCGTGGAAAGCGGCATCAGCGTTGACAGCTTATCGATAATTGGGATTGTATTATCATACAGTTCATCAGAATAGACCGTCGGTAACAGTGCATTCCCGCTACGGACAAAAAGATTATCACCCATCATTTCGCGCAGTTTTCTTAATGACTGGCTGACGGCGGAAGGTGATATGTTCAGCATGTCAGCAACTCTGGAAATGCTACCCACGCTATAGATCAAACAGAAAATGGTCAGCAGATTGAGATCTATTTTTGATAGTGTGCGTATTTTTTCTGCATCATTTGCTTTCGACATAGACCCCTCATCATCAACACAATGGCAGTAACCACATCAGGTATAGCAAAAAAAGTCAGGCGAGTCAGACACTGGGCGCCTTCGATAAGCGTACAGAATAAAGTTGTAACATTGTAAATTATGTTAATCAATTGGGCTTTATTGATGTAGGACATCTATTTGTTCAAAAAACAACCATACTATTAAGTTGCACCATAGTTGGAAAGAGGAGGAACAAAGTATGGTTGTTGACAGACTGAGAACCGATCTTCTCAACAAATTGATAAACGCCCGTATCGAACTTGCCGCTTATCTGCAGTTGAGAAAAGCGAAAGGCTACATGTCAGTTAGCGAGAGCGATCGCCTGCGTGATGTTTTTTTTGCACTGAATCGCGAATTGCACGAGCAATCACAGCTTCACGGTATGCATCTTGATCAGGAAGAGTGGAATGCCCTTCATCGTGCTGAAGGGGCGTTAGCCGCCGCCGCTGTTTGTCTTATGAGTGGACATCACGATTGTCCAACGTTTATCGCCGTTAACGCAGAGAAACTGGAAAACTGCCTGACAACGCTGACGCTAAGTATCCAGAGTTTGCAATCTTACCCAACGCTGGAACACGTCTGAATCAGGGGGAGGGCGCTCCCCCTTTTCGTTAAGCTTATGTAAATGTGGCAGGATAATTCCCCTTGCTGGCTACGCTTTATGCAGAGCTATTCAGGAGGTGTTATGCGTCGACTCTTTCTCTGTGCTGCCTCATTCGCGCTACTTTCCACTTATGCCGCCGCGGTAAAAGTGGAAGTGCTGCAAACTAAACTCGATCACCCATGGTCACTGGCTTTTTTACCCGATAACCGCGGTATGCTCATTACGCTCAAAGGTGGACAGCTTCGACTCTGGCAGCCTGATAAAGGGCTTTCCGACCCGCTGACCGGCGTACCAAAAGTCTGGGCGAATGGTCAGGGAGGACTGCTTGATGTGGCGTTAGCACCGGATTTTGTACAATCTCGCCGGGTATGGCTAAGCTTCGCTGAAGCCGACCGCGAAGGCAAAGCGGGCACCGCGGTAGGCTACGGGCGATTGAGTGACGATCTCAAACATCTGCAAGGATTTCAGACCGTTTTTCGCCAACAGCCAAAGCTTTCCACCGGGAACCATTTTGGTGGACGTCTGGTATTTGATGGTAACGGTTATCTGTTTATTGGCCTGGGAGAGAATAATCAACGCGCTACCGCCCAGGACCTGGATAAATTGCAGGGTAAATTAGTCAGACTGACCGACGAGGGCAAAATTCCGCCGGATAATCCGTTTGTGAACAAGGCGGGAGCGCGGGCAGAGATTTGGTCGTATGGCATCCGCAACCCGCAGGGGATGGCGATGAATCCGTGGAGTGATGTGCTGTGGCTCAATGAGCATGGTCCACGCGGAGGCGATGAGATTAATATCCCCGAGAAAGGGAAAAACTACGGCTGGCCTATCGCGACCTGGGGGGTTAACTACAGTGGTTTGAAAATTCCCGAAGCAAAAGGTCAAATTGTTGCTGGCACGGAACAACCCATCTTTTACTGGGAAAAGTCGCCGGCGGTTAGTGGAATGGCTTTTTACAATAGCGGTACCTTCCCGCAGTGGCGGCAAAAGTTGTTCATCGGCGCGTTGAAAGATAAAGAAGTGATCGTGCTGAGCGTTAAAGGGAATACGGTGACTGAGGATGGTCGCCTGTTGCAGGAAAGGGGGCAGCGGATCCGTGATGTGCGCGTCGGACCAGACGGTTATTTGTACGTGCTAACCGACGAGTCCGACGGGGAATTACTGAAAGTGAGTCCCTGATTTGGTTAGCTGACCGGGATCATCACGATTTTTTGAAACGCCGGGCGCTCGGTCAGTTGTTGATACCAGCGTTCCAGATGCGGGCGCGGGGTCCAGCTCAGGCCAACGTTGAACAGGTTATAGATGAACGGTGCCACAGCGATATCCGCGGTGCCAAATTCAGCCCCGGAGAACCATGGCTGGTCTGCCAGCGCGTCATCCAGAATGGCAAACAGGTTATCGCAAACTTGCTTACTTGCCTCAATGGCCGCCATATCGCGCTGATCGGCAGGTGTTCTGACCAAACCAAATAAGATAATCCGATGCGCAGGGCTTAGCGTCTGATTTGCCCAGTCCATCCATTTTTCACCGACGGCGCGCGCGGCCGGGGCGTCAATCCACAAACGTTTTTGTCCGTACTGAGCGGCCAGATAGCGGACAATGGTATTGGATTCCCACAGAACAACGTCCGTTTCATCATCGCGTAGTAGCGGGACCAGTCCGTTCGGGTTCAGTGCCAGATAGTCGGCATCGCGGTTACCGCCATGCTGCCCGCCCGCCAGAATTTGGTTATATGGCAGTTCCAGTTCCTCGAGCGTCCACAATACTTTTTTTACGTTGGTCGAGTTATTGCGACCCCACAGTGTAATCATAGTAACCCCGCAAATTAATTGAGCAGCTTTATGGCTGCAGATGCCATCTGACTAGCTCACATGGTGGGGTAAACCTAATATTTACGCAACAAAGTCTAAAAAAATCGTGCCAGGAGCAGCGCAGCGCGGCGTTATTGCATAAACTTTAAAAACTTTACCAACTTACGGTTTCTTTAAGCTCGTTAGTGCGTTATTACTCACCGCACTTATTTTTACACGTCATCCATCAGACTTTTTCTGCATGGGTTGGTCGAGGTCGCTTGGCCGGTTTTGTGTAAACACGGTGTGGTATGACGTGGTTTTTTGGAATGGATACTCGGGTGGCATTTATGACGCAATACTTCTCTTCACTTCGCAGCTTTGCTGCAGGTTCTGCACTCTTAATCCTTTTGGTGCCGACCGTACAGGCGGCGGAGCAACCGACGGCCCCGCCGAGCGTGGACGCGCGCGCGTGGATTCTGATGGATTACGCCAGTGGTAAGGTGCTGGCGGAAGGTAATGCTGATGAGAAACTGGATCCTGCCAGTCTGACCAAAATCATGACCAGCTATGTGGTTGGGCAGGCGCTGAAGGCCGGAAAAATTAACCTCAACGACATGGTCACCGTGGGCAAAGACGCCTGGGCGACCGGTAATCCAGCCCTGCGCGGTTCGTCGGTCATGTTCCTCAAGCCCGGCGATCAGGTTGCGGTGTCCGATTTGAATAAAGGCGTTATCATTCAGTCAGGTAACGATGCCTGTATTGCACTCGCTGATTACGTTGCCGGCAGCCAGGAATCCTTTATTGGTCTGATGAACGGCTATGCGAAAAAACTGGGGCTGACTAACACGACTTTCCAGACGGTACACGGCCTGGATGCGGCAGGACAGTTCAGTACCGCACGTGATATGGCGTTGCTCGGGAAGGCGTTAATCCACGATGTGCCGGAAGAGTACGCTATTCACAAAGAGAAAGAATTTACCTTCAATAAAATACGTCAACCGAACCGCAACCGTCTGTTGTGGAGCACCAACCTGAACGTGGATGGTATGAAAACCGGGACCACTGCCGGGGCGGGATACAACCTGGTGGCCTCCGCGACCCAGGGCGATATGCGCCTGATCTCCGTGGTGCTGGGAGCAAAAACCGACCGCATTCGTTTTAATGAGTCAGAAAAGCTGCTGACCTGGGGCTTCCGCTTCTTTGAAACCGTTACGCCGATCAAGCCGGATGCGACTTTCGTGACCCAGCGCGTCTGGTTTGGCGATAAGAGTGAAGTGAATTTGGGCGCCGGAGAAGGGGGTTCTGTGACCATTCCGCGTGGCCAGCTCAAAAACCTGAAGGCCAGCTTTACCCTGACTGAACCACAGCTAACAGCACCGCTGAAGAAAGGTCAGGTTGTGGGCACTATCGACTTCCAGTTGAACGGAAAATCCATTGAGCAGCGTCCGTTGATGGTGATGGAAGATGTGGAAGAGGGTGGTTTCTTTAGCCGCATGTGGGACTTTGTGATGATGAAATTCCACCAGTGGTTTGGTGGTTGGTTCTCTTAATCTTATCTATTGCCGGATGGCGCAATCGCCGTCCGGCAGTATCTGTTAGTACTTCAGCGTGATACGTTGCGCTTTAGCGTACTCAACAAACGCATCGTCAGGGCGGTTATCACTGATGATGGTATCAAAGCGTTTTAATTCCCCCATCCTTGCAGGTCGCACCTTACCAAACTTGCTGTGATCGACCACCAAAACGTGATGCTGCGCCATCGACATTGCCCAGTGCTTCACCGGCAGTTCTTCCAGATTAAAGCAGGTCGCGCCTTTTTCGATGTGAACACCTGCTGCGGAATAAAAGGCGATATCCGGACAGAGGTTGTTCAGCGTTTCCTGGAAATCGAGCGGTTTAAAAATCGCGTTACTGGCATGGAATTCACCACCACACAGAATGACGCGGCACTGCGGTTTTTCCTGCAGTACCAAAAACGTATTCAACGAGTAGCAGATTGCGGTGAAGGGCAGTTCATTGTCGATCGCTTCAATGATCCACGGCGTGGTCGTACCGCAATCGAAAAAGATGGTCTGATGCGCCTGCACGAGACTCGCCGCCTGCTGGGCAGCGCGACGCTTTTCATCAACCAGACGGGATTTTTGATCGCTGATTAAATAGTGGTTAGCGCTGCGGGGTTCCAGAACAATATAGCCCCCGAGCAGCACGACGGGAGCATCATGATTATTCAGGTCGCGACGAATGGTCATCTCAGATACGCCCAGCAACGTCGCGGCTTCTTTGAGGTGTAATTTATCGCTGCGTTTCAGCGCCTGCAGTAATTGACCAATACGCTCGTCGCGTCGAGTTTCCATAGTTCCCCTGGAGAATAGATTAAGTGCTCAGTTTCGCGCTTAATACTACTCTTTTTACCGCGGGTTAGTCACGTACCCAACCTTTACGGATGGGGAGAGCGAAGCAGGTGCGATAGCACGTCTGCAAGCCGAGGTACAAGGTTGTGCCGAACCGTTGCCAGATCATCTGGGCGCTCAGGCAACCGATCAACCCGGCCAGTAATCCGCCCAGCATATCCAGCGGCCAGTGAACGCCAAGGTAAACACGTGACCAGGCAATCGCCACGGCGACAACCATCAGCAGAGCACCCGTCCACAAGCGATGCCAGAACAGAAAGGCCAGAGCAAAGGTAAAGATAACCGTACCGTGGTCGCTCGGGAAAGAGTCATCTGCCGCATGGTGCAGGAAGTTATAGCCGATGTGGTTAACGAACGGACGATCGTGGGGGAAAAGATGCCCCATCAGCCAGGAAATCGTCAGACCGACTACTAACGCAATGGCCATTTTGATGACCAACTGGCGCTGGAGCGTAACCTGACCACGAGGTCCCCAAAGCCAGAGCACAACGGCTAACAGCGGCACAATGCTGATCAGATCTTTGGCAATGAAAATGGCGAGCGAAATTGCCCATTGCGCAGAGTCGGGTGTTGCATTGATCAAGTAAAAAAGAGAATTGTTCAGATTTTCCAGCATAACGTCCAGACTCAGTGTAATCGTTAAAAAGGCCCATAGGGGGAAGAGCATAAAATTGCTTTCACGGGATAAAAAGCGGTCTTGTCTTATTTGCCTGTTAAATGACGATTTTTAAGACAATTTATGAGGCTTATTGAGCATGATAGCGGTCTCAACTTAAATTAACCTTAAAGCAAAATGTTCTTGAGCAAATGAGTGTAAAAATGTGCGCATTTTGCTTTCAAATCACATAATTCACTATCACCAGTACGGCGCATTTATTACACTTTGCGCGATTTTTCTATAGTTAAGAGATTGCATGCAGAACCGTTTATCTTCAGGCGTCCGTTTAGGGCGTCAGGCATTACTTTTCCCGCTCTGTCTGGTGCTTTACGAATTCTCCACTTATATCGGCAACGATATGATCCAGCCCGGAATGTTGGCGGTGGTGGCGCAATATAACGCCGGATTAGATTGGGTACCTACGTCTATGACCGCCTATCTGGCAGGCGGCATGTTTTTGCAGTGGTTGTTAGGACCGCTGTCGGACCGTATTGGTCGTCGCCCGGTAATGTTAACCGGCGTGATCTGGTTCATCGTTACCTGCCTTGCAACCCTGCTTGCACAGAATATTGAGCAATTTACCTTCCTGCGTTTTTTGCAGGGGATAAGCCTGTGCTTTATTGGTGCGGTGGGTTACGCCGCCATTCAGGAATCTTTTGAAGAAGCGGTCTGCATAAAAATTACCGCGCTGATGGCAAACGTGGCGCTGATTGCGCCACTGCTGGGTCCGTTGGTAGGCGCAGCCTGGGTACATGTTCTGCCGTGGGAAGGGATGTTTATCCTGTTTGCTGCTCTGGCGGCCATCTCCTTTTTTGGTCTGCAACGCGCGATGCCGGAAACGGCAACCCGGCTTGGTGAAAAGCTGTCCATTAAAGAGTTGGGCAAGGATTATAAGCTGGTGCTGAGGAACGTGCGCTTCGTTGCAGGCGCACTGGCGTTGGGTTTTGTCAGCCTGCCGTTACTGGCGTGGATTGCGCAGTCCCCGATTATTATCATCAGCGGTGAACATCTCAGCAGCTACGAATATGGTCTGTTGCAGGTGCCGATTTTTGGCGCGTTGATTGCTGGTAACCTGGTGCTGGCGCGTCTGACTTCGCGAAAAACCGTGCGTTCGCTAATTATCATGGGCGGCTGGCCAATCGCCGTTGGCCTGATTATTGCCGCTGCGGCCACGGTGGTGTCATCCCATGCATATCTATGGATGACGGCGGGTTTGAGTATCTATGCGTTTGGCATTGGCGTGGCGAATGCGGGGCTGGTGCGCCTGACGCTGTTTGCCAGCGAAATGAGTAAGGGTACCGTTTCTGCCGCAATGGGTATGCTGCAGATGCTGATTTTTACCGTTGGTATTGAGCTGAGTAAACACGCGTATCTGCTGGGAGGGAACGGCTTATTCAGCTTGTTCAATCTGGCAAGCGGCGTACTGTGGCTGATTCTGATGGTTATCTTCCTGAAAGATAAACGGGTAGGGAATTCCCGGGAAGGTTAAGGCCCGGATTTCCGCAATCCAGCGCAGATAAGCATAATGACGCCGATAAATTCATCATTATGTTGATAAGAGAATCACGCTGTAGGCCGGATAAGCGAAGCGCCATCCGGCGGCCTGTAGCAAATTGCCGGATGGCGGCGTAAACGCCTTATCCGGCCTACCGCTCACCAAAGATCTTAACTGACCAGTATTACGGTTGTCCGGGCCTGGCGACAACTTAGTGGTGGTCGTCAATCTGATGTTCGATAACCATCCCTTCACCGACGCTTGCCACATGTCGCGCATAAGGATGTGCGCGATAGACAGGGGCCGGAGCAGGCGCTGGAGCAACATATACCGTTTGTGGTGCGGTCGTTACGCTGACCGCCTGGGGCACGCTGACGGAAGAGGGTACTACCACCACTTTATAACCGCTGGGGACATCAACGGTAACGCTTTGTGCAAATGTTGTCCCCGCAAAGCCCAGCAACAATGTCGCCATCAGTACACTTTTCTTCATGATCCGCTCGCCTGAAATATTCACTGGAAGTAATAATCCAGCGGGTTAATTTGAGGCAGATTATGAATAGATCATGCCATCATTTTGTTGCCGTCTGTGCTGAGCCGTTAATGCGTAAACGGTGCTTCATTCTTTAACACGCGGTCGATAATATCCAGAACGCCCTCTTCGTTGTTCGAGCCTGCGCGATATTTTGCCGCCTCGATCACCGGCTCATGGGCGTTGGCCATTGCAAAACTAAATCCTGCCTGACGCAGCATCTCAATATCATTTCCGCCATCGCCAAACACAACAACTTCATTGTCGTTAATATTCCAGCGTTGTTGCAGCAGGCGCAGACCGTTAGCCTTATGCACGCCGGGAATTATTAAGTCGATGCTGCCGTAGCCGGTATGAACCGGTACCATAATATCGCCAATCGCCTCGTGGAGATCGGCCTGTACCTGTGGAATTCGGTCGTCGGAAATATTCAGCCCGAACTTGAAGAAAACGTCGCTGAGGTTGTCAAAATTATCTACAAATTCAAGACGATGATAATACATGGCGGAAACGTTCTTATGCTCATCGCTGTACTGTTTCAATGTATAGGCGCTGTTTTTACCACAGGCAATAATGTCGATATCGGCGCGGGTCAGCAGATGCTCTACGATGGCATGGAAATCGTCTTTAGCCAGTTCGCCGTTAAAGACATCTTCTCCTTCACTGACCACCCAACCACCGTTTTCGGCGACAAATGAGATCTCATTGGCCAGTTCGGGGAAAAAGGAAATCAACTGATAATATTGGTTGCCGCTGGCGACCACAAAGCGGATCCCTTGTTCTTTCATCTGGCGGTATTGCGCCATAAAGCGCTCACGGTTATAGGTTTTTTGGTCGCTTAAAAATGTGCCGTCCATGTCGACTGCAATTAATTTGATACTCATTAGCTGTTCTCCATCACCGTAGTATTTTTGAGATCCGGTTTCGCTACCGCTTTCGCGACGACGGCGGCGACAAGCACCAGCGCCAGCACCACTAACATAGCGCTGCGCAGGCCATAGTGTTCACCCAGATAGCCCAGCAGCGGCGGTCCAACAAGGAACGCCAGGTAACCGGTGGTCGCCACAACGCTGACGCGGGTTGGGGCATCGGGACCGGTGTCGCTGGCAGCTGAAATGGTCAGCGGGAAGCCGAGCGATGCGCCGAGTCCCCACAGAATAACGGACACACCGGCCACCCAAGAGCTGTCGACAAAAATAATCAGGCTAATCCCGAGAGCGCCCATCAGTGCACTGGCGCGCACCACCGCAACGCGGCTGTAACGGTCGATGAACCAGCCACCGGTAAATCGCCCAACGGTCATACCCAGCGTAAAACCGGCATAAATCAGCGAGCCTGATGTCGGGCTAAATCCATGTCCGTCCACCATTAACAGTGGAAGCCAGTCGTTGGCGGAACCTTCAGCAAATGCCATCGCCAGCACTACAACGCCGATCAGCAATAGCTGGATATCACGATAAAAAGGCAGGCCTTTTTCACCGGAGTGAGAACCGTCAGCGGCATTTTTGCCCGTGCCGTCAGGAATAGCTTTGATGGCGATGAAAATAGGTGTGATAGCAACCATTGCAGCCAAAAGAATATGCGCGGTAGCCGGGACGCTGAAGGCGGTAAGCATCATTCCAACTCCAGCCCCTGCCAACGTTCCCAGACTGTAAAAACCATGCATCATCGGCAGCACGGTTTTGTTCATTTCGCGCTCAACCGCCGCACCTTCGACGTTGATGGCAACTTCTGCCGCGCCAAAGCTGGCGCCAAATACGCCCAGGCCAAACGCGAAAAGCCATGCGGAATGCAGCCAGAGCGCTACGCTGAGGATCGCCATTCCGAGAACGGCACAAGACATGGTGGTGCGGATCACCTTACGCGTGCCAAATCGTTTCACCAGCCAGGCCGAACAAAGTATGCCACTCATCGAACCAATAGAGAGCCCAAACAACACCGCGCCCATTTCGGCAGTGGAGATGGAGAGGATATCTCTGATGGCAGGGGTACGCGTTGCCCAGGAGGCCATTAATAATCCTGGTAAAAAGAAGAACGTGAACAGCGCCCAGGTGCGACGTCTTAAGGCTTTGCGTGATGAGATGCCAGTCATGAATTCGGGCCAAAGAAAAGAGGGAAGGAGACAACATTAGCAAGACTGTGTACATTTGTACACAAATGCAATAAGAGGAAATGTAGTGCGACGTGCAAACGATCCGCAGCGGCGGGAAAAAATAGTTCAGGCGACTCTGGATGCAGTAATATCCCATGGTATTCATGGGGTTACACACCGTAAAATCGCTATGATTGCCGAGGTGCCACTGGGTTCTATGACCTATTACTTTTCGGGAATTGATGAGCTTTTGATGGAGGCATTTGGCCGTTTTACTGACAGGATGATGCTGCAGTATCAGGACTTTTTTGCCGATGTTAAGGATGCGTCGCAGGCTTGCCATGCCATTACCGATATGATTTACGGCTCTCAGGTTACAACGCCTGATAATATGGAGCTCATGTATCAGCTGTATGCTTTTGCCAGCCGTAAACCAGCGTTGAAAACGGTGATGCAGAACTGGATGCTACGCAGCCAACAAACGCTGGAGCAGTGGTTTGACCCGGTTACGGCGCGGGCGCTGGATGCGTTTATTGAAGGAATGACGCTGCATTTTGTAACGGACAAAAAACCGCTGCAGCGAGAAGATATCTTGCTGATGGTGGAGCGTATCGCAGGGATACCCGCGACAGTCAGCTGTGCGTAGCGCCTCCGGTAATATTCACCACCGTCGCGGTCATGGCGCTGGCATGATCTGAAGAGAGAAAGGTCATGACCTCAGCGATTTGTGCAAGCGTAGGCAGGCGCGCGAGCATGGTGCTTTGCGCCGCACCCCCTAACCATTGATCGACGGTTAAACCCATTGACTGTGCTTTAGCGGAGAAAATTTCTCCGGTATAGGAGCCAGCTGCAACAGCATCCACAATCGCATGCGAGCGCACGCCGACGACCCGGATATTTGCCGGTCCTACCTCGCTGGCGAGCGCTTTAATAAAAGCCTCTGTTCCTGCACAACCAACAATATGACCCAGATGACCAGGCATCGCCATCGGAGCCGCGGGGGCAACAACGCTGAGAATGACGCCCGCACGATTGCCGCCCATGTGCGGCGTTACGGCTTTAGCGATATTGAACTGCGCCGAGAGAAAAGGGGTGATGCCGCTCATAAACTCAGAGAGGGATAATGCGTCAAGGCGTTTGCCCTGTTCGTGCATAAATCCCGTTGCGTTAACCACCACATCTATTCCACCAGTTTGCTGCGCAAGGCGGGTAACTTCCTTCGATGCGTTGTGCTCGTCGAGTACATCGGTGATAAAGGTTTCGACTGTACCACCTGTCGTTCGGATAATACTGGCCGTCCGTTCAAGTTTTTCCTGGCTGCGAGCACCCAGACACACATGGGCTCCTTCGCGCGCCATGGCCTGCGCAACCGCACTACCAATAGCCCCGCTACCACCAAAAATTACTGCGACTTTGCCAGTAAGCAACATGACTAACCCCCATCCCCGATAAAGCACCGTTTTAAAGTATGTGCCATAACCGGCATGCTGCAAATTTGGGAGGAGTTTCAGAGGTGGAAGGCGATGAACGCAAATTTCAGGCAACAAAAAACCCATCAACCTTGAACCAAAACGGCGGGGTTGATGGGCTCCACAAATTGGGGACATCAAAGAAAAGCAGTGGCAATAGTTATGACTGACGCCTTGAAGAAAAGTTCTGCTTACCTGCAAAAAATTTTTCAATTAAGGGAAAATTTCAGTGCTAACCAAGACCAGGCCATACGATGACGATGAGTGTCCCCGCTAATGTCAGCAGAACGTTGGCAATCGCGTAGGTCCCTGCATAACCTAACGCAGGGATGTTGCTGCGTGCGGTGTCGCTGATGATTTCCATTGCCGGAGCACAGGTACGTGCGCCCATCATGGCACCAAACAGCAGGGCGCGGTTCATGCGTAATACGTAAGCACCAAACAAGAAACAGATGACAACTGGAACCAGGCTGACCACCAGGCCGGCAATCAACATTTGACCACCGACGGCACCCAGGCCATTACCAATGCCACTGCCTGCGCTTAAACCGACGCCTGCCATGAATACCATCAGGCCAAACTCTTTCACCATATTCAGCGCACCCTGTGGGATATAGCCAAAAGTGGGGTGGTTGGCTCGCAGGAAGCCCAGCATGATCCCAGCGAACAGCAGTCCAGCCGCATTCCCGATGCCGAAGCTGAAATTACTGAACTGGAATGTGATCATCCCGATCATCAGACCGATGATAAAGAAGGCGCAGAAGGCAAGCAGATCGGTCACCTGACTGTGAATTGAAATGAAGCCGATACGATCGGCAATGGTTTTCACGCGACGAGCATCACCGCTGACCTGCAACACGTCGCCTTTATTGAGCACGACGTTGTCATCGATAGGCATTTCAATCTGGCTGCGGATCACGCGGTTCAGGAAACAACCGTGGTCGGTCAGTTTCAACTGGGCCAGGCGACGACCAACGGCATTGTGGTTTTTTACCACAATTTCTTCAGTGACGATGCGCATATCGAGCAGATCGCGATCGAACACCTCTTTACCGTTACGGAAGCTGGGATCGAGGCGAGCATGGGCGTCCGGATAACCCACCAGGGCTATCTCATCGCCCATTTGCAATACCGCGTCGCCATCCGGGTTGGCCAGAATGCCGTTGCGACGGATGCGTTCAATGTAACAACCGGTCTGGCGATAAATACCCAGTTCGCGCAGATTTTTACCATCGGCCCATGCCACCAGCTCAGGGCCAACGCGATAGGCGCGGATCACCGGGAGGTACACTTTACGATTAGCGTCGGTATCCAGACCTCGTTCACGCGCGATTTGTTGGGCGCTGGTTTGCAGGTCCTGATGCTGCAGTTTCGGCAAATAGCGCGCACCAACAATCAGGCTGACCAGACCAATCAAATAGGTGAGGGCGTAACCCAGGCTCAGGTTATCGAGAGCGCTTGAAAGTTGTGTCCCTGTCATTCCTGAATGGCGCAAGGTATCACCCGCGCCGACCAGTACCGGCGTTGAGGTCATCGAGCCAGCCAGCATGCCCGCCGTCAGGCCGATATCCCAGCCAAATAGCTTACCCAGCCCCAGCGCGATCAGCATTGCGCTACCGACCATCACCAGGGCAAGCATTAGATAATTTTTCCCATCGCGAAAAAAAATCGAAAAAAAGTTGGGACCGGCTTCGACGCCGACGCAAAAAATAAACAGCATAAAGCCGAGATTTAATGCATCGGTGTTAATACTAAAGTGCTGCTGACCTAATAATAGGGAGACCACTAAAACGCCAATGGAATTACCGAGTTGGACTGAACCCAGACGTAATTTGCCCAGACACAGGCCCAGAGCCAGGACCACAAATAATAACAGGATGTAATTCCCATTTAACAAATCTGCGACGTTTATATTCACGGAGACTAACTTCTTGTTTACTAGTAAGCTATTGAAAGAAATGGCAATTTACGCTAATGTTTTTGCCAGAAATTAAGGGGCGATAGCATCGTACACAGCCCCGAATAATGCAGCATAACAATATATGCGGTTAGTTTAATCTCATTACGTATCAACGGCTATAAGAATCGTGTGGGTGTGTTTTTGGCATGGAATGCCGAGTTACTTTATCTGACTGGACGCCTGCGGGCGAAAAGAGTGTTCGATAGAGAATGTGTCAGGAGGAACGATTGAAACATAAGCAAAGTTGGGCGAGTGCGGTCTGCTGCTTTGTGCTCTTTATTGTGGTGTGTCTTTCATTAACGCTGAACGTGAAAGGGGCATTCAGAGCGGCAGGGCATCCTGAGGTCGGATTGTTGTTTTTTATCTTACCTGGTGCTGCAGCAAGCTTTTTTTCCCATCGTCGGGAAGTGCTCAAACCCCTGCTTGGTGCAATGTTGGCGGCGCCGTGCTGCCTGTTACTGATGCGGTTCGTTTTTATGCCGACGCGTTCATTGTGGCAAGAGCTGGCGTGGTTGTTTAGTGCGGTGTTTTGGTGCGCGCTTGGCGCATTATGTTTTTTATTTATCAGTAGCTTATTCAATCAGCATCAACGGCGGAAAAAGAACTGATGACGCCCTCAAGGTGAGGGCGTAGAAACCGCTATCAGGCGAACAGATTCATGTTCTCTTTTGCCCAAGCTTCAAAATCCGTGCAGCCGCCGATGTGTTTTTGATCGACAAAAATCTGCGGAACGGTTTCAACTGGCTTACCTACCGTCTTTTCCAGATCTGCTTTGGTAATTCCTTCAGCATGGATATCAATGTAGCGGAAGTTAAAATCGTCATGCTCACTGCTTAATTTTTCTGCTAATTCTTTTGCGCGCACGCAATACGGGCACCCTGGGCGACCAAAAATAACGGCAAACATCTCTTTCTCCTCGAACTTATCAGGCCGGATGGCAATACTGGTTATGATGCCGCGATTTGTGACGGATGGAAAGCAGGTTCAGCCTGTTGCTTTGATATCCTCAAGCTATATCTGTTAAACACGGCAAGCCGGAACGTTTTATAATGGAAGCCATTTCGCCGGGAGGCCGCGTATGCGCACAATTGGTGTATTACCCAAAAGCGTATTGATGCTGGAAATAATTGGGATGGTTTTGTTATCGCTGGCACTGCTATCGCTTAACGATTACCTCACCTTGCCCGCACCGCTTAACAGCCCGTTAGCCTGCGTGGTGATGATATTTCTGGGCGTACTGCTGATGCTCCCTGCTGCGGTGGCGTTGATGTGGCGTGTTGCTCAACTGCTGGCACCGCAACTGATGTCTCGCACACCCGGTGATTCAACTGATTCAGACAGAGACAAAAGAGATGACTCCAACCATTGATTTACTCCGCAGCCACCGTTCCATTCGCCATTTTACTGATGATGCCATTTCGGATGCACAGCGTGAGGCGATTATTGCCGCCGCTCAGGGAACGTCAAGCTCCAGTTTTCTACAGTGCACGACGATCATTCGCATAACGGATAAATCTCTGCGCGAATCGCTGGCTACCTTATCTGGCGGCCAAAAGCATGTGGCACAGGCCGCTGAGTTCTGGGTGTTTTGCGCTGATTTTAATCGTCATTTGCAGATTTGCCCTGACGCGCAACTTGGGCTGGCGGAACAGCTGCTGCTGGGCGTGGTTGATACCGCAATGATGGCGCAAAATGCGTTTACGGCGGCAGAGTCGCTGGGACTTGGCGGCGTGTTTATTGGTGGCCTGCGTAACAATATTGAGCCGGTCACCGAACTGCTGAAGCTTCCGCAACATGTTCTTCCGCTCTTTGGTTTGTGCCTCGGCTGGCCTGCGGATAACCCGGATATCAAGCCGCGGCTGCCCGCGTCGCTTGTGGTGCACGAAAATCAATATCAGCCACTCAACAGCGATGTGTTGGCGCAATATGATGAGCAGCTCGCGCAGTACTATCTGACCCGAGGCAGCAATACCCGCCGCGACACCTGGAGCGATCATATTCGCCGTACCATCATTAAAGAAAGTCGCCCCTTTATCCTGGAATATTTGCATAAACAGGGATGGGCCACGCGCTAAAGATTTTAACCCAGTGTATGATACGCCAGCTTTTACCAGGTCATTCAGAGAGGTGCAGGGTGAAAATTGCCATTTTGTCCCGGGACGGAACGCTCTATTCTTGTAAACGCCTGCGTGAAGCGGCGATGCAGCGCGGTCACCTGGTTGAAGTTATCGATCCCCTTTCTTGCTATATGAACATCAGCCCAGCGGCATCCTCTATTCATTACAAGGGCCGTCAGCTTCCTCATTTCGATGCGGTGATCCCGCGGATTGGTTCCGCGATTACCTTTTATGGGACGGCGGCGCTGCGCCAGTTTGAGATGCTGGGTAGCTATCCGTTGAATGAATCGGTAGCGATTACGCGAGCGCGCGATAAGCTGCGTTCTCTACAGCTGCTGGCGCGTCAGGGAATTGATTTACCCATCACCGGAATTGCTCACTCTCCGGACGATACCAGCGACATGATTGACATGGTTGGCGGTGCGCCGTTGGTGGTGAAACTGGTTGAAGGCACCCAGGGTATTGGCGTGGTGCTGGCGGAAACGCGGCAGGCTGCAGAAAGCGTGGTAGATGCGTTTCGTGGGGTGAATGCCCATATCCTGGTTCAGGAATATATCAAAGAAGCGAAGGGGCGCGATATTCGCTGTTTCGTGGTGGGCGATGAAGTAGTGGCCGCCATTGAACGACGGGCTAAAGAGGGCGATTTTCGTTCTAATCTCCATCGCGGTGGTGTGGCGACTATTGCGAGTATCACGCCGCGCGAAAGAGAAATTGCGCTCAAAGCCGCCCGGACTATGGGCCTGGATGTTGCAGGCGTTGATATTCTGCGCGCTGATCGAGGGCCACTGGTCATGGAGGTCAACGCGTCTCCGGGGCTGGAAGGCGTAGAGAAAACTACCGGGATAGACATTGCCGCGAAAATGATCCTGTGGATCGAGCGCCATGCTACTCCTGAATTTTGTCTTAAAATCGGCGGCTAAGCGCAATATCGATTGCGATCGTGGTATGACACGCTCTTTTTGCGTAAGCTGTGCCGGTATTTTTTCATCAATAGAGGTCGCACATTATTATGACATCACTGGTCGTTCCCACTCTGGATACGTTGCGTCAATGGCTCGACGACCTGGGCATGAGTTTTTTTGAATGCGATACCTGTCAGGCGCTGCACTTGCCACACATGCAGAATTTTGACGGCATCTTTGATGCAAAAGTTGATTTGGTCGATAACGTCATTCTGTTTTCTGCGATGGCGGAAGTCAGACCTTCTGCACTGCTGCCACTGGCAGCCGATCTGTCTGCGATCAATGCCAGTTCACTGACGGTGAAAGCTTTTCTGGATATGCAGGATGATAATCTGCCAAAGCTGGTGGTTTGCCAGTCTTTATCCGTTACGCCGGGCGTAACGTTTGAGCAGTTTGAATGTTTTGTTCGCCAGAGCGAAGAGCAAATATCGATGGTGATCCTCGAAGCCGGAGCGCATCAGCTGTTATTTAATGCTGAAGAAGATGCGCAAAACAGCACCGCTGAAATTCATTTCCTCCATTAATTCTTCCTGAATCTGGACATATATTGCGCAGCCGCTGCCAGAGCGGTTGCGTATTGCCTGTTTTTATTCTGCATTTAACCTTTCATTAAAGAATTATTCACCTCGATTCAGCGCCTTCCGCTTTATGTCATAGACAATTCCTGCATAAAAAATTGATAAAAGACGTTTTTTAATCTGGGCTATATCCACAATTCCTGGCTAAAGTTATTCTTGCGAAGCTTACCAACGTCATCATTTAAACAGTCCCTTGTGACCTGACCTGTGGCCACAATGTGTGTTGAATGCATAGGCGGATGCCAGCGAGCAACAGCGGCATGAGGAGAGGTCTCTCTTTTCATCGGTGCTGCATGAAAGAATATGCACGTTTCTTGCATATCATTAGAGTGTGACATTTTTGTTCGTTTGTTAACGAACTTTCAGAAGGAAAGAGATTATGACCGCCTTAAATAAAAAATGGTTATCAGGCCTGGTTGCGGGTGCTCTGATGGCCATCTCTGCCGGCACGCTCGCTGCTGAACAAAAAACGCTGCATATTTATAACTGGTCTGATTATATTGCCCCGGATACGGTGGCTAATTTTGAAAAAGAGACCGGAATTAAAGTTATCTATGATGTATTTGATTCCAATGAAGTACTGGAAGGTAAGCTCATGGCTGGCAGTACCGGCTTTGACCTTGTCGTTCCTTCTGCCAGCTTCCTTGAGCGTCAACTGACTGCGGGCGTATTCCAGCCGCTGGATAAGAGCAAATTGCCGGGCTGGAAAAATCTTGATCCTGAACTGCTGAAGCTGGTGGGTAAACACGATCCGGACAACAAGTTCGCGATGCCGTACATGTGGGCTACGACCGGTATTGGCTATAACGTGGATAAAGTCAAAGCGGTGCTTGGGCCGGATGCGCCGGTTAACAGCTGGGATTTGATCCTCAAACCGGAAAATCTGGAAAAACTCAAAAGCTGCGGCGTCTCTTTCCTCGATGCGCCAGAAGAGGTATTTGCCACGGTGCTGAACTATTTGGGTAAAGACCCAAACAGTACCAAAGCGGATGATTACACCGGGCCAGCAACCGATCTGCTGTTGAAGCTGCGTCCAAATATTCGCTACTTCCACTCCTCGCAATATATTAACGACCTGGCAAACGGTGATACCTGCGTCGCGATTGGCTGGGCAGGGGACGTATGGCAGGCGGCAAACCGTGCGAAAGAAGCGAAAAATGGCGTCAATATCTCCTTCTCAATTCCTAAAGAAGGTGCAATGGCGTTCTTTGACGTATTCGCGATGCCTGCCGATGCGAAAAACAAAGATGAAGCCTATCAGTTCCTCAATTACCTGCTGCGCCCTGATGTGATTGCGCATATCTCCGACCACGTGTTTTATGCCAATGCCAACAAAGAAGCGACGGCTCTGGTCAGCCCTGAGGTTCGTGACAACCCGGGTATCTACCCGCCTGCGGATGTTCGCGCCAAGCTGTTCACACTGAAAGTACAGGATCCGAAGATCGATCGTGTACGTACCCGCGCATGGACGAAGGTAAAAAGCGGGAAATAAACCGATGTTTGGGACATGACCCGGCAGGATTTTTGCCTGCCGGGCAGTGTTGAGCCCGGACACATATAACCCGGCAATACGCACCGTTATGGTGCGTTATTTGCACCGTTTCTTTGTTTTATGCCGGAGAGCACCTGAGTGAATGATGCAACCCCACGCCCACAAGCGAAAATCCGCAAGGCGCTGACCCCGCTGCTTGAAATTCGCAATCTGACCAAGTCATTTGACGGTCAGCACGCCGTTGATGACGTCAATCTTACTATCTACAAAGGTGAAATATTTGCTCTGCTCGGCGCGTCCGGCTGTGGCAAATCGACTCTGCTGCGCATGTTAGCGGGATTTGAACTGCCGACTACCGGGCAAATCATGCTTGATGGCGTCGATTTAGCGCATGTCCCGCCTTATCTGCGTCCGATTAATATGATGTTTCAGTCCTATGCCCTGTTTCCGCACATGACGGTGGAGCAGAACATTGCCTTTGGCCTCAAGCAGGACAAACTGCCGAAGGCTGAAATCGCCAGTCGGGTGAATGAGATGCTGGGACTCGTGCATATGCAGGAGTTCGCCAAACGCAAGCCACATCAGCTTTCTGGCGGCCAGCGTCAGCGCGTGGCATTGGCGCGCAGCCTGGCAAAACGTCCAAAACTGCTGTTGCTGGATGAGCCAATGGGGGCGCTGGATAAAAAACTCCGAGACCGCATGCAACTGGAAGTGGTGGATATTCTTGAACGCGTCGGCGTGACCTGCGTGATGGTGACACACGATCAGGAAGAAGCCATGACGATGGCGGGCCGTATTGCGATCATGAACCGTGGCAAATTTGTCCAGATTGGCGAGCCGGAAGAGATCTATGAGCATCCGACTACGCGTTACAGCGCAGAGTTTATCGGTTCGGTAAACGTTTTTGAGGGACTGCTAAAAGAACGCCAGGAAGATGGTCTGGTGATTGAGTCTCCTGGTCTGGTACATCCGCTGAAAGTGGACGCCGATGCTTCTGTTGTCGATAACGTCCCGGTGTATGTTGCGCTGCGTCCGGAAAAAATCATGCTCTGCGAAGCCCCTCCGCCAGAGGGTTATAACTTCGCGGTAGGCGAAGTGGTGCACATTGCCTATCTGGGTGATTTGTCGGTGTACCACGTACGTTTGAAAAGCGGCCAGATGTTGAGCGCCCAGCTACAAAATGAGCATCGTTATCGCAAGGGATTACCAACCTGGGGTGACGAAGTCCGTTTATGTTGGGATGCGGACAGCTGTGTGGTGTTGACGGTTTAAGGAGCGAAGATGAGTACACTTGAACCTCCGGCACGCGTGGATAAAGCAGGGCGATTCACGCTGTTTATGTCGCGGCTGCAAATGAAGCACGGGCGCAAGCTGGTGATCGCGCTGCCGTATGTGTGGCTGCTGCTCCTGTTTCTGCTGCCTTTTCTGATTGTCTTCAAAATCAGTTTGGCTGAAATGGCGCGCGCTATTCCTCCCTATACGGACATCGTTTCATGGGCTGATGATCAGCTATCCATCACACTCAACTTAGCCAACTTCCTGCAGTTAACGGACGATCCGCTCTATTTCGATGCCTACCTGCAATCGTTACAGGTGGCGGGAATTTCGACAATCTGTTGCCTGCTGCTGGGATACCCACTGGCATGGGCCGTCGCGCACAGTAAACCCTCAACGCGTAATATTCTGCTGTTGCTGGTGATCCTGCCGTCCTGGACCTCGTTTTTAATTCGCGTATATGCCTGGATGGGGATCCTGAAAAACAACGGCGTGCTGAACAACTTCCTGATGTGGCTGGGCGTCATCGACCAACCGTTGACGATTTTGCACACCAATCTGGCGGTCTACATCGGTATTGTTTACGCCTATTTGCCCTTTATGGTGCTGCCGATTTATACCGCGCTGACCCGTATCGATTACTCGCTGGTGGAAGCGGCGCTGGATTTAGGTGCCCGGCCGCTGAAGACCTTCTTTAGCGTGATTGTGCCGTTGACCAAGGGCGGTATTATCGCCGGGTCAATGCTGGTATTTATTCCGGCTGTTGGCGAGTTTGTGATCCCGGAACTGTTGGGCGGCCCGGATAGCATCATGATTGGCCGTGTGCTTTGGCAGGAGTTTTTCAATAACCGCGACTGGCCGGTGGCTTCTGCTGTCGCCATTATTATGCTGCTGTTACTGATTGTGCCAATCATGTGGTTCCATAAATATCAGCAAAAAAGCGTGGGGGAACACGGATGAATAACTTACCGGTCGTTCGCTCGCCGTGGCGTATTTTTATCCTGGTGCTGGGTTTTACCTTCCTGTATGCGCCGATGCTAATGCTGGTTATCTATTCGTTTAACAGCTCGAAGCTGGTGACGGTATGGGCGGGTTGGTCAACCCGTTGGTATGGTGAGCTTTTCCACGATAGCGCGATGATAAGCGCCGTCGGCATGAGTTTAACGATTGCTGCGGGTGCTGCGACGATGGCGGCAATCCTTGGCACCATCGCCGCCGTGGTAATGGTGCGCTTTGGTCGTTTTCGTGGTTCAAATGGTTTCGCCTTTATGATCACCGCGCCGCTGGTCATGCCGGATGTTATTACCGGTTTGTCGCTGCTGCTGCTGTTTGTTGCGTTGGCTCACGCCATCGGCTGGCCAGCGGATCGCGGCATGCTGACCATCTGGCTGGCGCATGTCACTTTCTGTACGGCATATGTGGCGGTGGTGATTTCTTCACGTTTGCGCGAACTGGATCACTCCATTGAGGAAGCTGCGATGGATCTCGGCGCCACGCCGCTGAAGGTCTTTTTCGTCATCACCCTGCCGATGATTATGCCGGCGGTGATTTCCGGTTGGTTATTAGCCTTCACGCTGTCGCTCGATGATCTGGTTATTGCCAGCTTTGTCTCTGGTCCTGGCGCCACAACGTTACCGATGCTGGTGTTCTCCAGCGTACGTATGGGGGTGAACCCGGAGATCAACGCGCTGGCGACGCTGATCCTTGGTGTGGTAGGAATTATCGGATTTATCGCGTGGTATCTGATGGCGCGAACAGAAAAACAACGGATCCGCGATATCCAACGTGCAAGACGCGGCTGAAAAAACTAAAATCTGCCAACCTGTCTATACGGCGCAGCTGTGGTGGTTGCGCCGTTTTCATGGAAGACGACGCGTTGGGATTTTTTAAGAAATCATCCACATCACATGCTCGCTTAAACGTCCCTGCTTTGGTGCAGGTGGCGGCGCTGGCTATTATCATGATCCGCTGTCTCGATCTGTTGATGATTTTTAATACGCTTGGGTTTCGTGGAACCAGTGAGTTTATTCATCGCAGCGTGCAGACCTGGAATTTGACGCTGGTGTTTCTGGGCAGTCTGATGCTGCTATTTATCGAAATTTACTGCGCATTTTCGCTGGTAAAAGGACGGAACTGGGCACGCTGGATCTATCTGTTGACCCAGATTATCGCCAGCGCCTATCTGTGGGCTGCTTCGCTGGGCTACGGATACCCAGAACTATTCAGTATTGCGGGGGAGTCCAGACGCGAAATCCTGCATACGCTGGTAATGCAAAAACTGCCGGATATGCTGGTATTGCTGTTACTGTTTGTTCCTGCGTCCAGCAGGCGGTTCTTCCGTTTGCAATAACGTGTATAATATTGGCCCCCTGTTAATTTATAGGTTTTTGTATGCAGTGCGCACTATATGACGCCGAGCGCTGCCGCTCCTGTCAGTGGATAACTCAGCCTGTCGCCGATCAACTCTTCGCTAAAACAGCCGATCTGCAGAATCTGCTTGCCGAGCATCCGGTCGGAGAATGGTGCGCGCCGATCAGTGGTCCGGAAAGCGCGTTTCGTAATAAAGCTAAAATGGTGGTCAGCGGCAGCGTGGAAAAACCGCTGCTGGGAATGCTGCATCGTGACGGTACGCCTGAGGATTTGTGCGACTGTCCGCTCTATCCTGAGTCTTTTGCGCCCGTATTTGCCGCGCTTAAGCCGTTTATCGCTCGGGCGGGGCTGACGCCCTATAACGTGGCGCGAAAACGCGGGGAACTGAAATATCTGCTGTTAACGGAAAGCCGGTACGACGGCGGTATGATGCTGCGTTTTGTCCTGCGTTCTGACGCAAAACTGGCACAACTGCGCGCGGCGCTACCCTGGTTGCAGGCACAACTCCCACAGTTAAAAGTAATTACTGCCAATATTCAGCCGGTGCATATGGCGATTATGGAAGGGGAGACCGAAATCTTCCTGACTGAACAACAGGCACTGGCGGAACGCTTTAACGATGTGCCGTTGTGGATCCGCCCGCAGAGCTTTTTCCAGACCAACCCTGTGGTGGCAGGGCAGTTATATGCCACGGCGCGCGGCTGGGTGCGTCAGCTTCCGGTTAATCATATGTGGGATCTGTTTTGCGGCGTCGGGGGCTTTGGTCTGCACTGCGCCACACCGCAGATGAAACTGACGGGGATTGAAATCGCGCCAGAAGCGATTACCTGCGCGAAGCAGTCAGCGCAGGAGCTTGGATTGCAGAATCTGCATTTTCAGGCGCTGGATTCAACCCAGTTTGCTACCGCTCAGGGCGAAGTACCTGACCTGGTGCTGGTGAACCCGCCGCGTCGCGGGATTGGAAAGCCGCTATGCGATTTTCTCTCCCGCATGGCACCGCGTTTTATCATTTATTCCAGCTGTAATGCGCAAACCATGGCGAAGGATATTTGTGAGTTGCCCGGGTATCGCATTGAACGCGTCCAACTTTTCGATATGTTCCCACACACCGCGCACTATGAAGTGTTAACGCTGCTCAGCCGACAATAACTGCCATGCCTGATGGCGCTTCGCTTATCAGGCCTACGGAGATATGCAAGGCTGTAGGCAGGATGACAAATCAATAAATATATTAGCGCATTACATTTTTCTGGTGCTCGCGCGAACTTGTAACGTTGATGGTAATTCAATGAATTTATCCGTCGAATTGCCAGCAAGGAGATCAAGTAACGTTTTTCCTGCGCGAGTTCCTGTTTCACTCCATGGGAACTCGACAGCAGTCAGAGAAGGTGAGCAAACTGCGGCAAGAGTACCACCACTCAAGCTTGCCAATGCCAGGGAGTTGGGCACTTTTTGTCCTGCACCGTGGCAGGCCATAATGCAGCCGCAGGCAATTTCATCAGATGTACAAATCAGCGCATCCAGCTCTGGCCAGGTGATACGAATATCTCCCAGCAGGTTTAAACCGGTCGTTATGCCTGCTGGTAGGTGAGAGGTCACCACGCGATGTGGGGAGTGGTTAACCGAGAGCATGGCGCTGTTCCAGCCGCTCAGCACCTGGCGAAACATAATGTTATTGGAGGCGGTGCAGAGCAAGCCGATATTTTTATATCCGCTCTGCGCAAGGGAGGTAACCAGCTTTTTAATGGCCGCAGCGTAGTCAACGCCGATACTGACCCAGCTAGCATCGCGATTAATAGCACCAATCTCAACCACCGGCACGCCGGTATTACTTATCATCTGCGAACAACTGCTGATGTTATCAATATTGAACTGAACAATTGCCGCCGGGTTATAGGCGAGCATTTGTGCAAAGGCTTTTTCTTCGCTTTGTCCACCCTGGCCGGACTCGATAAACATCATGCTGTAGCCCTGGGTCGCGATCACCGTCTGTAGCGTTTCGGAGACGGCAAGAAATCCAGGGGAGGAAAAAGAAGGCACCACACCCATTACGAGACTGGAGTCAGCAGAGGCGAGGCTGCGGGCCTGCAGGTTTGGCACATAGCCCAACTCGTTCACCGCTGCTTCGATGCGGATGCGTAGTTCAGGATTCACTTTTTCAGGCATACGTAATGCGCGCGACACGGTCATCGTGCTAACGCCGACCAGTTTTGCCACTTCGGCGAGCGTAATTTTGCCAGTGTTTTTCCTGCGTTTTTCTCGCGCGCTATCGTCCGCTTGTAACGTCTGCACTGATGTCCTCCTATAGCCTGTCTGGGCTCCCATTGTAAATGATGTTTAGCGTTTTGCGCATTGCCCAACTGCAAAGTAATGATAAGTATGGTTAATGAAGTTAGCGGTAACAAGAATTTTAACATCGTCATAGTGTTAGCGCTAACTTTGCGAGGGAGATCACGGTAAGGCGTGAAGGCATTCCTCTATAGTAGGCTCAATTTCAACGCTATCGGGGTATTTATGATTACGACCTGGTTACCTACGGAAAATATCCAAATTGTGGATTCAGTCTGTGACTGGAAACAGGCCATTACGTTAGCGGCACAACCTTTATTGGATAAAGAGTCGATAACTCAGGTTTATATTAAAGCCATTTTAAATAGCCATCAGGAACTCGGTCCTTATTATATTTTAGCACCTGGTCTGGCGATGCCCCATGCTCGTCCGGAACAGGGTGGGATTAAAAATGGCTTATCGCTTTTGCATATTAAACAAGGCATTTCTTTTGACTCGGAAGACAATGATCCTATTTATGTGGTGATTATGTTATGTGCGATTTCGGGAGATGAGCACATTAATATGATCACAGCCCTTGCGGATATTTTTAGCGATGATGAAAGACTCTCAGCGTTGTTAAAAGCATCCTCAATGGAAAAAATTCAAGCCGTTATCAACGGATGGTGAGGTAAAGATGAAAAAAATTCTGATTGTGTGTGGTAACGGTTTAGGCAGTAGTTTTATCGTTGAAATGAACGTGAAAAAAATCATTAAAGAGTTAAATAAAGAAGCAGTTGTTTCTCATACTGATCTGACGTCGGCGAAAAGCGAAACTGCAGATATTATTCTTAGCGCTAAAGATATTGCTGAGCACCTATCCAGCCATGCTGCACAGGTCTTTGGCTTATCAAATTTACTGGATAACAATAAAATCAAAGAAATTCTTTCCGAGAATCTCTGACTAATTTTTTGCGGCCCTACGGAGTCATTCTATGCTGCAGTTTATTATTCATGATGTATTAGGTACACCAGCAATACTGGTCGGTCTGTTTTCCATGATCGGTTTATTATTGCAAAAAAAAGCAGTCTCCGAGGTTATTTCCGGAACTCTTAAAACTATAATGGGTTTTGTAATACTAACATCCGGTGCGGCGATTGTTGCCACTACGTTAACAACGTTTAGCCAGTTGTTTGAGTACTCATTCCATATTCAGGGCGTTGTGCCAAATACTGACGCTATGGCGGCGTTGGCGCAGAAAAACTACGGTACCGCGACGGCAATGATCATGGTGCTGGGGATGCTGTTTAACATTGTACTTGCCCGCATTACACCGCTGAAATACATCTTTCTAACGGGGCACCACACGCTGTATATGGCGGCGATGCTGGCTGTCATTCTCTCCGTCGGCGGCTTGTCACCATTTTGGGTGATACTGGTCGGGGCGGTGATCCTCGGCATCATGATGGTGGTCTCTCCGGCCATTCTGCAGCCGTTCACTCGCAAAATAACCGGTACTGATGATCTGGCACTAGGTCATTTTGGTTCAACTGGCTATCTGCTGTCGGCGCTGGTGGGAAAAGCGGTCGGTAAAGGTAGCCCATCAATTGAAGAAATGCAGGTGCCGAAATCACTGAATTTCCTGCGGGACTCCTCGGTTGCTATCTCTCTGACGATGATGATCCTGTTTGTAATTCTGGTGCTGGTTGCAGGTAAGGAATTTGTTGAGAGCAGCGTCAGTGGTGGTCAGAACTTTATCATCTTCGCCGTTATCCAGTCGCTGACCTTTGCGGCAGGCGTGTGGATCATCCTTGCGGGTGTGCGCATGATTATTGCCGAAATTGTTCCAGCCTTTAAAGGTATCGCCGACAAGTTGGTGAAAGACGCCAAACCGGCGCTCGACTGCCCAACCGTCTTTCCGTTCGCCCCGAATGCCGTAATCGTCGGTTTTCTGTCAAGTTTTGCCGCCGGTCTGGTGAGCATGTTCCTATGCCCTTTGTTTGGTTTAAGCGTCATTGTTCCGGGTTTGGTACCACACTTCTTCTGCGGCGCGACGGCGGGCGTCTACGGCAACATCTGCGGCGGTCGCCGAGGTGCGGTGGTGGGGGCCTTCGCGCACGGCCTGCTGATTTCGTTTTTGCCTGCAATCTTGCTGCCTCTAATGGGCGACCTTGGTTTTGCATCCACCACCTTTGGTGATGCGGATTTCGGCGTTGTTGGCATCATACTTGGGCATGTCGTTTCATTATTTAACTAATTGATTCTTATAGAGGTAAGGTATGGCAGCTAAATTTTCGCCCTCGTTAATGTGTATGGATTTAACGCGGTTCAGAGAACAAATTACGGCAATGAACGCCCGGGCTGATTTTTATCACGTCGATATTATGGACGGTAGCTATGTGAAGAACATTACGTTGTCACCCTTCTTTATCGAAAATCTGAAGAAAATCACCGATGTGCCAATTGATGTGCATCTGATGGTGAATCACCCGGAAGATATAATTCCAATGTGTATTGAGGCCGGAGCCGATATTATCAGTTTCCATCCGGAAACGGCGAATAACAAAATATTCCGCCTGCTGAACCAGATTAAAGATGCTGGTCGCCGCTGTGGCGTCGTGTTGAATCCGGCAACTCCAGCGGATGCTATTAAAGAGTACGCTCATCTGCTGGATAAAGTGACCGTTATGTCGGTTGACCCCGGCTACGCAGGGCAGAAGTTTATTCCGGAATCACTCACCAAAATCAAAGAACTGATTGCGATGCGTGAAAATAAAGGCTACCACTACTTGACTGAGATTGATGGATCCTGCAACGAGAAAACCTTTAATGTGATCTCCCGGTCCGGTGTTGACGTCTTTATTGTGGGAACCTCGGGTCTGTTCTCCCTGGCGGATAATGTCAGTGATGCCTGGGATAAAATGGTCGATATCTACCAGCGCGAAGTCGCTGCCTAAAATTATAGTGCGCTCAACCGTATTAAGCCATTACTTGGGGTAAAGAGTCTATTTAACCGATCTGTCTCTTTACTCTCGCTCTTGATTTATTCGGTTGAGGGCGCTGTAACCCTATTATATTAATGAAGGTGAGTTATGAATATTTCGGATGTGCTTAATGCAAAGAACATTAAGCTAAAAATGATGGCTAAAACAAAAGAAGAAGCCATTGAAGAATTAACCGACTTATTAGTACTTGATGGAGTTGTCATCAGTAAAAATGATTTTCTAAAAGATGTCTGGCTACGCGAGGAACAAGGCTCCACTGGGTTCGAGAATCATGTTGCGATCCCACATGGGAAATCCTCAGGCGTAGCCCGTACTGCATTGGCTATTGGACGAACCCAGCATCAAATACCCTGGGAAACAATGGATGGTAGTGATGTTCGTTGTATTATTTTATTTGCTGTTTGTCTAGTGGATCAAAATGCAACTCATATCCGTTTACTATCACAAGTCTCTGGCTCATTAGCAGATGAAGAAATAATAGAAAAATTGCTGAAAGAAAATGATCCTCAGAAAATCATCGAACTTTTGATCCCTGAAGATGAAGGCATCAACGCTTAATTTAATCAACACCTCTGCCATAGCATAGCAAATAATTAAATCCTGGAGAATAGTTATGAATATTGTTGGCGTTACAGCCTGTACTGTAGGTATTGCACATACATATATTGCGCAAAAGAAAGTTGAAATAGCTGCGAAAAAAGCAGGGCATAATGTCAAAATTGAAACACAAGGCACTATAGGTATCGAGAATGCCTTAACCGCTGATGAGATCGCACAAGCCGACATTGTCCTGTTAGCCGCCGATGTTAAGGTTTCTGGTGAAGAAAGGTTCGCTGGAAAGAAAGTAGTCAGAGTGCCAACTGAAATGGCAGTTAAATCTCCCAATAAACTTATTGAAAAACTCAGTGAATTAGTAAATTCATAACTTTTACCTATGCGTATCCTATATAAATTAAAGGGCGTAATTTATGAATATTAAAGAAGTATGGAAAGCAGCAAACCCTAAGGGTCATCTGCTTACTGCCATCTCATTCTTGATTCCCATTGTTTGTGGTGCTGGATTTATTATTGCAATTGGTATGGGTCTTGGGGGGACGGTTCAGGACACTTTAGTACCGGGTCAATTTGATCTGTGGCAGGCCTTCGCTACTATGGGGGCCAAGGCGCTTGGACTATTACCCGTCGTTATAGCTATCGGGATTTCCGGTTCTATCGCAGGTAAGCCCGGTATTGCCCCTGGTTTTGTCGTTGGTCTGGCGGCTAATGCTATTGGTGCGGGCTTCATTGGTGGCATGATCGGCGGCTACATTTCCGGGTATATTGCTCTTGCTATTATTAAAAATATGAAGGTGCCTGACTGGGCTAGAGGGTTAATGCCCACATTGATTGTGCCATTTTTTGCATCCGTTCTCAGTGCCCTGATTATGGTTTATATCATCGGTACGCCTATTGGTATTTTTACAGACGCTCTGACATCGTTCCTGAGAAGTATGGGAACTTCATCTAATTTACTATTAGGTGCTGTTATAGGAGCGTTGTGTATCGTTGACTTTGGCGGTCCGATAAATAAAACGTGTTTTGCATTTGTCTTAACACTCCAGGCGCAGGGTATAAATGAACCAATTACGGCCCTGCAGTTAGTTAACACGGCAACACCTATCGGTTTTGGGCTTGCATTCTTTATTGCCAAACTTCTTCGCAAAAATATTTATAATAACGAAGAAATCGAAATGTTAAAATCGGCTGTTCCTATGGGGGTGGTGAATATTGTTGAAGGATCTATACCCATAGTTATGAATGATATCGTTCGTGGTATTGCTGCTGCAGCAATCGGCGGTGCTTGTGGTGGTGCAATCACCATGGTTTATGGCGCAGATGCAACAGTACCGTTTGGTGGTGTTTTGATGATTCCTACAATGTCACATCCAATGGCCGGTATTATGGCATTGATAGTTAATATATTTGTCACGGCTACTGTCTATGCCGTTATCAAAAAAGATGTTCCTCGGGATGTAATTATAAATAATGATCAAGAAGAGGAAGATATCGATTGGGATGATATTAAAATAAGCTAAGTACGTAATAAAAGTACTCCGTGCATATCGGAAAGCGTTCATCATACAGTGGGGGATTTACATCCCCCACTGGCGTGCAACATGCGAAAAAAAAGCCCGTACTTTCGTACGAGCTCTTCTTAAAATATGGCGGTGAGGCGGGGATTGACTCGCTTTGCTCGCCCCTGCGGGGCAGCCCGTACGCTGCGCTCCCGGTCTGTCCAACTGGCTGCGCCAGTAGTCGAACCCCGGTCGGGGCTTCTCATCCCCCCGCAGATGTGCAACATGCGAAAAAAAAGCCCGTACTTTCGTACGAGCTCTTCTTAAAATATGGCGGTGAGGCGGGGATTCGAACCCCGGATACGTTGCCGTATACACACTTTCCAGGCGTGCTCCTTCAGCCACTCGGACACCTCACCATATTGTATTGCTGCCTGACCGCTTGGGGGGCAACGGGGCGCTACTATAGGGAGTTGCGCTAAAACGGTCAAGCAGAATTTACGTGTTAACTCTCGTTTGGTTACGCATTATACATATTCCTCCGCCCAGGCAGGCGCAGAGGATTGGATTAGCGCTGAGAGTCCAGTTTTTCTCCGCTGGTCACGACTTCCTGGGCTTTGCTGTAGCTTTCGATCAGCAACTGATAAGCCGGGAAGACTTTGGTATACACTTCAGCCCATTCGGCGGCGTCTTCACGGTTCCATGTGCCCTGAATTTCAGAAGCGACGGCGGCGGTATCCATCGGCACAACGCCAGCCTGAACAACTCGAGCCAGGGTGATTTCCTGCGCCATTTTGCTGTAAGTACCGGAAGCGTCGATCACAGCGAAAACCTTATAGCCTTCCGCAACCGCGCTGATAGCCGGGAAAGCCATGCACACGCTGGTAATCGTACCGGCGATAATCAGCGTTTTACGACCAGTTGCTTTGACCGCTTTCACGAAATCTTCGTTATCCCAGGCGTTGATTTCGCCTTTACGCGCCACGTATTGGGCATGCGGCGCATTGGCGTGGATCTCAGGGATCAGCGGGCCGTTAGGTCCCTGCGGTACGGATGCCGTGGTAATCACCGGCATCTTCGCCAGAGTCGCCATTTTAGCCAGCGCGGCGGCACGCGCACGCAGTTCTGGCATTGGCATGTCGCCGACGGTCTGGAACAGCCCGCTCTGATGATCGATAAGCAGCATCACGGAATCATTCACATCGATGACTGGACGTGAACCATTAAAGTTTGCAGGACTGGACATATTCTTCTCCTTCGATTCAGATTTGGCCAAAGCGGCCGGAGTTAAAATCGCGTACGGCTTCAGCGATTTCTTGTTTCGTGTTCATTACAAACGGACCGTAACCTACAATCGGCTCGTTCAACGGTTCTCCAGAAAGCAGCAGCACGCTGGCGTCGCTGGAGGCTTCAATATGCAGCGTTTTCCCCTGCTGGCTCAGCACCACCAGTTGTGCTTCGCTGGCAGACGTAGTGCCGTTTACGGTGATATTCCCTTTCAATACCACCAGCGCAGTGCTCCATCCTTCCGGCTGGGACAACGTGAGCTGATGATTACGTTGCAAACGCATATCCCAGACGTTCAGCGGCGAGAAGGTATGTGCCGGGCCTTTTGTATCCTGATAGCTGCCCGCAATCACACGAACGCTCCCTGCTTCATCAGGCAGGGCGACAGTGGGGATCACATCGCTGCTGATGCCCTGGTAACCCGGAACGGCCATTTTGTCTTTTGCTGGCAGATTGACCCACAGCTGTACCATTTCCAATTCGCCACCCTGACGGGTAAATTCAGGTGAATGGAACTCTTCGTGTAATATTCCTGCTCCTGCGGTCATCCACTGCACGTCGCCGGGGCCGATAATGCCGCCGCGACCGGTTGAATCACGGTGTTCAACTTCGCCGCTGTAAACGATGGTCACCGTCTCAAAACCACGGTGAGGGTGTTCGCCTACGCCGCGTTTTTCGTTACCCGGTGTAAACGTATGTGGACCGGCGTAATCCAGCAGCAGGAACGGACTTAGTTGCTCAGCATGAGACTGGTAAGAAAACATCGAGCGAACCGGAAATCCATCGCCAACCCAGTGCGGGCGAGGTGCGGTGTAGACGCCTGTTACTTGTTTCATATGTGTCTCCTCTGTGGCGTTATCTTGATGTGAATAAGCTTATATTCATGACAGCGAGCTGAGTAGTAGCTAAAATAGTCTTCACTGTCTCATAAATAGGACAATTAGATGACAAAGCCAGATCTCAATGATTTTGCATGGTTTGTGCATGTTGTAGAGGAAGGGGGATTCGCGGCGGCGGGTCGGGCGCTTGATGAACCGAAATCAAAACTAAGCCGACGGATAGCGCAACTGGAAGAGACACTGGGAGTTCGACTGATTCAGCGAACCACCCGCCAGTTTAACGTGACGGAAGTTGGGCAAACCTTTTACGAACACTGTAAGGCGATGCTGGTGGAAGCGCAGGCAGCGCAGGATGCGATTGCCGCGTTACAGGTTGAACCGCGTGGCGTGGTGAAGTTGACGTGTCCGGTCACGCTGCTGCATGTGCATATCGGGCCGATGCTTGCCCGTTTTATGGCGCGTTATCCTGACGTATCAGTGCAACTGGAGGCTACTAACCGCCGCGTGGACGTTGTTGGAGAGGGCTTGGACGTGGCGATTCGCGTCAGGCCCCGACCATTTGAGGATAGCGACCTGGTGATGCGTGTGCTGGCGGACAGGGGGCATCGTTTGTATGCCAGCCCGCAGTTAATCGAGCAAATGGGAACGCTACATTCTCCGGCGGAGCTGACGCGTTGGCCGGGCCTGAGTCTGGCGACGGGTAAACATGTGCATCGTTGGGAGTTATTCGGGCCGCAGGGCGCACGTGCGGAGGTGCATTTCACGCCGCGTATGATCACCACCGATATGCTGGCGTTACGTGAAGCCGCAGTTGCCGGTGTGGGGGTAGTTCAACTTCCACAGCTGATGGTAAAAGATCAAGTAGCTGCGGGTGAACTGGTGGCATTGCTCGACGGCTGGGAACCGAAGCGAGAAATAATTCACGCAGTCTTTCCATCACGCAGGGGATTATTGCCGTCAGTACGCACATTAGTGGATTTCTTAACGGAAGAATATGCGCGGATGATTGAGGATTAAATACCTGACCTTGGCCCACAAAAAAGGCCGGTTAAACCGACCTTTTATTATCTGGACGCCATTCGGGCGTTAAAAACAATCAGCGACTACGGAAGACAATGCGGCCTTTGCTCAGGTCGTACGGGGTCAGCTCAACAGTCACTTTGTCGCCCGTCAGGATGCGGATATAGTTTTTACGCATTTTACCGGAGATGTGTGCAGTAACCACGTGACCGTTTTCTAACTCTACGCGGAACATGGTATTAGGTAACGTATCGAGAACGGTACCCTGCATTTCAATATTGTCTTCTTTGGCCATCTAATCCTCTGGGGTATCACTACCGTAATTTGAACCGGCAAGATAATGCCGAAGTTCTTTTAATAAGTAAAGATTTGTGCGTTTAAAACACAGCAAATCGGGTTTGGCGCATTACTCTAACCACACACGGCAAAGCCGCACTTAAAGCGCAACGTGTAAGGGAACGAGGAGATAAACGATAGGCGTTGCCTGACGCGAACTGTTCCTTAACGGCGGCGGGGTAATGGGCTAAACCAACTCTGCGCGACAATTATAACACCCCGACAAAAAATGTGCCGAAAACATTCACCCCTGAGGCGAAAATAACGTCCTGGGAACCCAGAAATGGCTCGGTAGCCGCTGCTGGCGCAGTCTGCTCAGGTGTTCAAGGTACTCCCGACGTGGGGTTTCGACGGCGCCCAGCGAAGCTGTATGGCTATTTAATACCTGGCAGTCGATTAATTTTCCGCCCTGACGGATAAATTCAGTGCAAAAAACAAGCAGTGCGGTTTTGGACGCATTTTCCTGACGGCTGAACATTGATTCGCCACAAAATAGCGTACCTTGCGCCACGCCATACATACCGCCCACTAACTCATTTTGTCGCCATACTTCAATGGAGTGCGCATGGCCCAGCTCGTGCAGGCGATGGTAGGCGTCGACTACATCATGCGTTATCCAGGTGCCTTCTTCCCGGTTGTTCGCGCAGCCTTCAATCACCTGACCGAACGCGTAATTGAGCGTCACGCGATAAGGCGAGTTTTTATGAAAACGTTTCATGCTGCGGCTGAGATGAAATTTCTCGGGCCAAAGAATGGCGCGTGGATCGGGCGACCACCAAAGAATGGGGTCGCCAGGTGAAAACCACGGGAAAATTCCGCGCTGGTAGGCCATTAACAGTCGGGCTGGACTGAGATCGCCGCCAAGCGCCAACAAACCGTTAGGCTCGCGTAAAGCGCCTTCCGGTGAAGGGAAGGCTATAGAATGGCGGGACAATTGCACCAGGCGCATGACAGCGAAACTCCACTACGCGAGTTTGATCGTTCAATAATAGCTTACAGACGTTGCTTAAACTGGTAATAACGCCCCTGCCGGGCTAACAAATCTGCGTGATTACCTTGCTCAATAATGTGTCCGTTGTCCATCACTATTATTTGATCAAAACGTGACAAGCCGCGCAGACGATGTGTCACCATCAGTACGGTTTTATCGCGCATGACATCGCCAATTAATTCAAGCATTTGGCTTTCTGTTGTGGCATCAAGCCCTTCGGTCGGTTCATCCAGCAGCATCAGTGGGGCATCGTGCAATAAGGCGCGGGCGATAGCCAGACGACGGAGTTCGCCGCCAGAAAGCTGACGACCGCCTTCGCCTAACCAGGCATTGAGTCCATCACCCTCTAGCAGTTTGTCCAGACCGACGCGGCACAGCATTGCGGATAATGTGTCATCACTGGCGTGCGGTGCTGCCAGCAGCAGGTTATCACGCAGCGTCGCGCTGAACAGGTGCACGCGCTGTGGCACGACGCTGATGCTCTGGCGCAGCGTGGCTTCACTGAGGGCTGAAATCGGCTGCTCATTAATCAGAATTTCGCCGTGCTGCGGATCCCATGCGCGGGTCAGCAATTGTAGTAACGTTGACTTACCGCAGCCGGTGCGACCGAGAATCGCAATGTGTTCACCGGGCTGAGCCTGCAGCGAAAGGGTGTCGAGCGCTTTTTGTGCTTGCCCCGGATAGCTGAATGAAACATCGCGTAGCGTGAGAGTGACCTGCTCAGAAACTGGAGAACTGGCATCCGGGAAGGTGACTTCTGGCTGCTGTTCGGTCAGTTCGGTGATGCGCAGCGCAGAGGCAATAACCTGTCCGAGATGCTGAAACGCGCCGGTGACGGGTGCTAATGCTTCAAACGCGGCCAGCGCACAGAAGACAAACAGCGCGATCAGCGCGCCAGGCTGGGTATTGCCACCCACGCCGCCGGAGGCCATCCATAACATCACAACCACTGCCAGTGCGCCGACTAACAGCATGACCGCCTGTGATAGCGCCGTTAATTCAGACTGACGTCGTTGGGCTTCATGCCACTGCAACTCGGTGGCTTCCATTTGGGCGCGGTAACGTTCACTGGCGCCAAAAATGGTCAGTTCAGCCTGGCCCTGCAGCCAGGATGTTAACTGCTGGCGATACTGCCCACGTAAATGCGTCAAGCTTTGCCCGGTGCTTTTACCTGCCTGATAAAAGAGTGGGGGCAGGATAAATAAGGTCAGCAGCATAATACCGCCGAGAGTGATAGCCAGCGTGAAATCGAGAACGCTTAGCCCCAGCGTGACCACCATGATGACGACAAAAGCGCCCACAAGCGGGGAGAGCACGCGCAAATAGAGATGATCGAGCGTGTCGACATCTGCCACTACTCGGTTAAGCAATTCACCTTGTCCATAACGGGACAGGCCAGCAGGGGAGAGCGGCAGCAGTTTGCTGAAGGTATAAATACGCAAATGTTGCAGCACGCGGAACGTCGCATCGTGGCTGACCAGCCGCTCGAAATAGCGGCCCGCGGTTCGGGTGATTGCCGCACCGCGTACCCCGGCAGCAGGGAGCATATAGTTAAAACTGTAAATTCCGGTGACACCCACCACAGCAGAAGCCGACAGGAACCAGCCGGAAAGCGTCAGCAAACCAATACTTGCCAGCAGTGTGACGATCGCCAGAACGATCCCCAGGGTTAACATCCATTTGTGACGTTTATACAGCGTCAGATAAGGTAGCAAAGCGCGCATTTAGATGTCCTCCTGACGATGAGCCAGTAATGTCGCAAACGCCCCGTTGGCTGCGCTAAGTTCGGCATAAGTGCCTTGTTCAACGATCTGTCCGTCCTGCATTACCCAGATAACGTCCCAGTCGGCAAGATCTTCAAGTTGGTGTGTCACCATCAGAGTGGTCTGGCGGCGTGACGCTGCTTTCAACGCCTGCATCACGCGTTGTTCGCTGTGTGCATCAAGGCTGGCGGCGGGCTCGTCAAGCAGCAACAACTGACATGGATTGAGTAAGGCGCGAGCCACGGCAACGCGCTGCGCTTGTCCGACAGAAAGTCGAGCAGCCTGATCGCCTACTGGTGTATCCACACCCTGTGGCAGAAGTGGTAAAAACTCACTTACCCAGGCGCTGTCGAGTGCGGCCTGCAACTGTTCTTCGCTGGCATCGGGGCGAGCGAGAAGCACGTTATCGCGTAACGTGGCGGCAGGGAGCTGCGGATTTTGTCCAACCCAGGACAGCTGTTTGCGCCAGCAATCAGGCGACAGGTCGCGCAGCTCAAAGCCGTTAATCCGCAGCGAACCCTGATAAGAGAGAAAACCGGACAGGACATTGAGCAACGAACTTTTGCCGGAACCGCTGCGGCCAACCAGCACCGCGCGTTGGCCCGCTGGCAGGGTAAAGTTGAGCGGACCTGCAAGCACTTTACCTTCCGGCGAGGTGATGACCAGATCTTCTGCTTCAATTGAAACTGCGTCTTTTGTTGTCAGCTCAATATCGCCACGCTCAGGATGTGCAAGCGGGGTTTCCATGAAGGTTTTCAGACTATCCGCGGCACCAACGGCTTGCGCTTTGGCGTGATAAAACGTGCCCAGATCGCGCAGGGGCTGGAAAAATTCCGGCGCCAGAATGAGCGCGAGGAAGCCAGCAGCCAATGTGACGCCTGTCCCGTAGTGACCAAAATCGAGTTCACCGAGGTAGGAAAAACCGAAGTAAACCGCGACCAGTGCGATGGACAGGGAGGTAAAGAACTCAAGGACACCGGATGACAGAAACGCCAGGCGCAGGACTTCCATGGTGCGCTGGCGGAAATCTTGTGACGCTGCGCGGATGCTTTCTGTTTCAGCTTCACCGCGACCAAAGATTCTTAGCGTCTCCATACCCCGCAGGCGATCGAGAAAATGGCCACTGAGGCGAGCAAGAGCCTGAAAATTGCGGCGGTTAGCGTCGGCTGCACCCATACCAACCATCGCCATAAACAACGGGATCAGCGGGGCAGTTCCAAGCAGAATAAGGGCGGCTACCCAGTTTGACGGGAATACCGCTGCCACGATCAATAAGGGGACGCATACGGCCAGCGCCATTTGCGGCAGATAACGTGCATAGTAATCATGCATGTCATCAATCTGTTCCAGGATTAGCGTAGCCCAGCTCCCGGCTGGTTTGCCTTGTATCCAGGCGGGACCTGCTTGTTGCAGACGGTCAAGCACCTGGCGGCGAATCTCAAAGCGGATATGTTGGCCAGCATGAAACCCGACGCGTTCGCGTAACCAGACGACCCATGCTCGCAGGATGAAAATCAATACCAGCACAATGAAAGGGAGCAGAAGCGCCTCTCTGGGGATATTGTCCATGATCATATGGTCGAGAATTCGGGCCATGAGCCAGGCCTGAGCGACAATTAACAGGCCGCTCACGAACCCCAACAGGCGTGAAATGTTCAGCCATCGTTGGGAAATTACACTTTGCTGTTTTAACCAGCGGGTCAGCTCTTTTTGACGGGTTTTATTCATTGCACGCTTAGCAGGTGAGTTATTGGAATTTTTGGGCAGGACAATGTTACAACGAGGCAAAAATAAAGGCGACTTATAGTCGCCTTTTTTACTTTTGTTACTGATTTGTAAAACTTATTTGCAAGCGTCTGCCAGACCGTCGAGATAACGCTCTGCGTCAAGCGCAGCCATGCAACCGGTGCCTGCTGAAGTGATCGCCTGGCGATAAATATGGTCCATCACGTCACCGGCGGCGAATACACCCGGAATGCTGGTTTGGGTGGCGTTACCATGAATACCGGACTGAACTTTGATGTAGCCATTTTCCAGTTCAAGCTGACCGTCAAAAATGGCGGTATTCGGGCTGTGGCCGATAGCGACAAACAACCCTGCAACGTCAAGTGACTCGACGTTGTCAGTGTTTTGCGTATCGCGCAGGCGCAGTCCGGTTACGCCCATTTGATCGCCGGTCACTTCTTCCAGTGTGCGGTGGGTATGCAGCACGATGTTGCCGTTTTCGACTTTATCCATCAAACGCTTGATCAGGATTTTCTCGGCGCGGAAGCTGTCGCGACGGTGAATCAAATGCACTTCAGATGCGATATTCGCCAGGTACAGCGCTTCTTCAACAGCGGTGTTGCCGCCGCCGATCACCGCAACTTTTTGGTTACGGTAGAAGAAACCGTCGCAGGTCGCGCAGGCGGAAACGCCACGGCCTTTGAAGGCTTCTTCTGAAGGCAGACCCAGGTAGCGTGCTGACGCACCGGTGGCGATGATCAGTGCGTCACAGGTGTATTCACCGCTGTCGCCGGTCAGACGGAAAGGGCGGTTTTGCAGATCAACTTTGCTGATATGATCAAAAATAATTTCAGTTTCAAATTTGGTCGCATGTTCGTGCATGCGTTCCATCAGCAATGGGCCTGTGAGATCGTGCGGATCGCCAGGCCAGTTCTCCACTTCTGTTGTTGTGGTCAACTGACCACCTTTTTCCATACCGGTAATCAGTACCGGTTGCAGGTTCGCGCGTGCAGCGTAGACCGCAGCGGTATACCCCGCAGGGCCAGAGCCCAGAATAAGAAGTTTACTGTGTTTGGTTGTGCCCATGAGATCCCCATAGTTGTTAGCAGGCAATGAGCAGGATTGTAGGGAATTTACAGGCGTAAAAAAAGAGTATGGCGATTTTGTTAACAATATGTGTAATAGCGGGAACCGATGAACGGCAGAATTAGTCGTAATACTATAACGATTTCTACTTAAAATCGGTCAGTTATAAGGTGATAAAATGACGATTTTCCATCACTGCGAATGAATAACTGGCATGTTGTACTAAAAATCGATGTTTTGCTTTGACAATCCCCTGCTGTTTTGCGAAAACATTCAAGGAAGAAAAAAACTGTGTCATGTATGTGCTGCATAATCATGCATGTAGATACCATGTTTACCGTGTTAGCGAAATCTACGCATGGTGTGGACAGATGCCATTCGTGATGTCGATAGCCGCCGACAGGCAACGGTCTTCTCACCATAAACCCAGACATTGCGAACCGAAAATCCCTCTGGGTTGCGGTTTATCTTGATGGGTAGCGACTCTGAACAGTGATGTTGGTAGAGTCAGGCAGGAGTAGGGAAGGAATACAGAGAGACAATAATAATGGTAGATAGTAAGAAGCGCCCTGGCAAAGATCTCGACCGTATCGATCGTAACATTCTTAATGAGCTGCAAAAGGATGGGCGTATTTCTAACGTCGAGCTTTCTAAACGTGTGGGACTTTCACCAACGCCCTGCCTTGAGCGTGTGCGTCGGTTGGAAAGACAGGGTTTTATTCAGGGCTATACAGCGCTGTTAAACCCGCATTATCTGGATGCATCACTTCTGGTTTTTGTTGAGATTACTCTGAATCGTGGCGCCCCGGATGTGTTTGAACAATTTAACTCTGCAGTACAAAAACTTGAAGAAATTCAAGAGTGTCATTTGGTTTCCGGTGATTTCGACTATTTGCTGAAAACACGCGTACCGGATATGTCGGCATACCGTAAGCTGTTGGGGGAAACCCTGCTGCGTCTGCCTGGCGTGAATGACACACGTACTTATGTAGTAATGGAAGAAGTCAAACAGAGCAATCGTCTGGTAATTAAGACGCGCTAACACGGAACAGGTGCAAAATCGACGCAGTTTGATTACACTCCTGTTAATCCATACAGCAACAGTGCCGGGGCAACCCGGTGCTGTTGTCCGTTTTAGCATCGGGCAGGAAAAGCCCGAAACCTGGAGAGCCGTTTTTGAGCCAGGAATACACTGAAGACAAAGACGTCACATTGACGAAGTTAAGCAGCGGGCGCCGACTTCTGGAAGCGCTACTGATCCTTATTGCCCTTTTTGCCGTCTGGTTGATGGCTGCCTTACTCAGCTTTAACCCTTCGGATCCCAGTTGGTCGCAAACCGCGTGGCATGAGCCTATCCATAATCTGGGCGGAATACCTGGAGCATGGCTGGCGGACACGCTGTTCTTTATTTTTGGCGTCATGGCCTACACTATCCCCGTCATCATTGTCGGTGGCTGCTGGTTTGCCTGGCGACATCAGGCCAGCGACGAATACGTCGATTATTTTGCCGTCTCGCTGCGCATTATTGGCGTTCTGGCGCTGATTCTCACTTCCTGCGGGCTGGCCGCAATTAACGCCGATGATATCTGGTATTTCGCCTCTGGCGGCGTGATCGGCAGTCTGCTCAGCACCACGCTACAACCATTGCTGCACAGCAGCGGCGGCACGCTGACGTTGTTGTGCATTTGGGCTGCGGGATTAACGCTGTTCACCGGTTGGTCATGGGTGAGCATTGCGGAAAAACTGGGCGGCTGGTTACTCAATATCCTGACGTTTGCCAGCAACCGTACCCGCCGCGACGATACCTGGGTCGATGACGAAGAATATGAAGACGAAGAAGAGTCTGTCGACGCCGCTGATGGCAAACCCCATGAATCGCGCCGGGCTCGTATTCTGCGCGGTGCGTTAGCGCGCCGTAAACGTCTGGCGGAGAAATTTACCAACCCGCTTGGTCGTCATACCGATGCGGCGCTGTTCTCCGGCAAACGCATGGATGATGAAGACGAAATTGAATACAGCGCCCGTGGCGTGGTTGCCGATCCTAATGATGTGCTGTTTTCCGGTAATCGCGCGACGCTGCCTGAATATGACGAACTTGATCCGCTCCTTAACGGCCACTCGGTGACCGAGCCTGTGGCTGCAGCAGCTGCAGCTACAACGGCCGCTCAGGCCTGGAGCGCACCGATTGATCCGTTGCTGCAAACGTCTCCCGTGACCAACACTGTTATGGAGCAACCGGTCCCAACTGTGGCCTGGCAGCCCGTGCCTGGCCCGCAAACCGGTGATGCCGCGATTGCACCAGCGCCTGAAGGTTATCCGCAGCCAGCCCAGTACGCGCAACCTCCGGTGCAGCAGCCGTATGAGCCATGGCAACAGCCGGTTGTGGAGCAGAGTCCGCAGCCGCAATATTACGCACAGCAGCCCGTTGAACCTGTTTATACGCAGCCTGTCGCGCCGCAGCCGGAACCTGTTTATCAGCCGGAGCCCGTGCTGCAACCTGTCTATCAACAGGATCCAACCTCTCAACAGAACGCCGCATTCCAGCAGCCTGCTTATCAGCCGGAGCCTGTGCAGCAACCTGTTTATCAGCAGGATCCAACTTTTCAACAGAGCACTACGTTCCAGCAGCCTGTGGTTGAACAACCAACAGTGGTGGAACCTGAGCCGGTGGTTGAAGAAGTTAAACCGACTCGTCCGCCGCTCTATTACTTTGAAGAAGTCGAAGAGAAACGTGCGCGTGAGCGTGAGCAACTGGCCGCATGGTATCAACCGATCCCAGAACCTGCTCAGGAGCCTGAGCGTGTTAAGCCGTCTACGCCGTCTATGCCGACGACTGCATCCATACCGCCCGTTGAATCTGTTGCTGCCGTTGCACCGCTGGCCGCTGGCGTAAAAAGCGCCGCGTTAGGGGCGAGTGCCGCTGCCGCAGCACCTGTCTTTAGCCTTGCAGGCAGCGGTACGCCGCGTCCGCAGGTGAAAGAGGGCATTGGCCCGCAGTTGCCGCGTCCGAATCGTGTGCGCGTGCCTACTCGTCGTGAGCTGGCTTCATATGGCATAAAACTGCCGTCACAGCGTATGGCTGAAGAGAAAGCGCGCGAAGAGCAGCTTGATACAGATGCGTACAGTGACGATGAAATGGATGCAATGCAGCAGGACGAGCTGGCACGTCAGTTCGCTCAGTCGCAGCAGCATCGTTATGGCGAAGAGTATCAGGACGATACCCACCAGACTGATGACGAAGATTCAGCCGCAGAAGCGGAGCTTGCTCGCCAGTTTGCGTCTTCTCAGCAGCAGCGTTATTCCGGTGAACAGCCTGCCGGAGCGAATCCATTCTCCCTCGATGACTTTGAATTTTCGCCAATGAAAACGCTGGTGGATGAGGGGCCGCATGAGCCGCTGTTTACGCCTGGCGTAATGCCGGAGCCCGCGCCGCAGTACCAGGAACCAGTTGCGCCGCAGCAGCATTATCAGCAACCGGCGCAGCCAGTTGCACCGCAGCAGCACTATCAGCAACCGACACAGCCAGTTGCATCGCAGCAGCACTACCAGCAACCGGTGCAGCCAGTTGCATCGCAGCAGCATTATCAACAGCCAGCGCAGCCAGTTGCACCGCAGCAGCATTATCAGCAGCCAGCGCGGCCTGTTACACCGCCGCCGCAGGATAGTCTGATCCATCCGCTGCTGATGCGTAATGGGGATAGTCGTCCGGCGCACCGTCCAAGCACGCCGCTGCCATCGTTAGATCTGCTCACGCCGCCGCCGAGCGAAGTTGAGCCGATAGATACGTTCGCACTAGAACAAATGGCACGTCTGGTGGAAGCGCGTCTGGCGGATTTCCGCATTAAAGCCGATGTGGTGAACTACTCTCCTGGCCCGGTGATTACCCGCTTTGAGCTTAATCTGGCTCCAGGGGTTAAAGCGGCGCGTATTTCTAACCTGTCACGAGATCTGGCGCGTTCATTGTCGACCGCGGCGGTACGTGTGGTCGAGGTTATTCCAGGCAAACCGTATGTTGGACTGGAGTTACCGAACAAAAAACGTCAAACCGTTTATCTGCGTGAAGTACTGGATAACGCTAAATTCCGTGATAACTCATCTCCGCTGACTGTGGTGCTGGGCAAAGATATTGCAGGCGAACCGGTGGTGGCCGATCTGGCTAAAATGCCGCACCTGCTGGTGGCAGGGACAACCGGTTCCGGTAAGTCTGTTGGGGTGAACGCCATGATCCTCAGCATGCTGTACAAAGCGCAGCCGGAAGACGTTCGCTTTATCATGATTGACCCGAAAATGCTGGAACTTTCTGTTTATGAAGGTATTCCACATCTGCTGACTGAAGTTGTGACCGACATGAAAGATGCCGCCAATGCCTTGCGTTGGAGCGTCAATGAAATGGAACGTCGCTACAAACTGATGTCGGCGCTTGGCGTGCGTAACCTTGCCGGTTATAACGATAAGATTGCTGAAGCCGCCCGTATGGGACGTCCGATTCCAGACCCATACTGGAAGCCGGGCGACAGCATGGATGTTCAGCATCCGGTGCTGGAAAAACTGCCGTATATCGTGGTGTTGGTGGATGAATTCGCTGACCTGATGATGACCGTTGGCAAAAAGGTGGAAGAACTGATCGCTCGTCTGGCGCAAAAAGCGCGTGCGGCGGGGATCCATCTGGTGCTGGCAACCCAGCGACCATCAGTTGACGTTATCACCGGTCTGATTAAAGCGAACATCCCGACGCGTATCGCCTTTACAGTGTCCAGTAAAATTGACTCGCGTACCATCCTTGACCAGGGCGGCGCGGAATCGCTGTTGGGTATGGGTGACATGCTTTATTCTGCACCAAACTCGACGATCCCTGTACGTGTACACGGCGCCTTTGTACGCGATGAAGAAGTTCACGCGGTAGTTCAGGACTGGAAAGCGCGCGGCCGTCCACAATACGTTGATGGCATTACCTCTGACAGCGAAAGCGAAGGCGGCGGTGGCGGCTTTGATGGTGGCGAAGAACTGGATCCGCTGTTCGATCAGGCGGTGAACTTTGTTACTCAGAAACGCAAAGCCTCAATCTCCGGCGTCCAGCGTCAGTTCCGTATCGGTTACAACCGAGCGGCGCGCATCATCGAACAGATGGAAGCGCAGGGAATAGTCAGCGAACAAGGGCATAATGGTAATCGTGAAGTGCTGGCTCCGCCGCCCTTCGAATGATTGCAAAGTTAAGTAATTCAGTATTTTCTACTTTCCTCATGCTGATTTTTGGCCTGAAATGGATAGCAGAGGGATCTCCCCGTTGGGAGTGACGTATTTTGAGGAATAACGATGAAAAGAATCGCAATCACCTGTGCATTACTGTCTAGCTTTGTGGTGAGCAGCGTCTGGGCTGACGCTGCCAGCGACCTGAAAAGCCGTCTGGATAAAGTCAGTAGCTTCCATGCCAGCTTTACTCAGAAGGTCACGGACGGTAGCGGCGCGGCGGTGCAGGAAGGTCAGGGCGACTTATGGGTTAAACGCCCTAATCTGTTTAACTGGCATATGACGCAGCCTGACGAGAGCATCCTGGTTTCCGATGGTAAAACGCTGTGGTTCTTTAACCCGTTTGTTGAGCAGGCGACTGCGACCTGGTTGAAAGACGCCACGGGTAACACTCCGTTTATGCTGATTGCGCGTAACCAGGCCAGCGACTGGCAACAGTACAACATTAAGCAAAACGGCGACGATTTCGTGCTGACGCCAAAAACCAGCAGCGGTAACCTGAAGCAGTTTACTATCAATGTTGGGCGGGACGGGACGATCCACCAGTTTAGTGCCGTTGAGCAAGACGATCAGCGCAGCAGCTATCAGCTGAAATCCCAGCAAAATGGTGCGATTGAACCTTCGAAATTTACCTTTACCCCGCCGCAAGGTGTAACGGTTGACGATCAACGTAAGTAGAGGCGTGTGAGTGAGCAATCTGTCGCTCGACTTTTCTGATAATACCTTTCAGCCACTGGCCGCACGTATGCGGCCAGAAAATTTAGCGCAGTACATCGGCCAGCAGCATCTGCTGGCTGCGGGTAAACCCTTGCCACGCGCCATCGAGGCCGGGCACCTGCACTCCATGATTTTATGGGGGCCGCCGGGGACGGGGAAAACCACGCTTGCCGAAGTTATTGCCCGTTACGCTAACGCCGATGTTGAACGAATTTCGGCAGTTACCTCTGGCGTAAAAGAAATTCGTGAAGCGATTGAGCGTGCGCGTCAGAATCGTAACGCGGGCCGGCGTACGATCCTGTTTGTGGATGAAGTTCACCGTTTTAATAAAAGCCAACAGGATGCGTTTTTACCGCATATTGAAGACGGTACCATCACGTTTATTGGCGCCACCACAGAAAATCCCTCGTTTGAACTGAACTCGGCGCTGCTGTCGCGTGCGCGCGTTTACTTACTGAAGTCGTTAACCACCGACGATATTGAACAGGTGCTGGACCAGGCTATGTCAGACAAAGCGCGGGGTTACGGCGCCCAGGATATCGTTCTGCCTCCAGAGACGCGTCGGGCGATTGCTGAACTGGTGAATGGCGACGCGCGGCGAGCGCTGAATACGCTGGAAATGATGGCCGATATGGCCGAAGTTGATGATTCTGGCAAGCGCGTATTGAAGGCCAAGTTGCTCACTGAAATTGCCGGTGAACGCAGCGCGCGTTTCGATAATAAAGGCGATCGCTTTTACGATCTCATCTCCGCATTACACAAATCGGTTCGCGGCAGCGCCCCGGATGCGGCACTTTATTGGTATGCGCGCATCATTAGTGCAGGTGGTGATCCGCTGTATGTTGCTCGTCGCTGTCTGGCGATTGCCTCTGAAGATGTGGGCAATGCCGACCCTCGCGCCATGCAGGTGGCAATTTCCGCATGGGACTGCTTTACCCGCGTGGGACCCGCGGAAGGTGAACGAGCGATTGCTCAGGCGATTGTTTATCTGGCCTGCGCGCCGAAAAGTAATGCGGTTTACACCGCCTTCAAAGCCGCGCTGGCTGATGCCCGCGAACGTCCGGATTACGACGTGCCGGTCCACCTGCGCAATGCGCCAACTAAGCTGATGAAAGAAATGGGCTATGGTCAGGAGTATCGTTACGCCCATGATGAACCAAATGCCTATGCCGCCGGAGAAGAGTACTTCCCGCAGGAAATGGCACAAACGCGCTATTATCACCCCACAAACAGAGGTCTTGAAGGCAAGATTGGCGAAAAGCTCGCCTGGCTCGCCGGACAGGATCAAAATAGCCCTATAAAACGCTACCGTTAGTGTTATCGTTGCGGTAATGTTGTCTCTGTATCCCTGTGACCGCAGGCTGTGGTCACTTTCTCCTATTTTAATTCGATAAGCACAGGATAAGCATGCTCGATCCCAATCTGCTGCGTAATGAGCCAGACGCAGTCGCAGAAAAACTGGCAAGCCGGGGCTTTAAGCTGGATGTAGATAAGCTGCGCGCTCTTGAAGAGCGTCGTAAAGTTCTGCAGGTACAAACTGAAAACCTGCAGGCAGAGCGTAACTCTCGATCGAAATCCATCGGCCAGGCAAAAGCGCGCGGGGAAGATATCGAGTCTTTACGTCTGGAAGTGAACAAACTGGGCGAAGAGCTGGATGCCGCGAAAGCTGAACTTGATACCTTACAGGCCGAGATCCGCGACATTGCGCTGACCATTCCTAACCTGCCAGCGGACGACGTTCCGGTGGGTAAAGATGAAAATGACAACGTTGAAGTCAGCCGTTGGGGTACTCCGCGTGAGTTTGATTTCGAAGTGCGCGATCACGTTACCTTGGGTGAAATGCACACGGGTCTTGATTTTGCCGCTGCGGTTAAGCTGACCGGCTCTCGTTTCGTCGTGATGAAAGGGCAGATCGCGCGCATGCACCGTGCGCTGTCTCAGTTCATGCTGGATCTGCATACCGAGCAGCATGGTTACAGCGAAAACTACGTTCCGTATCTGGTTAACCATGACACGCTGTACGGAACAGGGCAACTGCCGAAATTTGCTGGCGATCTGTTCCACACCCGTCCGCTGGATGAAGAAGCTGACAGCAGCAACTATGCGCTGATCCCAACGGCAGAAGTTCCGCTGACCAACCTGGTTCGCGACGAAATCATTGACGAAGATGCGCTGCCGATCAAAATGACCGCGCATACGCCGTGCTTCCGTTCTGAAGCAGGTTCTTACGGTCGTGATACCCGTGGTCTGATCCGTATGCACCAGTTCGATAAAGTTGAAATGGTGCAGATCGTTCGCCCGGAAGACTCTATGGACGCGCTGGAAGAAATGACCGGCCATGCCGAGAAGGTTCTTCAGCTGCTGGGCCTGCCGTACCGTAAGATCATCCTGTGCACAGGCGACATGGGCTTCGGCGCATGCAAAACGTACGATCTGGAAGTGTGGATCCCGGCGCAGAACACCTATCGCGAAATCTCCTCTTGCTCCAACGTGTGGGATTTCCAGGCTCGCCGTATGCAGGCGCGTTGCCGCAGCAAATCCGACAAAAAGACCCGTTTAGTACATACGCTGAACGGTTCCGGTCTGGCGGTTGGACGTACGCTGGTTGCGGTGATGGAAAACTATCAGCAGGCTGATGGCCGTATTCAGGTTCCGGAAGTGTTACGCCCGTACATGAATGGCCTGGAATTTATCGGCTAAGCTACCTTTCTTTGCTAAAAAAGCGCCTTAGGGCGCTTTTTTTATGCCCGTTTGACGTCGGACAATAACGCCTACCTCCATAGGAGTAATACTGCCTTCGAATGAAAGTCAGTATTTATCTCTGTCTTTTCGCAAATTCGGTATCTACCAGTCTGTATATCGACATATACGCTATATAAAAATCTACATAACGAGTATTTCTCTTTTGTTTATTGTGAGCAGCAGAGTGAGCCACTATGAAAACTAAGATCCCCGATGCCATGCTGGCAGCTGAGGTTAGTCGCCGAGGTTTGGTGAAAACGACGGCGATAGGCGGACTGGCGGCGGCCAGTAGCGCGTTTACCCTGCCATTTACCCGTATTGCAAATGCTGCAGAAGCCCTTAATCCGACACAGGCCAATGAGAAAGTCATATGGAGCGCGTGTACGGTGAACTGTGGTAGCCGCTGTCCTCTGCGTATGCACGTGGTAGACGGTGAAATAAAGTATGTTGAAACCGACAACACCGGTGATGACAACTATGACGGCTTGCACCAGGTACGCGCCTGTCTGCGTGGTCGCTCCATGCGTCGTCGCGTTTATAATCCCGACCGTCTGAAATACCCGATGAAACGCGTCGGTAAACGTGGTGAAGGGAAATTTGAGCGCATCAGCTGGGATGAAGCCTACGACATCATTGCCAGCAATATGCAGCGTCTTATCAAAGACTACGGCAACGAGTCTATCTACCTGAACTACGGCACAGGTACGCTGGGCGGCACCCTGACACGCTCCTGGCCGCCAGGCAAAACACTGGTGGCACGGTTGATGAACTGCTGTGGCGGCTACCTGAACCACTACGGTGACTACTCTTCAGCGCAAATCGCTGCCGGGTTGAACTACACATACGGCGGCTGGGCAGACGGTAACAGCCCGTCCGACATTGAAAACAGCAAGCTGGTGGTTCTGTTCGGGAATAACCCAGGTGAAACCCGTATGAGCGGGGGTGGGGTAACCTATTACCTTGAACAGGCGCGACAAAAATCCAATGCCCGCATGATTATTATCGATCCTCGTTACACGGATACCGGCGCGGGTCGTGAAGATGAATGGATCCCGATCCGCCCAGGTACCGATGCGGCGCTGGTTAATGGTCTGGCGTATGTGCTGATCACCGAAAACATGATCGATCAACCGTTCCTTGATAAATACTGCGTGGGTTACGACGAGAAAACCTTACCGGCCGACGCACCGAAAAACGGTCACTATAAGGCGTATATTCTTGGGCAGGGCAAAGACGGTATCGCCAAGACCCCGGAATGGGCAGCGCAAATTACCGGTATTCCTGCTGATCGAATCGTCAAACTGGCCCGTGAAATCGGTAGCGCTAAACCGGCATATATCAGTCAGGGGTGGGGACCGCAGCGTCATGCTAACGGTGAAATAGCGACCCGTGCCATTTCTATGCTGGCAATCCTTACCGGTAACGTTGGGATTAACGGCGGCAACAGCGGGGCGCGTGAGGGCTCATACAGTTTGCCGTTTGAACGTATGCCTACGCTGGAAAACCCAGTCGAAACCAGCATCTCTATGTTTATGTGGACGGACGCCATTGAGCGAGGTCCGGAGATGACGGCGCTGCGTGACGGTGTTCGTGGTAAAGATAAACTCGATGTTCCGATTAAGATGATCTGGAACTATGCCGGTAACTGTCTGATTAACCAGCACTCTGATATCAACCGCACACATGAAATCCTACAGGATGATAAGAAGTGCGAGATGATCGTTGTTATCGACTGTCATATGACCTCCTCGGCGAAATACGCGGATATTTTGCTGCCGGACTGCACCGCTTCGGAGCAGATGGACTTCGCACTGGATGCCTCCTGCGGAAATATGTCGTATGTGATTTTCACCGATCAGGCGATCAAACCACGCTTCGAATGCAAGACTATCTACCAGATGACCAGTGAGCTGGCGAAACGCCTTGGTGTTGAGCAGCAGTTTACAGAAGGTCGTACTCAGGAAGAGTGGATGCGTCATCTGTACGAGCAGTCGCGAAAAGCCATTCCTGAACTGCCAACGTTTGAAGAATTCCGCAAGCAGGGGATCTTTAAACAGCGCGACCCACAGGGACATCACGTGGCCTACAAGGCGTTCCGTGAGGATCCTAACGCCAATCCGCTGACCACGCCGTCAGGTAAGATCGAAATTTATTCGCAGCAGCTTGCCGAGATCGCGTCAACCTGGGAACTGCCGGAAGGTGATGTGATTGATCCACTGCCGATTTATACCCCAGGCTTTGAGAGCTTAAACGATCCGCTGGTGGAGAAATTCCCTCTGCAGTTGACCGGCTTCCACTATAAGTCTCGCGTCCACTCGACCTATGGCAACGTGGATGTTCTGAAAGCATCCTGCCGTCAGGAAATGTGGATCAACCCGATGGATGCACAGCGACGCGGCATTAACAACGGCGACAAGGTGCGCATCTTTAACGATCGTGGTGAAGTGCACATCGAGGCGAAAGTAACGCCGCGTATGATGCCTGGCGTGGTGGCATTGGGCGAAGGGGCGTGGTATGACCCGGACGCAAAACGCGTGGACCAGGGCGGTTGTATTAACGTCCTGACGACCCAGCGTCCGTCTCCTCTCGCGAAGGGGAACCCATCACACACGAACCTTGTTCAGGTTGAAAAGGTGTAAGGAGTAACCGATGACAACCCAGTATGGATTTTTTATTGATTCCAGCCGTTGCACCGGTTGCAAAACCTGCGAACTGGCGTGCAAAGATTTCAAAAATTTAACCCCTGAAGTCAGCTTTCGCCGCATTTATGAGTACGCGGGCGGTGACTGGCAGGAAGACAACGGCGTCTGGCATCAGAACGTCTTTGCCTATTACCTCTCCATTGCGTGTAACCACTGTGAAGACCCGGCCTGTACCAAAGTGTGTCCGAGCGGTGCGATGCACAAACGTGAAGATGGCTTTGTCGTTGTCGATGAAGATGTGTGCATCGGCTGTCGCTATTGCCACATGGCCTGTCCTTACGGCGCACCACAGTATAATGCTGACAAAGGACATATGACCAAATGCGATGGTTGCCATGAGCGCGTCGCTGAAGGTAAGAAACCTATTTGCGTCGAGTCTTGTCCACTGCGTGCGCTGGATTTTGGCCCAATTGATGAACTGCGCAAAAAACACGGTACTTTGGCTGCGGTTGCGCCATTGCCGGGCGCGCACTTTACCAAACCGAGCATTGTTATCAAACCTAACGCCAATAGCCGCCCGACCGGCGATACCACAGGTTATCTGGCTAATCCGAAGGAGGTGTAAGATGGGAAGTGGATGGCATGAATGGCCGCTGATGATCTTCACGGTCTTCGGGCAGTGTGTGGTTGGCGGTTTTATCGTTCTGGCGCTGGCGTTGATGAAAGGGGGCTTACGCCCAGAATCGCAGCAACGCGTAATTACCTGCATGTTTGGGCTGTGGGTATTAATGGGCATTGGATTTATTGCTTCCATGCTCCATTTGGGCTCACCGATGCGCGCCTTTAACTCACTCAATCGCGTTGGGTCATCTGCGTTGAGTAACGAAATTGCCAGCGGCTCACTCTTCTTTGCCGTTGGCGGTATCGGCTGGCTGCTGGCTATGTTGAAGAAAATGTCGCCCGCATTACGCAATCTGTGGTTAGTTGTCACCATGGTGCTGGGTGTGGTTTTTGTCTGGATGATGGTGCGCGTGTATAACACCATCGATACCGTACCGACCTGGTACAGCGTCTGGACACCGCTGGGCTTCTTCCTGACGATGTTTATGGGCGGTCCGCTGCTGGGATATCTGTTACTGAGAATTGCTGGCGTGGATGGTTGGGCGATGCGTCTGCTGCCGGCTATATCAGTGCTTGCTCTGGTCGTGAGCGCCATCATGTCGGTAATGCAGGGGACTGAACTGGCGACAATCCACAGTTCGATTCAACAGGCCTCTGCGCTGGTTCCGGATTACGGTTCGCTGATGGCGTGGCGGATTGTGGCACTGGCCTTAGCGCTATGCTGCTGGATAGTACCGCAAGTGAAGGGTTACCAGCCTGCCGTTCCGTTGCTTTCTGTCGCGTTTATTCTGCTGTTAGTCGGCGAGCTGATTGGTCGTGGCGTGTTCTACGGGCTGCATATGACCGTCGGTATGGCGGTGGCGAGTTAATCCATAATATGCCGGATGGCGGCTCGTGCTTTATCAAGCCTACAATATCCGTAGGCCTTAAAGCTGCGCGCTATCCGGCTACATGTCAGGCCAGGGTTTTGCCCCAGTCTTTACTTCTGCTTAGTTAACGTGTCATAGCTGGTCATCAGATTGCGATAATCCGGAATGTGATTAGAGAACAACGTCGCCAGACCTTCGATATCGTTGCGCCAGTCGCGGTGCAGTTCGCATGCTACTCCGAACCATGTCATCAATTGAGCGCCTGCTTGAGACATCCGATCCCATGCTGAATGGCGGGTAATTTCATTAAACGTGCCTGAAGCATCGGTGACAACAAAGACGTCAAAACCTTCTTCAATAGCCGAGAGCGCTGGGAAAGCGACGCAAACTTCCGTCACGACACCAGCGATAATCAGCTGCTTTTTGCCGGTCGCTTTTACTGCTTTCACGAAATCTTCGTTATCCCATGCGTTAATGTTTCCTGGGCGAGCAATGTAGGGCGCATCGGGAAATTGAGCTTTCAGTTCCGGTACCAGCGGTCCGTTTGGTCCTGTCTCAAAACTGGTTGTCAGAATGGTTGGGAGGTTGAAGTATTTTGCTAAGTCACCGAGCGCAAGCACGTTGTTTTTAAATTTATCGGGATCGATATCCCGAACCAGAGAGAGCAGGCCAGCCTGATGGTCGACCAGCAGTACTGCCGCATTGTCTTTATCAAGTCTTACGTAAGGTTTAGTCATGGTATTTCTCCTGTTCAGTATCAGTGGGGGAAATTTGATGAGTTTAAGTCTACGAAAAGAACGATATTTGGATTAGATAGATAAATAGGAACTCACTGTTCTATTTTGAAGACAATGCAGCTCAGCATCCCGCATAGAGTTTAGTAAGAAATAAAAGTAAGGGGAGTCCATGAAATTTTTCGACTGAACGTAACGCGAGATTTTTGTTTTAGATCAATAAAAACAAGCAGATGTGTTTTTGTGTTTTTTATCTATTCACATTAAGAATCAGTAATGCAAATCGATCGACCAGAAAGCGCCTCAGCCCTCTGATTCCGCCGATTGACAATGTTTTTAGCAGTGGCATGATGCGCATGAAATTTGAACTTCCTCACGGTTTTTATTCATGTCCACGTATACCCGTCCCGTCATGCTATTGCTGTGCGGGCTACTTCTGTTGACCCTGGCGATCGCCGTGTTAAACACGCTCGTCCCGCTTTGGCTCGCCCATGAAAATCTGCCCACCTGGCAGGTAGGTGTGGTGAGCTCGTCTTACTTTACCGGTAATCTGGTAGGGACGTTGCTGACAGGTTATTTAATAAAACACCTTGGTTTTAATCGCAGCTATTACATCGCCTCGCTTATTTTCGCCGCGGGCTGTGTCGGGCTGGGGATTATGGTGGGATTCTGGAGCTGGATGACATGGCGTTTTATCGCCGGTGTTGGCTGCGCCATGATCTGGGTGGTCGTGGAAAGCGCGCTGATGTGCAGCGGGACGTCCCGTAATCGCGGACGGTTACTTGCCGCCTATATGATGATCTATTATGTGGGAACGTTTTTAGGCCAACTGCTGGTTAGTAAAGTATCAACAGAATTGATGAACGTCCTGCCGTGGGTGACGGGTACTATCCTGGCGGGTGTTTTGCCACTGCTATTTACGCGCATTGCTAATCAGCAGGGCGATGAACAGCAGTCTACGCCTATTGTCTCCATGCTGAGGTTGCGTCAGGCGCGCTTGGGCGTTAATGGCTGCATTATTTCCGGGATCGTGCTGGGGTCTTTGTATGGCCTGATGCCGCTGTATCTCAACCATCAGGGGGTGAGCAACGCCAGCATTGGTTTCTGGATGGCGGTCCTGGTAAGTGCCGGTATTCTGGGTCAATGGCCGATTGGCCGTCTGGCGGACAAGCTGGGACGTCTGCTGGTTTTACGCGTCCAGGTCTTCGTGGTGATCGTCGGGAGTATCGCCATGCTGAACCAGGCGGCGATGGCGCCCGCGTTGTTTATGTTGGGTGCGGCAGGCTTTACCCTCTACCCGGTCGCGATGGCCTGGGCCTGTGAAAAGGTGGAACATCATCAGCTGGTCGCCATGAATCAGGCATTGTTATTGAGCTATACCGTGGGCAGCCTGCTGGGACCTTCATTTACTGCGATGCTGATGCAGAATTATTCAGATAGCTTGCTGTTTATCATGATCGCCAGCGTATCGTTTATTTATTTACTGATGCTGTTGCGTAAGACGGGCCATACGCCTAATTCTATTGCGCACATTTGACCTGATTTAACAGAATATGAACAGGTTCCCATACATACTGTTTATGTATGCTTTATGGGAACCTGCATTATTTAATTGCACACGTCTGTCCTGAAAATAAAGTGTGCAGAAGGTTATAGTTTTACATCCTGCCGTTTCCGCTCGCTCATTTTACCGCGCATAATCCCACGCCTCATATATTGATAATCAAAAAGCTTCCACAAAGGATTGCGTATGGCTGGTGTGCAGGAAAAACAATTGCGATGGTACAACATTGCATTGATGTCATTTATTACCGTCTGGGGTTTTGGTAACGTCGTCAACAACTATGCTAATCAGGGATTGGTTGTTGTCTCCTCCTGGATATTTATTTTCGCGCTCTATTTTATTCCTTATGCGTTGATCGTCGGGCAGCTTGGCTCAACCTTTAAAGAGGGTAAAGGCGGCGTCAGTACCTGGATTAAACATACCATGGGGCCAGGGTTGGCCTATCTTGCTGCCTGGACCTATTGGGTTGTGCATATACCTTATCTGGCGCAAAAACCGCAGGCTATTCTGATTGCGCTGGGATGGGCGCTGAAGGGCGATGGTTCGTTGATTAAAGAGTACACCGTCGTGGCGTTGCAGGGACTAACGCTGGCGCTGTTTGTCTTTTTCATGTGGGTTGCGTCCCGTGGCATGAAGTCACTGAAAATTGTTGGGTCAGTTGCTGGCATCGCGATGTTTGTGATGTCCATTTTGTATGTCGTGATGGCGGTAACCGCGCCTGCAATTACGGATGTGCAAATAGCGACAACCAATATCACCTGGGAATCGTTTATCCCGCACATCGATTTTACCTACATTACTACGATCTCCATGCTGGTCTTTGCTGTGGGCGGTGCGGAGAAAATTTCGCCATACGTTAATCAGACACGTAATCCGGGCAAAGAATTTCCAAAAGGGATGCTCGTTCTGGCTGTTATGGTAGCGGTATGCGCGATTCTCGGGTCGCTGGCTATGGGAATGATGTTTGACTCCCGGCATATTCCAGATGACCTGATGACGAATGGTCAATATTACGCCTTCCAGAAATTGGGTGAGTATTATGGTATGGGTAATTCGCTGATGGTTATTTACGCGATTGCCAATACGCTGGGACAGATTGCGGCATTGGTATTTTCTATTGATGCACCGCTTAAAGTTCTTCTGGGTGATGCTGATCGTAAATATATTCCCGAGAGCCTGTGTAAAACCAACGCTTCCGGTACGCCGGTCAATGGTTATATTCTGACGCTGGTGCTGGTAGCGATTCTGATTATGTTGCCAACACTGGGAATTGGCGACATGAACAACCTGTATAAATGGCTATTGAATCTTAACTCTGTCGTGATGCCATTGCGTTATTTATGGGTATTTGTGGCGTTCATTGCCGTTATTCGCCTGGCGCAAAAATATAAATCGGAATATGTCTTTATTCGCAACCGCTCGCTTGCGATGACCGTGGGGATCTGGTGCTTTGCCTTTACCGCATTTGCCTGTCTGACCGGGATCTTCCCGAAAATGGAAGCCTTTACCCCTGAGTGGACATTCCAGCTCACGCTGAATATCGTGACGCCATTTGTGCTGGTTGGACTGGGATTGATTTTCCCGCTACTGGCGAGAAGAGGGCGCTAAAGACGAGGGCAGGAGATAGCGTCGCTTTCTCCTGTTAACCGCGCCTTCGACTCAAATATTGTCGCTTAGATAGCAAAACGGCTGCCGTTCAGGGCAGCCGTTTCGTGGTGGCTAAAACTCAATACATCACTTTATGTCCATATTGCTCGAGAATGCCCTTCACGCGCTCCATGGTCTCTTTCTTCGGTGGTTTGACGCCATCCAGTTTGTACTCTTCGCCCATTGCCACCCATTTGTGTTTGCCCAGCTCGTGGTAAGGCAGCAGCTCGATTTTTTCAACGTTACCCATATCGCGGGTAAATTCGCCGAGGCGGTGTGCGGAGTCATCGTCATCAGACCAGCCAGGTACGACAACATAGCGGATCCACACTTTGATGTCTTTGTTTGACAGGTAACGCGCGAACTCCAGCGTGCGATGGTTAGATACGCCGACCAGATTCTGATGGATTTCATCGTTCATCTGTTTGAGATCGAGCATGACCAGGTCGGTGACTTCCAGCAACTCATCGATCACCGGATCATAGCGGCGAACAAAACCGTTGGTATCCAGACAGGTATGAATACCTTCTTTTTTACAAGCGCGGAACCAGTCACGTACGAATTCAGCTTGCAGGATAGCTTCGCCGCCAGACGCCGTCACGCCGCCGCCGGATGCGTTCATAAAGTGGCGATAGGTCACCACCTCTTTCATTAATTCGTCGACGGTGACTTCTTTACCGCCGTGTGTATCCCACGTGTCACGGTTATGGCAATACAGGCAGCGCATCAGACAGCCCTGAAAGAAGGTAATAAAGCGGATGCCCGGGCCATCAACAGTGCCACAGGATTCAAAGGAGTGAATGCGACCAATAACTGACATTGCGGTGTTTCTCCAGGTGTGGCCCATCCGGGGCCAGTGTTAGTGCACAGTTATTAACTGTGTCGAGTCTGTTTTGGCTGCTATCCATACTTTTCGTCTTTCAAGCTGCATCTTTGTTAGCTTCCTTCGCTCACCCCAGTCACGTACTTCTGTACGCTCCAGGGGATTCACTCCGTTGCCGCCTCAATGCAACTCGAAATCCATCGAGTATATAAGTATAGATAGCTGACAAAGCAGGCTATTAAAAAGGCCCCACTTACGTGGAGCCTTTATTGTACGCTTTTTAAAGTACGATTTCAGTCAAAACCAATTACATGGTCTGAGTGAAGGTACGAGTAATAACGTCCTGCTGCTGTTCTTTAGTCAGGGAGTTAAAACGTACTGCGTAGCCAGAAACGCGGATGGTCAGCTGCGGATATTTTTCCGGATGTTCCATCGCATCCAGCAGCATTTCGCGGTTCATGACGTTCACGTTCAGGTGCTGACCACCTTCGATGGACGCTTCGTGGTGGAAGTAACCATCCATCAGACCAGCCAGGTTGGTCTTACGAACTTCGTCGTCTTTACCCAGAGCGTTCGGAACGATAGAGAAGGTGTAAGAAATACCATCTTTAGCGTAAGCAAACGGCAGTTTAGCAACGGAGGTCAGAGAGGCAACAGCACCTTTCTGGTCACGACCGTGCATTGGGTTAGCACCCGGTCCGAACGGCGCGCCAGCACGACGACCATCTGGGGTATTACCAGTTTTCTTACCATAAACCACGTTAGAGGTGATGGTCAGAACAGACTGAGTCGGGATAGCGTTACGATAAGTAGTCAGTTTCTGAATTTTCTTCATGAAACGTTCTACCAGGTCAACCGCCATGTCATCAACGCGAGAGTCGTTGTTACCAAACTGCGGGTATTCGCCTTCGATTTCGAAGTCGATAGCCAGACCGTCTTCGTCACGAATCGGTTTAACTTTCGCATATTTGATTGCAGACAGGGAGTCAGCAGCAACGGACAGACCAGCGATACCACACGCCATGGTGCGGATAACGTCACGGTCGTGCAGCGCCATCAGAGAGGCTTCGTAGCTGTACTTGTCGTGCATGTAGTGGATAACGTTCAGCGCGGTGACGTACTGTTTAGCCAGCCAATCCATGAAGTGATCCATGCGGTCCATAACTTCGTCGAAGTTCAGAACGTCGCCTTTGATCGGTTCAGATTTAGGACCAACCTGCATTTTCAGTTTTTCATCAACGCCACCGTTGATTGCGTACAGCATGGTTTTCGCCAGGTTTGCACGCGCACCGAAGAACTGCATTTGTTTACCAACAACCATCGGGCTTACGCAGCAAGCGATAGCGTAGTCGTCGTTGTTGAAGTCCGGACGCATCAGGTCATCGTTCTCGTACTGCAGAGAAGAGGTGTCGATGGACACTTTAGCGGCGAATTTCTTGAAGTTCAGAGGCAGTTTTTCAGACCACAGAACAGTGATGTTCGGCTCCGGAGAAGGACCCATGGTGTACAGGGTGTTCAGGAAGCGGAAGCTGTTTTTGGTAACCAGAGTACGGCCATCAACGCCCATACCACCGATTGATTCAGTTGCCCAAATCGGGTCACCGGAGAACAGTTCATCATATTCAGGAGTACGCAGGAAGCGAACCATACGCAGTTTCATGACCAGGTGGTCGATCATTTCCTGTGCGTCTTGCTCGGTGATTTTGCCTGCTTTCAGGTCACGTTCGATGTAAGCATCCAGGAAGGTGGATACGCGACCGAAGGACATTGCTGCACCGTTCTGAGATTTAACTGCGGCCAGATAGCCGAAGTAAGTCCACTGGATAGCTTCCTGAGCGTTGGTAGCCGGACCAGAGATATCGCAGCCATATTTAGCAGCCATTTCTTTGATCTGACCCAGAGCGCGGTGCTGTTCAGCGATTTCTTCACGCAGACGGATAGTTGCTTCCAGGTTTACGCCGTTTTCCAGATCGGACTGCAGAGAGACGAACTGAGCGTATTTGTCTTTCATCAGGTAGTCGATACCGTACAGCGCAACGCGACGGTAGTCACCGATGATACGGCCACGGCCATACGCATCTGGCAGACCAGTCAGAACACCGGATTTACGGCAGTTCAGAATGTCTTTGGTGTAAACATCGAATACGCCCTGGTTGTGGGTTTTGCGGTATTCGGTGAAGATTTTTTTCAGCATCGGGTCCAGTTCGCGATTGTACGCTTTGCAGGAACCTTCAACCATTTTGATGCCGCCAAACGGAATGATCGCACGTTTCAGCGGAGCTTCAGTCTGCAGACCAACAATCTTCTCGAGCGCTTTGTTGATGTAGCCAGCGTCGTGAGAAGTGATGGTAGAAGCAACGGAGGTGTCAAAGTCAACAGGCGCGTGAGTGCGGTTTTCCTGTTTAACGCCTTCCATCACGCTGTCCCACAGTGCAGTGGTCGCATCAGTTGCGCCAGCCAGGAAGGACTCGTCACCCTCATACGGAGTGTAGTTTTTCTGAATGAAGTCACGTACGTTTACTTCATTCTGCCAATCACCTTTGGTAAAACCTTCCCAGGCTGTGGCTAACTTTTCATTAAGCTCGGACATGTAACACCTACCTTCTTAAGTGGATTTTTTATTTACTGCGTGTAATGGGCATCAACAGATTAATGATGATCGTTACCACGCAGATAAATGACCCAGTATGTCAACCCGACCAACAAACCGCCGCCGATAATGTTACCGATCGTAACCGGAATCAGGTTATCGGTGATGAAATTCATCACGGTCAGGTGAGAAAAATTCTCCGGAGAAGACCCAACTGCGGTCCAGAATTCCGGGGTGGCGAAATCGCGTATTACAATACCCATAGGGATCATAAACATGTTTGCGATACTGTGCTCAAAACCGCTGGCAACAAACATTGCGACCGGTAATACCATGATAAACGCTTTGTCCATCAGGCTGCGGCCCGAGTAGCTCATCCATACGGCCAGACACACCATCAGGTTAGCCAGGATACCAAGGCTCACTGCCTCAACAAAAGTATGGTGCACTTTGTGGTCGGCTGTTTGCAGAACGTTGAGCCCCCATGCGCCGTTGGCGGTCATATACTCGCCAGAAAGCCACATGAGTAACACAAAGATCAGGGCGCCAATCAGGTTGCCGACATAAACGTTAAGCCAGTTTTTCGCTAACTGACCCCAGGTAATACGACCACTGGCTTTAGCAACGACGATCAGTACGGTTGAAGTGAAGAGGTCTGCACCGCAGACAACACAAAGGATCAGCCCCAGGGAAAAGCAGATACCACCTACTAATTTCGCCATGCCGAAAGGCATAGTACCAGTGCCGGTTGTGGCGGTGATATAGAAAACAAAGGCAATTGAAATGAATACACCGGCAGTAATTGCCAGATAGAACGTCTTAAGCGGATGTTTCGTTGCTTTATAGACGCCTGCTTCTTCGGCAACTTTGGCCATTGCAGCAGGTAGAATAAGATCAAAAGGGTTGTCAGCTTTCACACTAACTCTCTCTTTATTAAGTCGGCGACGAGATACTAACAAAGCATTATAGATGAGAATTTGATATAGATCATATCTCGCCTGGCTTATAGGCCCGTAAGACGCATGGTTTTTATGCGATTACGGTGTAACATGTTGATTATCCATATAAAAATAAATTTTAAAAATTATAAAGTGAGTTGAATTTTTTCTTTCAGCCTCCTATGGGACGGTTAATTAAAATGGAGTAATTGAGATAAAAAACCACATTAATAAGCTAATTTTTTTAATATCAACTACTAATATTTAACCTTGCCTTTACATTTATTTTTTGGTTTGACCAAAATAAAAAACGGGGCGCTTTAAGCGCCCCGTAATATAGCTCAGACAATACATTTAGCCTACTCGAGGCAAGTTGTTTGTCACTATTTTGACCAGTGTGCCGCTTTCGCGCGTTGCAATTTCTCATAGGCTTTCAGCAGAGACTGATGTGCCGGGAATGCGTGCAGATCGCTGTCTACTGGCTGAAGTCCATAAAACGGCGCTTCACCACTCAGTGCCGCACTTGCCGCTTCAACCGCCTCAGCGCCGTACATGCGGACGAATGCGTTCAGATACTGCAGCGGCTGACGGTCTTCTTCCTGAGACAGCAGCAACAATGTTTGCAGGCAGCGATAGTAGTTTGCACGTTCCGCGCTAAAGACGGAGGCGTTAAATTCCATCGTCCATTCGGTCCACACCAGGGCTTGCTCCAGATCGCCACCGGCCAGCGCCAGCATCACTTTAAGCTCGCCAATACGCAGGGTGTACCAACCGTTATCCGCACCGGTCGCCAGACCGAGCAGCTCGCGCACGCGGGTGAAGTCGTCAAAACCTTCTTCATCCAACTGTTCAATCAGATTGAGGTAGTCTTCTTTATCCCACTCACTGCCTGGCAGCGAGAGAATGGTGTCACGCAGATGGGTGCCCATAGCGTTGTTGGCTAACCACAGATCTTCTGCCGGATAGATGTCAGACATTCCCGGAACAATAATGCGGCACGCGTAAACGCCCAGGTGCTCATAGTCAGCGATATACACTTCTTTATCTTCAGCATTGAAGATGGCCATCAGGGTGGCGAACTCTTCTTCCGTGGTGCCGGAGAAATTCCAGTCAACGAACGGATAGTCGGCATCCTGCTTGAACAGATCCCAGGAGATCAGACCGCTGGAATCGATGAAGTGAGTTTCAAGGTTGGTATGTTCTGCCACTTCCTCATCGTCGAAGGTCGGTGGGGTGAAGACATCAAGATCCTTCAGACCACGGCCCTGCAGCAGTTCAGTCACGGTACGCTCCAGCGCAACGCCGAAATCCGGGTGTGCGCCGAAGGAGGCAAAGCAGGTACCGTTGGCCGGGTTGAACAGGACAACGCAAATCACCGGATACTTGCCGCCCAGCGAGCCATCGTAGGCAAAAATTGGGAAACCTTCCGCTTCCAGTGTGGCGATGGACTCCACCACTGCCGGATAGCGCGCCATCACCTCGGCCGGGATTTCCGGCAGGCTGATGCTTTCGGCGATAATACGGTTCTTCACATGGCGCTCAAAGACTTCAGACAGGCCCTGAACGCGAGCTTCGTTAGGTGTGTTACCCGCAGACATGCCGTTAGAAACATACAGATTGCCGATAATATTCATCGGAATGTAGACGGTCTGGTTATCAGATTGGCGGGTAAACGGCAGGCCGCAGACGCCACGTTCTTCATTACCAGACTGTAGATCGATAAGCATGCTGCCGGTCAGTTCGTTATCTGGATCGTAAAACGCACGCAGACGCGCATCCAGTAAACCTTCTGGAACATCGTCTTCTTCAGTCAGCGGGAACCATTTTTCGTTCGGGTAATGTACGAACGGGCCATTGGCGATAGTTTCGCCCAGCCAGAAATCCGCAAAGAAGTAGTTAGTCGACAGACGCTCAAAGTATTCGCCCAGCGCAGAAGCCAGCGCCGCTTTTTTTGTCGCGCCTTTACCGTTGGTGAAGCACAGCGCACATTCTTTGTCGCGAATATGTACAGACCAGACGTTAGGGACGGGATTCAACCACGAAGCTTCTTCAATTTGAAAACCGAGGTCGAGCAATTTTTGCTGGAAGCGAGCGATGGAGTCTTCCAGAGCGGCATCTTTGCCGGGGATAAATGTTTGCGTCATGAAAATCACTTTTGTCGTACGGAAAGCGCGCAATGATACGGGTTTTCAATGAACGGCGCTATCGTCGCCGGAGCCCATGCGTAAATAAAAGCATTGGCTATGCTTTCTTACAGCCAATCACGTTTAGAGCATATTAATGAAAGCTTTCGATTTACACCGTATGGCGCTTGATAAGGTGCCCATGGATTTTCTGGGGGAAGTTGCGCTACGCAGCCTTTACACCTTTATATTGGTTTTTCTGTTTTTAAAAATCACCGGACGTCGTGGCGTACGCCAGATGTCGCTTTTTGAAGTCCTTATCATCCTTACGCTGGGTTCCGCCGCGGGAGACGTGGCGTTTTATGACGATGTTCCGATGCTGCCGGTGCTGGTGGTCTTTATTACTCTTGCTGTGCTGTATCGGCTGGTAATGTGGCTAATGGCACATAGTGAAAAAATGGAGGACCTGCTGGAGGGCAAACCCGTCGTGATCATTGAAGACGGCGAGCTGGCATGGTCAAAGCTCAATAGCGCCAATATGACGGAATTTGAATTCTTTATGGAACTGCGTTTGAACGGCGTGGAGCAATTGGGACAAGTGAAACTGGCTATTCTGGAGACGAATGGGCAAATCAGCGTCTACTTCTTTGCTGATGAAGACGTAAAGCCGGGGCTCAGTATTCTGCCTAAACGTTGTACGCAACGATTTAAAGTAATACCTGAAGCAGGGGACTATGCCTGCATACGTTGTAGCGAAGTGGTGCAAATGAGCGCCGGAGATCATCAATTATGTCCGCGCTGTGCAAATCCAGAATGGTCGAAGGCCAGTCGGGCAAAACGGGTTACCTGACAGCAAAAATCTCGGTTTTTACCCGTCAATCCGATAGATTCTGTTGTGTGACCGATGACACATTTTTACCCTTGCCAGTTTTACCCATTGCGGCGCGTGTCACTGAATGATAAAACCGATATCCACAGGAATAACTTATACCAATGTCTGTCACCGGATTATCGTCAATGACAGGATGTTGATTGGACAACAACACAACGTGGTGAGGGGAAATGGCTCAGGTCTTCAATTTTAGTTCAGGTCCGGCAATGTTACCGGCAGAAGTACTTAAACTGGCTCAACAGGATCTTTGTGACTGGAACGGTCTTGGCACGTCAGTGATGGAAATTAGCCACCGTGGCAAAGAGTTCATCCAGGTCGCAGAGGAAGCGGAGCAGGATTTTCGCGATCTTCTCAGCATCCCCTCCAACTATAAAGTGTTGTTCTGCCATGGTGGTGGTCGTGGGCAATTCGCGGGTATACCGTTAAATATTCTGGGCGATAAAACCACCGCGGATTACGTCGATGCCGGTTATTGGGCCGCCAGCGCAATTAAAGAAGCGAAAAAATACTGCACGCCAAACGTTATTGATGCCAAAGTCACCGTGGACGGCCTGCGTGCTGTTAAGCCGATGAGTGAATGGCAACTTTCTGATAACGCGGCATACCTGCACTATTGCCCGAACGAAACCATCGATGGCATTGCGATCGATGAAACGCCGAATTTTGCCAGCAACGTTGTGGTCACGGCGGATCTGTCCTCTACCATTCTTTCCGCACCGCTTGACGTTAGCCGTTATGGCGTAATTTATGCTGGGGCACAGAAAAATATCGGCCCGGCCGGCCTGACGATTGTCATCGTCCGTGAAGATTTGCTAGGTAAAGCTCATGTCTCATGCCCGTCAATCCTCGACTATACCGTGCTGAATGACAACGATTCCATGTTCAATACGCCGCCAACCTTTGCCTGGTATCTGTCTGGCCTGGTCTTTAAATGGCTGAAAAAGCAGGGCGGTGTTAATGCGATGGATAAAATTAACCAGCAAAAAGCGGAATTGCTCTACGGCGTAATCGATAACAGCGATTTCTACCGTAACGATGTGGCGAAACCCAACCGTTCACGCATGAACGTACCGTTCCAGCTGGCTGACAACGCATTGGATAAACTGTTCCTGGAAGAGTCTTTTGCTGCGGGCCTGCACGCGCTGAAAGGGCATCGCGTAGTCGGCGGTATGCGTGCGTCCATCTACAATGCCATGCCGCTTGAAGGTGTTAAAGCACTGACCGATTTCATGGTCGATTTCGAACGCCGCCGCGGCTAATCTGCTGTACTTTTCATCCCCACAGCTCGTCTGTGGGGTTTTTATGTCTGTTTTTGAGAGTCGAGTTTCATGGAATCCCTGACGTTACAACCCATTGCGCGGGTGGATGGCACCATCAATCTGCCTGGATCCAAAAGTGTTTCTAACCGCGCTTTGCTGCTGGCTGCATTAGCCAATGGCACCACTGTCCTGACCAATCTGCTGGACAGCGATGATGTTCGCCATATGCTCAATGCTCTGAATGCGTTAGGGATTAGCTATACCCTTTCTGCCGATCGTACCCGCTGCGAGATAGTTGGCAATGGCGGTGTGTTGCACGCAGAAGGTGCAGTTGAGCTGTTCCTTGGTAACGCCGGAACCGCAATGCGCCCGCTGGCCGCAGCGTTATGTCTGGGCAGCAATGACATCGTGCTGACGGGCGAACCGCGCATGAAAGAGCGCCCGATTGGCCATCTGGTTGATGCGCTGCGCCAGGGCGGAGCCAAAATTGACTATCTGGAGCAGGAAAACTATCCACCTTTACGTCTGCGCGGTGGCTTTACCGGAGGCCAGGTTGAGGTAGACGGTAGCGTTTCCAGCCAGTTCCTCACTGCGTTGCTGATGACTGCGCCGCTGGCGCCGCAGGATACGACGATCGCAATTAAAGGTGACCTGGTATCCAAACCTTACATTGATATCACACTGAACCTGATGAAAACGTTTGGTGTTGAAATTGAAAATCAAAACTACCAGCGCTTTGTCGTGAAGGGGCAGCAGCAGTATCAGTCACCGGGTGCATACCTGGTTGAAGGTGATGCTTCTTCCGCTTCCTATTTCCTTGCGGCGGGTGCTATTAAAGGCGGTACGGTAAAAGTTACCGGGATTGGCCGCAACAGCATGCAGGGTGATATTCGTTTTGCCGATGTACTGGAGAAAATGGGTGCAACCATTACATGGGGAGACGATTTTATTGCCTGTACTCACGGCGAGTTGAACGCAGTGGATATGGATATGAACCATATTCCTGATGCGGCGATGACTATTGCAACGGCGGCGCTGTTCGCTAAAGGCACCACAACATTACGTAATATCTACAACTGGCGCGTCAAAGAGACCGATCGTCTGTTCGCGATGGCGACGGAGTTACGCAAAGTGGGCGCGGAAGTGGAAGAGGGGCATGACTTTATCCGCATCACCCCGCCTGCAACATTGCAATTTGCGGACATCGCGACCTATAACGATCACCGCATGGCGATGTGTTTCTCGCTGGTGGCGCTGTCTGACACGCCGGTGACCATTCTTGACCCAAAATGTACCGCCAAAACCTTCCCGGATTATTTCGAACAGCTGGCTCGTATTAGTACATCTGCCTGATTTTATTGCCGCACTTTCGGGTGCGGCACATTCTGACATCTCCGGTTGCCTATTTATTCTACACTCAGCTTCAATGATTCTGCATTTTTCACACAAAGATAACGATCGTTGGCGTTGGCGCGTATAATGCGCGGCGTTCACGTTAATGTACGCCCTTTTAAGGAGAAAAAGATGACGGCAATTGCCCCGGTTATTACCATTGATGGCCCAAGTGGTGCAGGTAAAGGCACCTTGTGCAAGGCAATGGCGGAAGCATTGCAGTGGCATCTGTTAGATTCAGGCGCGATCTACCGCGTACTGGCGCTCGCAGCGTTACATCACCATGTTGATGTCACATCTGAAGATGCTCTGGTACCGCTTGCCTCACACCTTGATGTGCGTTTTATCTCAACAGACGGCAACCTGGAAGTCATTCTTGAAGGTGAAGATGTCAGCGGTGAAATACGTACTCAGGAAGTAGCGAATGCCGCCTCTCAGGTTGCGGCGTTTCCCCGCGTGCGTGAAGCGTTATTACGTCGTCAACGCGCATTTCGCGAATCCCCTGGTCTGATTGCTGATGGACGTGATATGGGCACCGTGGTGTTCCCGGATGCGCCGGTGAAAATTTTTCTGGACGCCTCCTCGCAAGAACGTGCGCATAGACGTATGCTACAGTTGCAGGAGAAGGGCTTTAGTGTTAACTTTGAACGCCTTTTGGCCGAGATCGAAGAACGCGATTATCGCGATCGTAATCGTGCTGTAGCGCCGCTGGTTCCCGCTGCTGATGCTTTAGTTTTGGATTCAACCCGATTAAGCATTGAGCAAGTGATTGAAAAAGCGTTACAATACGCGCGCCAAAAACTGGCTCTCGCTTAAGTGCGACCGAATTTGCAGTACCCCCGTTGCAATGGATTGACAGCGGGTATGTTAAACAACCCCATCCGGCATGGAGCCAGGTGGACGTTAAATATGAAACCTGAAGATTAAACATGACTGAATCTTTTGCTCAACTGTTTGAAGAATCCTTAAAAGAAATCGAAACCCGTCCGGGTTCCATCGTTCGTGGTGTTGTTGTTGCTATCGACAAAGACGTAGTACTGGTTGACGCTGGTCTGAAATCTGAGTCCGCCATTCCGGCAGAGCAGTTCAAAAACGCCCAGGGCGAGCTGGAAATCCAGGTTGGTGACGAAGTTGACGTTGCTCTGGATGCAGTAGAAGACGGCTTCGGTGAAACCCTGCTGTCCCGTGAAAAAGCTAAACGTCACGAAGCTTGGATCACGCTGGAAAAAGCTTACGAAGAAGCTGCAACCGTTACTGGTGTTATCAATGGCAAAGTCAAGGGTGGCTTCACTGTTGAGCTGAATGGTATTCGTGCGTTCCTGCCGGGTTCCCTGGTAGACGTTCGTCCGGTCCGCGACACGCTGCACCTGGAAGGCAAAGAGCTTGAATTCAAAGTAATCAAGCTGGATCAGAAGCGTAACAACGTTGTTGTTTCCCGTCGTGCCGTTATCGAATCCGAAAACAGCGCAGAACGCGATCAGCTGCTGGAAAACCTGCAGGAAGGCATGGAAGTTAAAGGTATCGTTAAGAACCTCACTGACTACGGTGCATTCGTTGATCTGGGTGGCGTTGACGGCCTGCTGCACATCACCGACATGGCATGGAAACGCGTTAAGCATCCGAGCGAAATCGTAAACGTTGGCGACGAAATCACTGTTAAAGTGCTGAAGTTCGACCGCGAGCGTACTCGTGTATCTCTGGGCCTGAAACAGCTGGGCGAAGATCCATGGGTAGCTATCGCTAAGCGTTATCCGGAAGGTACCAAACTGACTGGTCGCGTGACCAACCTGACCGACTACGGCTGCTTCGTTGAAATCGAAGAAGGCGTTGAAGGCTTGGTTCACGTTTCCGAAATGGATTGGACCAACAAAAACATCCACCCGTCCAAAGTTGTTAACGTTGGCGATGTAGTGGAAGTTATGGTTCTGGATATCGACGAAGAACGTCGTCGTATCTCCCTGGGTCTGAAGCAGTGCAAAAACAACCCATGGCAGCAGTTCGCGGAAACCCACAACAAGGGTGACCGTGTTGAAGGTAAAATCAAGTCTATCACTGACTTCGGTATCTTCATCGGCCTGGACGGCGGCATCGACGGCCTGGTTCACCTGTCTGACATCTCCTGGAACGTTGCAGGCGAAGAAGCAGTTCGTGAATACAAAAAAGGCGACGAAATCGCAGCAGTTGTTCTGCAGGTTGACGCAGAGCGTGAGCGTATCTCTCTGGGCGTTAAACAGCTCGCAGAAGATCCGTTCAACAACTGGGTTGCACTGAACAAGAAAGGCGCAATCGTAAACGGTAAAGTCACTGCAGTTGACGCTAAAGGCGCAACCGTAGAACTGGCTGACGGCGTTGAAGGTTACCTGCGCGCTTCTGAAGCTTCACGTGACCGCGTTGAAGATGCAACTCTGGTTCTGAGCGTAGGCGACGACGTTGAAGCTAAATTCACCGGCGTTGATCGTAAGAACCGTGCAATCAGCCTGTCTGTTCGTGCTAAAGACGAAGCTGATGAGAAAGATGCAATCGCAACTGTTAACAAACAGGAAGATGCTAACTTCTCTAACAACGCAATGGCTGAAGCTTTCAAAGCAGCTAAAGGCGAGTAATATCGAGTGCTCTAAATCCTTTGTGCTGTTAACGGCACAAAGGGTGACGAGTAGCTTGACAGATTACAGGATTCGTCCTGTAATCAATGACAAAGGGCGGCTACGGCCGCCCTTAATCAATGCAGCAGCTAATTATGCCTTTAAGGAACCGGAGGAATCATGACCAAGTCAGAATTGATTGAAAGACTTGCAACCCAGCAACCTCATATTCCCGCGAAAGCGGTTGAAGATGCAGTTAAAGAGATGCTGGAACATATGGCCTCGACTCTTGCGCAGGGCGAGCGTATTGAAATCCGCGGTTTCGGCAGCTTCTCTTTGCATTACCGCGCACCACGTACCGGACGTAATCCGAAGACCGGCGATAAAGTGGATCTGGAAGGGAAATACGTTCCGCACTTTAAACCAGGTAAAGAATTGCGCGATCGCGCCAATATTTACGGTTAAGTTTTTAGCGAGACTTAACGCCGAGAAAAGCACCCAAATGGGTGCTTTTTTCATTTCTGTCCACCTATCCTGGAATCCTCATCCCAGTTAATTTGTACGTTACAACCATCACTAAATGTCTGCGGAACTCAGGCCGTATAACGATAAATTGATGCCAGACAACCGTCGAAGAGTACTGCACACTCCCTGTAACAGGGAGGTGATTGATGAAAATAACAACGGTGAGTACCTGCGCATTACTCGGTATCCTCCCACTCATGCTATTACCCATGCTGCCAGGCATGTTGTGTATTGGCATTGTATTTTGTCTGGCATGTCTGCTCTGTTTTCTCCCCTACAAATATATGCGTTCCGCCGGACTAACCCTGCTGTTTTTTCTTTGGGGAATCCTGGCCGCGAAAGAGGCTATGTGGGCAGGTAATACGCTGCCTGCGAAAACCCAGCAAGCCATTGTGCGGATAACCGGAACTGACAATATGACAACGCACTACGGCCAGATCACTCACCTTCAGGGGAAACGAATCTTTCCTGCGCAAGGAATCGTCTTGTACGGGCAGTATTTACCCGGTGATGTTTGTGCGGGTCAGACATGGGCGATGACGTTGAAAGTCCGCGCTGTACACGGTCAATTAAACGAAGGCGGATTTGATAGCCAGCGTTACGCATTGGCGCAGCATCAACCGCTGACGGGACGATTCTTGCAGGCTTCGGTAATCACACCACAATGCAGTTTGCGTTCGCGGTATCTCGTCTCGCTGAAAACGGCACTGACCGACTATCCCTGGCAGCAGGTCATACTGGGTCTGGGAATGGGGGAGCGCTTGTCTGTGTCACAAGAGGTGAAAACAATTATGCGTGATACCGGCACGGCTCATTTGATGGCTATCTCCGGGCTGCATATTGCGTTTGCTGCATTACTGACCGCAGGATTGATACGTGCTGGACAATTTTTTATGCCAACAAGGTGGATTTGCTGGCAGATGCCATTAGTGGGTGGAATTGTCTGCGCCACATTTTATGCCTGGCTGACGGGGCTGCAACCCCCGGCATTACGAACGGTTGTTGCGCTGCTAGTCTGGGGAGCGCTGAGACTTAGCGGCAGGCAGTGGAGTGGATGGTCGGTCTGGATTTGCTGTCTGGCAGCCATCGTGGTGGTGGATCCTGTTGCTGTTCTTTCGCAAAGCCTATGGTTGTCTGCGTCCGCCGTTGCAGCACTGCTGTTCTGGTACCAATGGGTACCGCTCCCGGACTGGCCGCTGTCGCGTGCTGGACGTCAATTTCTGGCGCTGGCTCATCTGCAATTGGGTATTACGCTTCTGCTTCTTCCCGTGCAAATCGCAATGTTTCACGGTTTTAGTCTGACCTCGTTTCTGGCTAATTTGTTTGCCGTCCCTTTGGTCACGTTTGTTTCCGTACCCTTGATATTAGCAGGCATGATCATGCATTTAGCCGGGATGGTGATGGTTGAATCAAGCCTGTGGTATCTGGCGGATCGTTCTCTGGCGCTGCTATTTTGGGTGCTCAGAAGTCTGCCTGAAGGGTGGATCAATATTGATGCACGCTGGCAATGGCTCGCATTTTTACCCGGAATGATGATTATCGCATGGCGACTAAATATCTTGCGTACGCTACCGGTGGTCTGTTTCTCTGTGCTCCTTTTGCTGAGTGGGCCGCTTTGGCGTGCACCGCGTACTGATGTGTGGCAAGTGCATATGCTGGATGTCGGGCAGGGGCTGGCGATGGTGATCGCGCGAAATGGGAAAGCGCTGCTTTACGATACCGGTCTGGCATGGCCTGAAGGCGATAGCGCACAACATCTGATTATTCCCTGGTTGCGTTGGCATAATCTGGAGCCAGAAGGAATTATTTTAAGCCATGAGCACATGGATCACCGCGGCGGGTTGCACTCCTTACAACAAGCCTGGCCGTCGCTATGGGTAAGAAGTCCGCTGAGCTGGAAAGGTCATCTCCCGTGTTTTCGCGGAGAGCATTGGCAATGGCAAGGGTTAACCTTCAGTGCGCACTGGCCTGTGCGTGGAAATACAGACCAGGGGAATAACCACTCCTGTGTGGTTAAGGTCGATGACGGATATCAGAGTATTCTGCTGACCGGCGATATCGAATCTCCTGCTGAACAAAAAATGCTAAGTCACTATTGGCAGCACCTTCAGTCGACGGTGATGCAGGTTCCACATCATGGCAGCAATACTTCATCATCACTGGCACTCATTCAGCGGGTTGACGGGCAGGTCGCACTCGCCTCTGCATCCCGTTACAACGCCTGGCGTCTGCCGTCCTGGAAAGTGAAGCAACGTTATCGGCAACAAAATTATCAATGGCTGGATACCCCCCATCAGGGACAGATTACGCTGGATTTTTATCAAAAAAACTGGCGCATACGCAGCATGCGGGATCAGATTTTACCTCGTTGGTATCATCAGTGGTTTGGCGTGTCGGAGGATAACGGGTAGAATATGCGGCTATTCTAACAAATGCTGGTTTTTTGAATGCATAACGATAAAGATCTCTCTACGTGGCAGACGTTTCGCCGACTATGGCCAACCATAGCGCCTTTTAAATCGGGTCTGATCGTGGCGGGTATAGCGTTAGTCCTTAACGCGGCCAGCGATACCTTCATGTTATCGCTCCTTAAACCATTACTGGATGATGGTTTTGGTAAAACGGATCGCTCGGTGCTGCTGTGGATGCCGCTGGTGGTCATTGGGCTGATGATAGTTCGTGGCTTAACCAGCTATGTCTCCAGCTACTGTATCTCATGGGTGTCAGGCAAAGTGGTCATGACCATGCGCCGCCGCCTGTTTGGTCATATGATGGGCATGCCCGTCTCCTTTTTTGATAAACAGTCTACAGGGACATTGTTATCACGTATTACCTATGATTCAGAACAGGTTGCGTCATCGTCTTCCGGCGCGCTGATCACCGTGGTACGTGAAGGGGCCTCAATCATTGGCCTGTTTATCATGATGTTCTATTACAGCTGGCAGCTGTCGCTGATCCTGATTGTACTGGCGCCAATTGTGTCAGTGGCAATCCGTGTGGTTTCCAAGCGCTTTCGTAGCATCAGTAAAAACATGCAAAACACCATGGGGCAGGTTACGACCAGTGCGGAGCAGATGCTGAAAGGCCATAAAGAAGTTCTGATTTTTGGTGGTCAGGAAGTTGAAACCAAGCGCTTTGATAATGTCAGCAACAAGATGCGTTTGCAGGGCATGAAGATGGTTTCTGCTTCTTCTATCTCCGACCCTATCATCCAGCTGATTGCGTCTTTGGCACTGGCCTTCGTGTTATATGCGGCCAGCTTCCCAAGCGTAATGGAAAACCTGACAGCAGGTACAATTACGGTTGTCTTCTCCTCAATGATCGCATTAATGCGTCCGTTGAAATCTCTGACCAACGTCAACGCGCAGTTCCAGCGCGGTATGGCGGCATGCCAGACCTTATTTACGATTCTGGATAGCGAACAGGAGAAAGATGAAGGTAAACGTGTGATCGATCGTGCTACCGGCGATCTCGAGTTCCGCAACGTGACTTTCACTTATCCGGGACGTGAAGTACCGGCTCTGCGTAACATCAACCTGAATATTCCAGCGGGTAAAACCGTTGCTCTGGTTGGCCGTTCGGGCTCAGGGAAATCCACTCTCGCCAGCCTGATTACGCGCTTCTACGATGTTGATGAAGGGCAGATTCTGATGGACGGACACGATCTGCGCGAATATACCCTGGCATCACTGCGCGATCAGGTTGCGTTGGTTTCGCAGAATGTGCACTTGTTTAACGATACGGTTGCCAACAATATCGCCTACGCGCGTACCGATATGTACAGCCGTGAGCAGATCGAAAAAGCGGCACAGATGGCCTACGCTATGGATTTCATCAACAAGATGGACAATGGCCTGGATACGGTGATTGGTGAAAACGGCGTCCTGCTTTCCGGCGGACAACGTCAGCGTATCGCTATTGCCCGCGCCTTGTTGCGTGACAGCCCAATACTGATCCTTGATGAAGCAACATCGGCTCTTGATACTGAATCTGAACGCGCGATTCAGTCTGCGCTGGATGAGCTACAGAAAAACCGTACTTCTCTGGTCATTGCTCACCGTCTTTCAACCATTGAACAAGCCGACGAAATCATCGTGGTGGAGGATGGTCTGATTGTCGAACGCGGGACCCATAGCGAGCTGATTGAGCAGCGCGGGGTGTATGCACAATTACACAAAATGCAATTTGGTCAATGATCGCACGTATCTGGTCTGGTGAATCACCGCTGTGGCGATTGTTACTTCCACTCTCCTGGCTGTATGGCCTGGTGAGTGGCTCGATCCGCTTATGCTACAAGTTGGGGCTTAAACGCGCATGGCGCGCGCCAGTCCCGGTTGTGGTGGTCGGAAACCTTACCGCGGGCGGAAACGGTAAAACGCCGGTGGTGATTTGGTTGGTTGAACAACTGCGACAACGCGGGATCCGCGTGGGTGTGGTGTCGCGTGGTTATGGCGGGAAAGCGACTGCTTACCCGCTGTTGCTAACCGCTGATACTACTACCGCAGAAGCGGGCGATGAACCTGTGCTGATCGCCCAACGTACCAGCGTGCCGGTAGCGGTATCCCCGGTAAGATCGGATGCGGTAAAAGCCATTTTGGCCCAACACGATGTGCAGATTATTGTGACGGACGATGGACTACAGCACTATCGTCTGGCGCGAGATGTTGAAATCGTGGTCATTGACGGCGAACGTCGGTTTGGCAACGGTTGGTGGCTTCCCGCTGGTCCAATGCGGGAACGTGCAGGTCGCCTTAAATCGGTGGATGCGACTATTGTTAACGGTGGCGTTGCGCAGCCAGGGGAAATCCCTATGCGACTTGAACCGGGGCTGGCCGTTAATTTACGTACCGGTGAACGCCGTGATGTGGCGCAATTGTCCAATATTGTCGCCATGGCGGGCATTGGTCATCCACCGCGTTTTTTTGCCACGCTGAAAGCATGTGGTGCCAGCGTGCAAAAAACTATAGCGCTGGCAGACCATCAGTCTCTGACCTACAGTGACGTCAGTACGTTTGTAGACGCCGGGCAAACGCTGGTAATGACGGAAAAAGATGCGGTTAAGTGCCGGGCATTTGCCGATGAAAACTGGTGGTATTTACCTGTTGATGCACATTTGTCAGGCGATCGGCCTGATGTATTGCTGAATAGCTTAATCTCGCTGACTCGCTAACTGATTCACGCTGCGGCAGCGAATCATTTATGAGGCCATAAATGTCGTTGCCGCGCCTTTCTCTGACGGATGCCCGTCATCTTCACCTTTCCGCTCAAGGGCTGCTGAAAAAAACACGCCGTCGGACAACCCCAGCAGATATTCTTACCACCATTTCTCGCATGTCGTTACTGCAAATCGATACCATCAATATTGTGGCGCGCAGCCCTTACCTGGTGCTGTTTAGTCGTTTGGGCGATTATTCCCCCCAGTGGCTGGATGACGCATTGCAGCAGGGCGCATTGATGGAATACTGGGCGCACGAGGCCTGTTTTTTGCCGCGCAGCGACTTTATGCTGATACGCCACCGCATGCTGGCCCCGGAGAAAATGGGCTGGAAATATAAAGCGGCATGGATGAAAGAACATGCGCATGAAATTGAGCAACTGCTCCAGCACATCCAACATAACGGACCAGTACGCTCTGCCGATTTTGAGCATCCGCGCAAGGGGGTCAGCGGCTGGTGGGAATGGAAGCCGCATAAGCGTCATCTTGAAGGGCTGTTCACTGCCGGGAAAGTCATGGTGGTGGAACGGCGTAATTTCCAGCGAGTGTATGATCTAACCCATCGCGTCATGCCGCACTGGGATGATGAACGCGACCTGCTTTCGCAGGAAGATGCTGAAAGCGCCATGCTGGATAACAGCGCCCGTAGCCTGGGGATTTTTCGCGAACAGTGGCTGGCAGACTACTACCGCCTGAAGCGCCCGGCGCTAAAAAACTGGTGCAACGAACGGGCGGAACAGCGGCAGATTATTCCTGTCGACGTTGAGGGGCTAGGAGCCTTGTGGCTGCATAGCCACCTTCAGCCGCTGCTTGAACAGGCGCTGGCAGGCAAATTAACGGCGACCCACAGTGCAGTATTATCACCTTTTGATCCGGTGGTCTGGGATCGTAAACGGGCAGAGCAGCTATTCGATTTTAGCTACCGGCTGGAGTGTTATACGCCAGCACCGAAACGTCAGTATGGTTATTTTGTCTTGCCGTTGCTGCATCGTGGACAGTTGGTTGGGAGGATGGATGCCAAAATGCACCGTAAAACGGGTGTGCTGGACGTTATTTCGCTGTGGTTACAGGATGGGGTTAAGCCTGGAGTAACGTTGCAAAAAGGATTGTTTCAGGCGATTGACGATTTTGCCCGCTGGCAACAGGCAACACGCGTGACGCTGGGACGTTATCCTGAAGGTTTATTTGCTGATGCACGCCATGGTTGGGAAATAGACCCAGCCCTTTAAGCGATTATGTTAATATTTACGGATTCACAATCCGGTCCATCTGGAGGAACTATGGATCATCGTCTGCTTGAAATCATTGCCTGCCCGGTATGCAATGGCAAACTCTGGTTTAACCAGGAAAAACAGGAACTGATTTGTAAACTGGATAACCTTGCTTTCCCACTGCGTGATGGCATTCCCGTGTTACTGGAAACCGAAGCCCGCGTTCTGACTGCTGATGAGAGTAAATCATGAGTTTTGTGGTCATTATTCCTGCGCGTTATGCGTCCACACGTCTGCCGGGTAAGCCGCTGTTGGATATCAACGGCAAGCCGATGATCGTGCATGTACTGGAGCGTGCGCGTGAATCTGGCGCTGAACGTATCATCGTTGCCACCGATCACGAGGATGTCGCTCGCGCGGTAGAAGCGGTGGGTGGCGAAGTGTGCATGACTCGCGCCGATCACCAGTCTGGTACGGAGCGCCTGGCGGAAGTCGTCGAGAAATGTGGTTTTAGCGATGATACCGTTATTGTGAACGTACAGGGTGATGAGCCGATGATTCCGGCGGTCATTATTCGCCAGGTGGCTGAGAATCTGGCGCAACGTCAGGTCGGTATGGCGACTCTTGCGGCTCCGATTCACAGTGCCGAAGAGGCATTTAATCCGAATGCGGTAAAAGTCGTGTTGGACGCAGAAGGATATGCTCTCTATTTTTCACGCGCGACCATCCCATGGGATCGCGATCGTTTCGCCAAAAGTCTGGAAACGGTGGGAGACACCTTCCTGCGCCATCTGGGCATTTACGGCTATCGCGCTGGTTTTATTCGCCGCTATGTTAACTGGCAGCCAAGCCCGCTTGAGCATATCGAAATGCTGGAGCAGCTGCGAGTGCTGTGGTACGGCGAAAAAATTCACGTTGCCGTCGCAAAAGAAGTCCCGGGTACCGGCGTAGACACTGCCGAAGATCTTGAGCGCGTTCGCGCCGAAATGCATTAGTTTTTCTCACGGCACTCCTCCCATATTGAGGCGTATTTTTGGGAGGAGTGTCGTATCGTTGCGCTTTCCCTCCACTTTTCTTTTCATCAATTGATCTCATCCGGGTGACATCTGTCTGCACGACGCTCATTATGAAAGCAGTAGCATTTATGAGGGCAATCTGAAATGGAACAGTTGCGTGCCGAACTCAGCCACCTGCTGGGCGAAAAACTCAGTCGCATAGAATGCGTGAATGAAAAAGTGGATACGGCCCTGTGGTCACTGTACGACAGCCAGGGAAATCCGATGCCGCTGATGGCGAGAAGTTTCACCACGCCAGGTATGGCGCAGCAGCTGGCCTGGAAAACCTCCATGTTGGCGCGCAGCGGTACGGTGCGTATGCCCGTCATTTACGGGGTCTTAACCCACGAAGAGCATCCCGGTCCTGATGTGTTACTGCTTGAGCGTTTACGTGGCGTGCCGGTGGAAGCGCCAGCCCGAACGCCCGAACGCTGGGAACATTTAAAAGATCAGATCGTAGAAGGTCTGCTGTCATGGCATCGACAGGATAGCCGTGGCTGTGTGGGAATGGTGGATAACACGCAAGAGAATATCTGGCCATCCTGGTATCGCCAACGTGTTGAAGTGTTGTGGACCACGTTAAATCAGTTCAACAATACCGGGCTGACGATGCAGGATAAGCGGATCCTGTTTCGCACCCGTGAGTGTTTGCCCGCTTTATTTGAAGGATTCAATGATAACTGCGTGCTAATCCACGGTAATTTTAGTTTACGTAGCATGCTCAAAGACGCCCGTAGCGATCAGCTTCTGGCGATGGTCGGACCGGGTTTGATGCTGTGGGCACCCAGAGAGTATGAATTGTTCCGTTTAATGGATAACGCGCTGGCGGAAAGCCTGCTTTGGCAATACCTGCAACGCGCGCCAGTGGCTGAGTCCTTCATCTGGCGGCGCTGGCTGTATGTGTTATGGGATGAGGTGGCGCAACTGGTCAACACCGGACGTTTTAATCGATCTAACTTTGACCTGGCCACGAAATCACTGCTGCCGTGGCTCGCCTGATGAACATGTGAACGCCTTATCCGGCCTACAATTCTGCGCTGAACACGTAGGCCTGATAAGACGCGTTAGTGTCGCCATCAGGCAACATTACTGTCAATGTTCCGATCCCTTTAGCCACTGCCAGATTCGCCCCAACGTTTCGTAACCAACACGATCGCTATGCATCAACCAGACGGGAGAGGGGATCGCGCGCTCCCACGGATTAAGCGGTGAGTCAATCGCTAACTGGTTGGCTGGTGCGGGCAACGGATGTAGTCCGGCCTGTTGGAAGAAAATCATTGCTCGTGGTAAGTGCGATGCGGAGGTCACCAGCAGGAACGGCGCGCTGCCGATGGCCTGCTTCACCGCTGCGGCTTCTTCTTCGGTGTCTTTGGGTTTATCCAGCGTGATGATATCACCGGGCGGCACACCCAGTGACTGCGCTACGCGGGCGCCCGCTTCTGCAGTACTGACGTTATTGCTCTTTGCCGCAGCACCGGTAAAGATAAGCTTCGATCCCGGGTTAGCACGCCAAAGGCGAATACCTTCATTCAGACGCGGAAGACTGTTGCTGATCAGGTTTGAACTTGGCGCCCACTGAGGATTCCAGGTATACCCTCCGCCCAGCACCACAATGTATTCCACTTTTTGTGTATCCTGCCAGGTTGGATAGCTATCCTCAATCGGTTTCAGCAGACTGTCGGCGACGGGCTGCAAGCTTAGAAGTAACAGTGCCAGCCAACTCAGGCTAATGCACATTTTCCCTGTTTTTTGAAAGCGGCTAAACCAGAGCAGCGCCAGGCCTATACCCATGATAATGAGCATTAGCGGAAGTGGCAGCATCATACCGCCAATCACTTTCTTCAGCGTAAAAAGCATCCTTTTTGGTTCCTTTTTTAACCATACAGCAGGGGATCAGCAGGGATATTACACCAGGAAGGTTCATTCTCGGCGTGGGTGTGACAAAATAGCGGTTTTACTTAGTCACCCTAAAGCCAGCATGTGGAGAGCCCGATGCGGGATCGCAATTTTGATGACATTGCAGAGAAGTTTTCCCGTAACATTTACGGCACCACCAAAGGTCAGCTTCGTCAGACGATCCTCTGGCAGGATCTGGACAAACTTCTTGCCGACTATGCGGGCCAAACTTTGCGTGTGCTTGATGCGGGTGGCGGAGAAGGGCAGACAGCCATTCTGATGGCGCAGCGGGGCCATCACGTCACCTTGTGCGATCTTTCTGCTGAGATGGTGGCGCGAGCGCAACGGGCGGCAGAAGAGCAAGGTGTGAGCGACAACATGCATTTTATACATTGTGCCGCTCAGGACATCCCACAGCATTTGGATTCTCAGGTTGATCTGATATTGTTTCATGCTGTGCTGGAATGGGTGGCCGATCCGCAAGCCGTCTTAAAAACATTGTGGTCGATGTTACGCCCGGGCGGTGCTTTATCGCTGATGTTCTACAATGCAAACGGTCTGTTGATGCGTAATGTGTTGGTCGGTAATTTCGGCTATGTACAGCAGGGAATGTATAAAAAGAAACGGCGCACGTTGTCTCCCGATTTTCCGCGCGACCCTCAGCAGGTCTATGGCTGGCTGGAGGAGATTGGCTGGGAGATAACCGGAAAAACGGGCGTGAGGGTGTTTCATGATTATCTGCGTGATAAACAAAAACAGCATGACTGTTTTGATGCTTTAACAGAAATAGAAACACGTTATTGCCGCCAGGAACCGTATATCAGCCTTGGGCGCTATATTCATGTCACCGCGATTAAACGTCCGGCCCGAGCCGCAGATGCAAGGATAACCTATGAGTGAATTTTCCCAGACAGTCCCCGAACTGGTTGCCTGGGCCAGAAAAAATGACTTCTCCATCTCTCTGCCGGTAGACAGACTTTCGTTCCTGCTGGCGGTCGCCACATTGAACGGTGAGCGACTTGACGGTGAGATGAGTGAAGGTGAACTGGTGGATGCGTTCCGCCATGTTAGTGATGCGTTTGAGCAAACCAGCGAAACCATCGGCGTCCGCGCCAACAACGCGATCAACGATATGGTGCGTCAACGTCTGCTGAACCGCTTTACCAGCGAGCAGGCTGAAGGCAACGCCATTTACCGTTTAACGCCGCTCGGGATTGGCATCACAGATTACTATATTCGTCAGCGCGAATTCTCTACGCTGCGTCTTTCTATGCAGCTGTCAATTGTAGCAGGCGAACTGAAGCGCGCGGCGGATGCGGCAGCGGAAGGTGGTGATGAGTTCCACTGGCATCGCAACGTCTATGCGCCATTGAAATACTCGGTGGCGGAGATTTTCGACAGTATCGATCTGACCCAGCGCATCATGGATGAACAGCAGCAGCAGGTAAAAGACGACATCGCACAGTTGCTAAACAAAGACTGGCGGGCGGCGATTTCCAGCTGTGAAATGCTGCTGTCAGAAACATCTGGTACGCTGCGTGAGCTGCAAGATACGCTGGAAGCGGCAGGGGATAAGCTGCAGGCTAACCTGTTACGCATCCAGGACGCCACGATGACGCATGACGATTTGCATTTTGTCGATCGGCTGGTGTTTGATTTACAAAGCAAGCTCGACCGCATTATTAGCTGGGGCCAGCAGTCCATTGACTTGTGGATCGGCTACGATCGTCACGTTCATAAATTTATCCGTACCGCGATCGATATGGATAAAAACCGCGTCTTCGCCCAGCGTCTGCGTCAGTCCGTGCAGACCTACTTTGACGACCCATGGGCGCTGACCTATGCCAACGCCGATCGTCTGCTGGATATGCGTGACGAGGAGATGGTGCTGCGTGACGAAGAGGTCACCGGTGAACTTCCGGAAGATCTGGAATATGAAGAATTTAACGAGATCCGTGAGCAGCTGGCGGCGATCATCGAAGAACAGCTGGCTATCTACAAATCCAGACAAACACCACTGGATCTCGGTTTGGTAGTGCGCGAGTATCTGGCGCAATACCCACGTGCGCGTCATTTCGACGTCGCGCGTATTGTTATCGATCAGGCGGTACGCCTTGGCGTAGCGCAAGCAGACTTCACCGGACTGCCAGCCAAATGGCAGCCGATTAATGATTACGGAGCCAAGGTACAGGCGCATGTCATTGACAAATATTGAACAAGTGATGCCGGTAAAGCTGGCGCAGGCGCTGGCGAATCCGTTATTTCCTGCGCTGGATAGCGCCTTACGTTCGGGCCGCCATATCGGTCTGGATGAACTGGATAATCATGCCTTCCTGATGGATTTTCAGGAATATTTTGAAGAGTTTTACAGCCGCTATAACGTGGAATTGATCCGTGCGCCGGAAGGGTTCTTCTACCTTCGTCCGCGTTCAACGACGCTCATTCCGCGTTCGGTCCTGTCTGAACTGGACATGATGGTGGGTAAAATTCTTTGCTATCTCTATCTCAGCCCGGAACGCCTGGCGAACGAAGGGATTTTTACCCAGCAAGAGCTGTACGACGAGCTGCTAACGCTGGCAGACGAAGCGAAGTTACTGAAGCTGGTGAACAACCGTTCAACCGGTTCTGACGTTGACCGCCAGAAGCTACAGGAAAAAGTGCGTTCTTCGCTCAACCGCTTGCGCCGCTTAGGCATGGTGTGGTTTCTGGGCCACGACAGCAGCAAATTCCGTATTACGGAATCTGTCTTCCGCTTTGGCGCGGATGTGCGTAGCGGCGACGATCCGCGTGAAGCACAGCGTCGCTTAATTCGTGATGGTGAAGCGATGGCGGTCGAGAACCGTCTGCAGCTTAACGATGAGCCCGAAGAGAATCAGCCGGACAGTGGAGAAGAAGAATAATGATTGAACGCGGTAAATTTCGCTCACTTACGCTGATTAACTGGAATGGTTTTTTTGCCCGTACGTTTGATCTCGATGAGCTGGTCACCACGCTGTCCGGTGGTAACGGTGCGGGTAAATCCACCACCATGGCGGCATTTGTTACGGCGCTCATTCCGGACTTAACCCTGCTGCATTTCCGTAACACCACCGAAGCCGGTGCAACCAGCGGTTCACGTGATAAAGGCCTGCACGGTAAGCTGAAAGCAGGGGTTTGTTATTCAATGCTCGACGTCCTCAACTCGCGTCATCAGCGCGTGGTCGTGGGTGTGCGTCTGCAACAGGTTGCTGGTCGCGATCGCAAAGTGGATATCAAACCGTTTGCCATTCAGGGGCTGCCGATGTCGGTACAGCCAACCCAACTGGTGACGGAAACGCTGAACGAACGCCAGGCGCGCGTACTGTCTCTACCTGAGCTGAAAGAGAAGCTTGATGAGATGGAAGGCGTGCAGTTTAAGCAGTTCAACTCAATAACCGATTATCACTCGTTGATGTTCGATCTGGGCATCATTGCCCGTCGTCTGCGCTCCGCGTCCGATCGTAGTAAATTCTACCGTCTGATTGAAGCCTCGCTGTACGGCGGGATCTCCAGCGCCATTACCCGTTCACTTCGTGACTACCTGCTGCCGGAAAACAGCGGCGTACGTAAAGCGTTCCAGGATATGGAAGCCGCGCTGCGTGAAAACCGTATGACGCTGGAAGCGATTCGCGTAACCCAGTCTGACCGCGACCTGTTTAAGCATTTAATCAGCGAAGCGACCAACTATGTGGCCGCGGATTATATGCGCCACGCCAACGAACGCCGTATCCATCTGGATAAAGCACTGGAATATCGTCGTGAACTGTATACCTCGCGCAAGCAGCTGGCGGCAGAGCAGTACAAACACGTGGATATGGCACGTGAATTGGGTGAGCACAACGGTGCGGAAGGTGATCTGGAAGCTGATTACCAGGCCGCGAGCGATCACCTGAATCTGGTGCAAACCGCGCTGCGTCAACAGGAAAAAATTGAACGCTATGAGGCGGATCTCGAAGAACTGCAGGTCCGTCTGGAAGAACAAAACGAGGTGGTCGCGGAAGCCGTTGACCGCCAGGATGAAAACGAAGCCCGTGCGGAAGCCGCTGAGCTGGAAGTGGATGAGCTGAAAAGCCAGCTTGCCGATTACCAGCAAGCGCTGGACGTCCAGCAAACGCGAGCCATCCAGTATACTCAGGCGATCCAGGCCCTAAATCGGGCGAAAGAGCTCTGCCACCTACCGGATCTGACAGCCGACAGCGCCGCCGAATGGCTGGAGACTTTCCAGGCCAAAGAGCAGGAAGCCACTGAAAAGCTGCTGACGCTAGAACAAAAAATGAGCGTGGCGCAAACCGCGCATAGCCAGTTCGAACAGGCTTATCAGCTGGTGGCGGCGATCAACGGCCCGCTGGCGCGCGGTGAAGCCTGGAGCGTGGCGCGTGAACTGCTGCGCGAAGGCGTGGAACAGCGCCACCTGGCAGAACAGGTTCAGCCGTTGCGTATGCGACTGAGCGAACTGGAGCAGCGTCTGCGCGAACAGCAGGACGCCGAGCGTCTGCTGGCCGAATTCTGCAAGCGACAGGGTAAACAGTTCGATATCGAGGAGCTGGAAGCACTGCACCAGGAGCTGGAAGCGCGCATCGCCGCCTTGTCGGACAGCGTCTCGTCTGCCAGCGAACAGCGTATGACGCTGCGTCAGGAGCAGGAACAGCTACAATCCCGTATTCAGCATTTGATGAAACGGGCACCCGTCTGGCTGGCTGCGCAAAATAGCCTGAACCAGCTTAGCGAGCAGTGTGGGGAAGAGTTTACCTCCAGCCAGGATGTGACCGAGTATCTGCAACAATTGCTGGAGCGCGAGCGTGAGGCCATTGTTGAGCGTGATGAAGTCGGTGCACGTAAAAATGCGGTTGATGAAGAGATTGAACGTTTAAGTCAGCCGGGCGGGGCGGAAGATCAGCGTCTGAACGCGCTAGCGGAACGCTTTGGCGGCGTGCTGCTGTCAGAAATTTATGATGACGTTAGCCTTGAAGATGCACCGTACTTCTCTGCGTTGTACGGTCCTTCGCGCCATGCCATTGTGGTACCGGATCTGTCGCTGATTACCGAACAGCTTGAAGGGCTGACGGATTGCCCGGAAGATCTCTATTTCATCGAAGGGGATCCGCAGTCGTTTGATGACAGCGTCTTCAGCGTTGATGAACTGGAAAATGCGGTGGTGGTGAAAACTGCCGAGCGTCAGTGGCGTTATTCTCGCTTCCCGACGGTGCCTATTTTTGGGCGTGCAGCACGTGAAAGCCGTATCGAAACCCTGCATGCCGAGCGTGAAGGGCTGTCTGAACGTTTCGCCACGCTCTCCTTTGACGTCCAGAAAACCCAACGTCTGCATCAGGCGTTCAGTCGCTTTATCGGCAGCCATCTGTCGGTGGCGTTTGAAGCCGATCCAGAAGCGGAAATTCGCCAGCTGAATAGCCGTCGCGTTGAACTGGAACGTGCGCTGACCAATCATGAAAATGATAACCAGCAAAGCCGTATGCAGTTTGAACAGGCGAAAGAGGGCGTCTCTGCGCTGAACCGCCTGCTGCCGCGCTTGAATCTGCTGGCAGATGATACGCTGGCCGATCGCGTTGACGAAATTCGCGAGCGTCTGGATGAAGCTCAGGAAGCCGCGCGTTTTGTACAGCAACATGGCAATCAGTTGGCGAAACTGGAACCTATCGTTTCGGTTCTGCAAAATGACCCTGAGCAGTTTGAACAGCTGAAGGAAGACTATGCGTATTCCCAGCAGATGCAGCGCGATGCGCGTCAGCAGGCTTTTGCGCTGACCGAAGTCGTACAGCGTCGGGCGCACTTTAGTTATTCCGACTCAGCCGAAATGCTGAGCGGCAATAGCGATCTGAACGAAAAATTGCGTGAACGCCTGGAACAGGCGGAAGCCGAACGTACCCGCGCTCGTGAAGCGCTGCGCAGCCACGCCGCACAGTTAAGCCAGTACAACCAGGTGATGGCATCGCTAAAAAGCTCTTATGACACCAAAAAAGAGCTGCTTAACGATTTACAACGTGAACTGCAGGATATCGGCGTTCGTGCGGACAGCGGTGCTGAAGAGCGCGCGCGTATCCGCCGTGACGAACTGCATGCGCAGCTCAGCAACAACCGTGCACGCCGCAACCAACTTGAGAAAGCGCTGACCTTCTGCGAAGCGGAGATGGAAAACTTGACCCGCAGACTGCGCAAGCTGGAACGTGATTATCATGAAATGCGCGAGCAAGTAGTCACCGCCAAAGCCGGCTGGTGTGCAGTCATGCGGATGGTGAAAGATAACGGTGTAGAACGTCGTCTGCACCGTCGCGAGTTGGCCTATCTTTCCGGTGACGAACTGCGTTCGATGTCGGATAAGGCGCTCGGTGCGCTACGTCTGGCGGTTGCAGATAACGAGCACCTGCGCGATGTGTTGCGTCTGTCTGAAGATCCAAAACGTCCAGAGCGTAAAATTCAGTTCTTCGTCGCGGTTTACCAGCATCTGCGCGAACGTATTCGCCAGGATATTATTCGTACCGACGATCCGGTTGAAGCCATTGAACAGATGGAGATCGAGCTGAGCCGTCTGACGGAAGAGTTAACCTCACGCGAACAGAAGCTGGCGATCAGCTCACGCAGCGTGGCGAACATTATTCGTAAGACTATTCAGCGTGAACAGAACCGTATTCGCATGCTGAACCAGGGGCTGCAAAGCGTGTCGTTTGGCCAGGTCAACAGCGTTCGCCTGAACGTCAATGTGCGTGAAACACATGCTACCTTGCTGGACGTACTTTCAGAGCAGCATGAACAGCATCAGGATCTGTTTAACAGCAATCGCCTGACCTTCTCAGAAGCGCTGGCGAAGCTGTATCAGCGTCTGAATCCGCAGATAGACATGGGGCAACGCACGCCGCAAACCATTGGTGAAGAGCTGCTGGATTATCGTAACTATCTGGAAATGGAAGTTGAGGTTAACCGTGGCTCTGACGGCTGGCTGCGTGCTGAGTCTGGTGCGTTGTCAACGGGGGAAGCGATCGGGACCGGGATGTCTATTCTGGTGATGGTGGTGCAAAGCTGGGAAGATGAAGGCCGCAGATTGCGCGGGAAAGATATCTCTCCTTGCCGCCTGCTGTTCCTTGATGAAGCTGCACGACTCGATGCGCGTTCTATTGCGACCTTGTTTGAGCTGTGTGAGCGTTTGCAGATGCAGCTGATTATCGCTGCGCCGGAAAACATCAGCCCAGAGAAAGGCACCACCTACAAACTGGTGCGTAAAGTCTTCCAGAACACTGAACACGTTCACGTGGTGGGGCTGCGCGGATTTGCGCCACAGTTACCGGAACCGCTGCCGGGGACTGAAGATGCCTCCTCGCAGGCAAGCTAAGTAATAAGTAAAAAGGCGGCTACATGGCCGCCTTATCTTTTTCCGAAAAGACTTCATGCCTGGTGTAATTTCTTTAGACTTCTTTACATTAGGTTAGGCAAAAAGTTTTTGATGTTTATATACTAAAGGTGAGCCTAACGCGTCACTGGCTTGCTCGTCATACTTCAGTTTGTATTGGCGTTTTACAGGTCCGACCCTCGTCAAAATAAAGGGGAATACAGACGGCCTGGCTATTCAGAGTATGATAAAGAAAACAGGGGGCAAGGGATGTTGCTTAATAAAATGTGTGGTCGTCGGCTGTCGGCAATCAGTTTGTGCCTGGCCGTAACATTCGCTCCACTGTTCAATGCGCAGGCCGATGAGCCTGAAATGATCCCTGGCGATAGCTCTGCGACCGTCAGTGAACAGCCAACAGCGTTATCGCAGCCGCAGGTTCAATCTTCTGCGACGGCTATCATGGCGGGTATTCAACCGCTGCCAGAAGGCGTGTCTGTCGATAAAGCCCGCGCCGAAATACACTCTCAACTGCCAGCAGGTTATACGCCGGTTTACATGAGCCAGTTGGAACTGCTGTATGCCGCACGCGAAATGAAGCCGATGTGGGAAAATCGTGATGCGGTAAAGGCATTTCAGCAACAGTTAGCCGAGATCGCAATTGCCGGCTTTCAGCCGCAGTTCACTACCTGGGTTGCACTTCTGACTGACCCGGCAGTAACCGGTCAGGCGAGAGACATCGTGCTCTCTGATGCGATGATGGGGTATTTGCACTTTATCGCTAACATCCCTGTCAAAGGTAATCGCTGGCTTTACAGCGATAAGCCCTATGCGCTAACGACACCGCCGATTTCCGTCATCAACCAGTGGCAGGTCGCACTGGATAACGGTCAACTGACTTCATTTGTGGCCAGCCTTTCGCCTCAACATCCGCAGTATGCAGCCATGCATGAATCACTGCTCAAGCTGGTGGGCGATTCACGTCCCTGGCCGCAACTCACCAGTACAGCAACGCTGCGTCCGGGGGAGTGGAGTAATGATATCCCCGCGCTGCGTGAAATTTTGCGTCGAACCGGGATGCTGGAGCCTGCCGTCAGTACGTCTGGCAAAGAAGGGCGTGGTACCTACGATCGTGAATTGGTTGATGCGGTAAAGCGTTTTCAGACGTGGCAGGGACTTGGCGCAGATGGCGCGATTGGCCCAGCCACACGTGACTGGCTGAACGTGACGCCTGCTCAGCGTGCGGGCGTGCTAGCGTTAAATATTCAGCGCTTGCGCCTGCTGCCGAGTGAGCTGTCTACCGGTATCATGGTGAACATTCCTGCCTATTCGCTGGTTTATTATCAGAATGGCAATCAGGTGCTGGCCTCGCGAGTTATTGTCGGGCGTCCCGATCGTAAAACGCCGATGATGAGCAGTGCGCTGAATAACGTGGTCGTTAACCCACCGTGGAACGTTCCGCCGACGCTGGCACGTAAAGATATTCTGCCTAAGTTATGGAATGATCCGGGATATCTTGAACGTCACGGCTATACCGTAATGCGCGGCTGGAACAGTAAAGAGACGATAGATCCGTGGCAGGTTGACTGGGCGACCATCACTGCGTCCAATCTGCCGTTCCGCTTTCAGCAGGCTCCGGGCGCACGTAACTCGCTAGGACGCTATAAATTCAATATGCCGAGTTCGGACGCTATTTATCTGCACGATACGCCGAACCACAATCTGTTCCAGAAAGATACGCGGGCGTTAAGCTCCGGATGCGTGCGTGTGAACAAGGCATCTGAGCTGGCGAATATGCTGCTACAGGATGCGGGTTGGAATGATTCACGCATCTCGGATGCCCTGAAGCAAGGGGATACGCGGTATGTGAATATTCGCCAGAATATTCCGGTCAACCTCTACTATCTGACCGCATTTGTCGGCCCTGATGGGCGCACGCAGTATCGTACAGATATTTACAATTACGATCTGACAGCGCGATCCAGCGCACAAATTGTGTCAAAAGCCGAGCAATTAATCAGATAAATGAAGCAGTTCGAGGAAAATGATTGTCGTAAGTTATGCTGGAAACGGGGCAAAATGGCTGTGAGCCCCGTATTTCCTGGGGTTGGGAGCCTTGACGTGGACTACTTAGCCAGATAAGGTTTCCCGCGTGCGCTAGAGCATACATACGATAACATTGACCTTGTAGACCTTAATACCATGGACAAATTTGACGCTAATCGCCGCAAACTGCTGGCGCTTGGTGGTATTGCCCTCGGCGCTGCCATCTTGCCTACGCCTGCGTTTGCAACACTCTCTACCCCACGTCCGCGTATATTGACTCTGAATAACCTGCATACCGGTGAGTCAATAAAAGCAGAGTTTTTTGATGGCAGGGGCTATATTCAGGACGAATTAGCAAAACTTAACCACTTTTTCCGTGATTTTCGGGCCAATAAAGTGAAATCCATTGACCCGGGACTGTTTGATCAACTCTTCCGTCTGCAGGGCCTGCTGGGCACGCGTAAACCCGTACAGCTGATTTCAGGCTATCGCTCTATCGATACCAATAATGAACTCCGTGCACGTAGCCGCGGTGTGGCCAAGAAAAGCTACCACACTAAAGGTCAGGCCATGGATTTCCATATTGAAGGCATCGCATTAAGTAATATTCGCAAAGCTGCGTTATCTATGCGCGCAGGTGGTGTAGGATACTACCCCAGCAGTAACTTTGTGCATATTGACACCGGCCCTGCACGGCACTGGTGATCCATAAGCTTAATGAAACAGGAGCTGTATGAACTATCGTATTATTCCGGTCACTGCATTCGCCCAGAACTGCTCGCTAATCTGGTGTGAGCAGACTCGTCTGGCCGCGCTGGTCGATCCCGGCGGCGATGCCGAGAAAATCAAACAGGAAGTGGATGCCAGCGGTCTGACGCTAATGCAGATCCTGCTTACTCACGGTCATCTTGACCATGTTGGAGCGGCGGCTGAACTGGCACAACATTATGGTGTACCGGTTATTGGTCCGGAAAAAGAAGATGAGTTCTGGTTACAGGGACTCCCTGCTCAGAGCCGCATGTTTGGCCTGGGAGATTGTGAGCCGCTGACGCCCGATCGCTGGTTGAATGAAGGTGACCGGATAAGCGTTGGCAACGTGACGTTACAGGTTCTGCATTGTCCGGGTCATACACCGGGACATGTGGTCTTCTTTGATGAGCAATCAAAGTTACTGATTTCTGGTGACGTGATTTTCAAAGGTGGCGTAGGGCGCAGCGATTTCCCGCGCGGTGATCACAGCCAACTAATCGATTCGATTAAACGTAAACTATTGCCGTTAGGCGATGACGTAACGTTTATTCCGGGTCACGGCCCACTCTCTACGCTGGGTAATGAACGCTTACATAACCCGTTCCTGCAAGATGAAATGCCTGTCTGGTAATTCGTTTAATAAATAAAAAGGCCGCGTTTGCGGCCTTTTTTGTGCGCGATAGATTACAGTACTGCGACAATCGCTTCGCACAGTGGCGCCATGTTGTCTGGCGTCATTCCTGCCACGTTTACGCGACCGGAAGCGACAGCGTAGACACCAAACTCTTCACGCAGACGCAGAACCTGCTCTTTGGTCAGGCCGCTAAACGAGAACATGCCGTTCTGTTTGATGATAAAGCTGAAATCGCGGTTTGCACCTTTCTCTTGCAACGTATTCACAAACAGTAAACGCATGCGCTGAATGCGCTGGCGCATATCAGTCAGTTCCTGTTCCCAGATGGCACGCAGCGCGTCGTTGCTCAGAATCGTGGCCACTACGGATGCACCGTGTGCTGGTGGGTTGGAATAGTTAGCGCGAATAGCTGATTTCATCTGGCTGAACGCACGGTCAACGGTTTCAGCATCGGCAGCAACCAGCGTACAGGCGCCTACACGCTCATTGTACAGTCCAAAGTTCTTGGAGTAGGAGCTGGCAACGATCAGCTCTTTGTGCAGAGCCGCAAATGCGCGCAGACCTTCTGCATCTTCTTCCAGGCCACGGGCAAAGCCCTGGTATGCGAAGTCAAACAGCGGTAACCAACCTTTTTCGACAGACATCTGAGCCAGCGTTTGCCACTGTTCCAGCGTAGGATCGATACCGGTAGGGTTATGGCAGCAGCCGTGGAATAGCACCACGTCGCCAGCCTGCGCTTCGCTGAGGCTTGCCAGCAGCGCATCAAAATCTAACGAGTGGTTTGCTGCATCGTAATAGTTGTATTCACAAACTTCCAGGCCTGCAGAGTTAAAGACGCTCTTATGGTTCGGCCAGCTTGGATTGCTCACCCATACGCGTTTAGCCGACGTATTTTTTGCCAGGAAATCAGCTGCCACACGCAGTGCACCAGTGCCGCCAGGGGTTTGTGCGGTACGTGCACGCTTATCGTTGATCAGCGAACTTTCTTTACCAAACAGTAATTCCTGAGTGCAGCGACCAAACTCTGGAATACCGTCAATGCCAAGGTAATTTTTGGTGGTTTCATTTTCCAGTATATATTGCTCGGCTTTTTTAACGCTGGTCAGTACCGGCGTTTTGCCTGTCTCATCTTTATATACACCGATCCCCAGGTTTATTTTTCCAGGGCGGTCATCGGCACGAAACAAATCAGCCAGACCCAAAATGGGGTCGGCAGGAGCGGCAGTAATGTTCTCAAACATGACGAGGTTCCATAGTGATTACAGAAGGGAAGTCCGCTATCAGGTTAACGGTAGATTTACAAAATGCCAACCGTTACTGACGAAAAGCTGAGGTGTTTTTTTAAGACGCAAGAATCCGCTAGCAGATATAAAAAAACAGGACCGAAGTCCTGTTTTTTAGGCATTTAACAAAGAGGTCTGCTATTAGAACTGGTAAACGATACCCACTGCAACGGTGTCGTCAGAGCCTACGCCCAGTTTGTTGTCAGAATCGATCTGGTTGATGATGTAATCAACATAGGTGGACATGTTTTTGTTGAAGTAGTAAGTCGCACCTACTTCGAAGTAGTTCACCAGATCTACGTCGCCGATTCCTTCGATGTCCTTACCTTTAGATTTGGTATAGGCGAGGGACGGACGCAGGCCGAAGTCGAACTGGTACTGAGCAACCAACAGTACGTCTTCAGTTTTGTTAGCGTAACCGTTAGAGATACGGGTTGCGTTACGGGTTTCGCTGTAGTTCGCTGCCAGGTAAATGTTGTTCGCATCGTACTTAACACCGGTCGCCCACTGCTCAGCTTTCGCGCCGCGGCCATAGGCCAGCTGCTCTTGCGCGTTGGTACGGTCAGCTGCACCGTAAGCACCCACGATACCGAAACCATCCATTTCGTAGCTTACGGAACCGCCAACGCCGTCGCCGTTAGAACGGGTTGGGCTGCTAGAGCGTTCGTTTTTACCCAGGTACTGTACAGCGAAGTTCAGGCCTTCAACCAGACCGAAGAAGTTAGAGTTACGGTAGGTTGCGAGACCGCCGTTACGCTGGGAGAAGAACTGGTCAGAAGCAGCGGTATCACCACCGAATTCTGGCAGCATATCGGTGTAACCCAGAGCATCGTATACAACGCCGTAGTTACGACCGTAATCGAAGGAGCCTGCGTCACCAAATTTCAAACCAGCAAACGCCAGACGGGTTTTGTTGCCTTTCTGGGCATCGTCACCGCCTTCTGCGTTATTGCCGCTGAACTGGTATTCCCACTGGCCGTAACCGGTCAGTTGGTCGTTAATCTGAGTTTCCCCTTTGAAACCAAGACGGGCATATGTCTGATCGCCGTTAGCAGCGTAGGCGTTATCACCGTTGTGCTTGGAAAAATAATGCAGACCAACGGCTTTACCGTATACGTCTACTTTGTTGCCATCTTTGTTATAAACTTCTGCAGCGTTAGCTGCCCCGGCTACCAGCAGAGCAGGGATAACCACTGCCAGAATATTGCGCTTCATCATTATTTATTACCCTCATCGGTTTTTATATGACACCTGCCACTGCCGCCAATAAATTCCGTCAATCAAAATTTACGGAACTATTGATGAGAGTTTGGTGTCTTTATGTGTCTGACAGGCATCTTTCCATTCAAACTACCGTTTCGCTACCGTCAAAGTGCTACAAATATAAAGATTTGGTTTCAAAAAGAAAAAATGTGTAACAAAATGTTATTTTTGTGCAACTTTGTGAACAGCGTCAAACTTCGGATGCCCCGGCGCTTAAAATTCTCGTTTTTATTTCTATTTATATGATTTTCTTATGTTTAATTTTGCTAAGGTCATTTTTTCTCCGTTCTGCCGGAAAGTTCGGATTTTACAGGTAACGATTTTTGGACGTCTGGAGTGCCGTGCGAGAGGCTGAAAAATGTACTATTTAATCAGAAAATGCTAATCCACAATAAAATTGCTGATTATTTTTTGTGCAAATGTATTGCGATGAAATATTACGTAACAGGTGGAGGAGATTGAAAGGTTGTGTTTAACGTGAGATGGGTATCCAGATAACACGAAAAGGGTATAAAAAAGGCCAGCAATGCTGGCCTTCAAAACAATAACGCACGTTTAGAAGGTGGCGTTACGTGGAGTACGCGGGAACGGAATAACATCACGGACGTTCTGTACGCCGGTGACGTAAGCGATCAGACGCTCGAAGCCCAATCCGAAGCCGGAATGCGGAACGGTACCGTAGCGACGCAGGTCGCGATACCACCAGTAATCCTCTTTGTTCAGACCCATTTCCAGCATACGGGCATCCAGCACGTCCAGGCGCTCTTCACGCTGAGAACCACCGATGATTTCACCGATTCCCGGGGCCAGTACGTCCATTGCAGCAACGGTTTTACCGTCTTCGTTAAGGCGCATATAAAACGCTTTGATATCTTTCGGGTAGTTTTTCACTACCACCGGCGCTTTAAAGTGCTCTTCAGCAAGGTAACGTTCATGCTCAGAAGACAGATCCACACCCCAGTAAACTGGGTTTTCGAACTGTTTACCGCATTTTTCCAGAATGCTTACCGCGTCGGTGTAATCCACCTGCGCGAAGTCAGCGTCAATGAAACGTTCCAGGCGTGAAATCGCGTCCTTGTCGACACGTTCAGCGAAGAATTTCATATCATCCGCACGCTCTGCGAGTACGGCTTTAAACGCGTACTTCAGCATCGCTTCAGCCAGGCCTGCAACATCGTTCAGGTCAGCAAAAGCTACTTCTGGTTCCAGCATCCAGAACTCTGCCAGGTGACGACTGGTGTTAGAGTTTTCTGCACGGAACGTCGGGCCAAAAGTATAAATTTTAGACAGGGCGCAGGCGTAGGTTTCACCGTTCAGCTGACCGGAAACGGTCAGGAAGGCCTCTTTACCAAAGAAGTCTTTGTCGAAATCGACTTTACCCTGATCATTACGCGGCAGGTTTTCCAGATCCAGCGTAGAAACACGGAACATTTCACCGGCACCTTCTGTATCGGAAGCGGTGATCAACGGAGTCGATACCCAAAAGAAACCCTGCTCGTGGAAGAAACGATGCAGAGCCTGCGCCAGCGTATGACGTACACGCGCTACCGCACCAATCATGTTGGTACGCGGACGCATGTGCGCCACTTCACGCAGATACTCAATGCTGTGACGCTTAGCTGCCATTGGGTAAGTGTCAGGATCTTCAACCCAGCCCGTTACTTCAACCTCAGTGGCCTGAATTTCAAAGCTCTGTCCTTGTCCAGGAGACGCAACGACTTTACCCGTTACGATAACTGAACAACCCGTCGTCAGGCGCAGTACGTCCTGATTGTAATTGGGCAGAGAATTATTGATGACGGCCTGTACAGGATCAAAGCAGGAACCGTCATAAACGGCGAGGAAGGAGATGCCAGCTTTTGAATCTCGGCGGGTACGCACCCATCCGCGCACGGTGACTTCGCTGTCAACGGCTACGCGGCCCTGGAGTACGTCGGCTACAGGCACAACGCTCATAATATTCTCTCTGTTAATAGTCGGATATATAAACACATGTCCACCCGTAATGGGGGGATACCTATGTTACCTGGCATCTGCAATCAGACAAGCAGAATTCGTAGCTGGAGTGAAAGATTTCGGAAATAAACGCGAAAAAGGGAGCCAAAATGGCTCCCTGGAAGGCTTAACTGGCTTTTTTGATATGCGGGAGATCGAAGGCTTTGCGCAGTGCACGAACAAATGCTTTATCGTGGCAGATGGTTTTACCCGGGCTGTCAGATAACTTCGCCACCGGTTTGCCGTTACATTCCACCAGCTTGATCACAATATTGAGTGGCTTAACCTGCGGAATGTCGCATGTTAGCCGTGTCCCAATACCAAAACTCAACTGTACGCGGGAAGAGAAGTGGCGGTAGAGTTCAATCGCTTTTTTCAGATCGAGATTATCTGAGAAGACCAGCGTTTTGCTCAGCGGATCAATCGCCAGTTTTTCATAATGGGCGATGGCTTTTTCACCCCATTCCACCGGATCGCCTGAGTCATGGCGTAGACCCTGATAGCGGGTAGCAAACTCAACGCCAAAGTCGCGTAAAAATGCGTCCATGGTGATGCAATCGGTTAATGCAATGCCGAGTTGATCAGGGTATTCATTTAACCAGGCTGCCAGGGCTACGCGCTGGCTGGTGGCAAGTTCTGGACTGATTTGCTGATGAGCCTGGAACCACTCATGCGCCTGCGTACCCATTGGGGTTAATGACAGGCGGCGGGCCAGATCGTAGTTACTGGTGCCAACAAACCAAGGCTCTTGCTGCAGGCGTTTAACGATAGCCTGCTGTACTTCGCGCGAAAAACGACGACGCGTACCGAAATCCATCAAATGGAAGCGGGACATATCGACATCTTTCGTTAAAGCAGAGAATTCTACTAGTTTGCTTTCCAGCTCATCGAGTGCCTGCGGGACGCCTGATTCAGGTGAACGGTAACGGTGTACCAGTTCGCTAATCACCGCTAACAGCGGGACTTCCCACATGATCACTTCACGCCACGGACCGGTTAAGCGGATGTTTAGCTTGCCGTTATCATTGGTGACGCAAACCTGTTCCGGGTTATAGCGGAAATCACGTAACCAGGTAAGGTAATCAGCTTTAAAGAAAGGCAGGCCGGAGAGCCACTGGTACTCATCCTCCTGCAGTCGCAGGTGCTGCATAGCATTCACCTGCTCACGAATAGAATCGGCATAAATACCGAGCAGGTCATCGCCACGGCAACGAAATTCAGCCGCTACTTGTACATCGTAGTAGTGGTGAAAAACGGCTTGCTGCATATGCAACTTATAAGCGTCTGTATCCAGCAGCGAGTGCAGAACAGGAGAAGCGAATTGTGTCATAGGTGCGCAGTAGCATCCTCTCACGGGAGCGTTTAGTACAATAAACAACTAAGAAAACCGCTGGAGTATACCCTGTTTAGCGATTTATTGAACCCCGATCACACCATAAGCTCTCTTTCTGGTCGAGGGCAATTCGTGCCACGTGTTATGAAAATGTAGCAAAAAGGGTGTTTGTGCCTGAAAAGATGAACATTCTGCGTAGCGCGATTTACGCAACAGGAATAGACTGAAGCCGAGACTCTATTAAAGATGCTAAAGGTTTTTTTATGACACAACAGCCACAAGCCAAATACCGTCACGACTATCGTGCGCCGGATTACCAGATTACTGATATTGACTTGACCTTTGACCTGGATGCTGAAAAAACCGTGGTCACCGCAGTGAGCCAGGCTGTCCGTCATGGCGCGTCCGATGTGCCCCTGCGCCTGAATGGCGAAGATCTGACCCTGGTGTCGATCCACGTGAACGACGAGCCGTGGACAGAGTATAAAGAAGAAGAGGGCGCTCTGGTCATTAGTCAGTTGCCGGAACGTTTTACGCTGCGTATCGTGAATGAAATTAGCCCGGCGGCCAATACCGCGCTGGAAGGGCTGTACAAGTCTGGCGACGCGCTGTGCACCCAGTGTGAAGCGGAAGGTTTCCGCCATATTACCTGGTATCTCGACAGGCCTGATGTCCTGGCGCGTTTTACCACCAAAATTATCGCCGATAAAACCCAATATCCGTTCCTGCTCTCCAACGGTAACCGTGTGGCGCAGGGCGAACTGGAAAATGGTCGTCACTGGGTACAGTGGCAGGATCCGTTCCCGAAACCGTGCTATTTGTTTGCGCTGGTGGCCGGTGATTTTGACGTCCTGCGCGACACTTTTACTACCCGTTCCGGGCGTGAAGTGGCGCTGGAACTTTACGTCGATCGCGGTAATCTGGATCGCGCGCCGTGGGCGATGACCTCGCTAAAAAACTCCATGAAATGGGATGAAGAGCGCTTTGGCCTCGAGTATGACCTCGACATCTATATGATTGTCGCCGTGGATTTCTTCAACATGGGCGCGATGGAGAATAAAGGTCTGAACATCTTTAACTCCAAATATGTGCTGGCACGTACCGATACCGCCACTGATAAAGACTACCTCGATATTGAGCGCGTTATCGGTCATGAGTATTTTCACAACTGGACCGGCAACCGTGTGACCTGCCGTGACTGGTTCCAGTTGAGCCTGAAAGAAGGCTTAACCGTGTTCCGCGATCAAGAGTTCAGTTCCGATCTCGGCTCACGCGCGGTAAACCGCATCAGCAATGTGCGCACCATGCGTGGTCTGCAGTTTGCTGAAGATGCCAGCCCGATGGCGCATCCTATCCGTCCGGATATGGTCATTGAAATGAACAACTTCTATACCCTGACCGTGTATGAAAAGGGCGCTGAAGTGATTCGTATGATCCACACCCTGCTCGGTGAGGCTAACTTCCAGAAAGGGATGCAATTGTACTTTGAGCGTCATGACGGCAGTGCTGCAACCTGTGATGATTTCGTGCAGGCGATGGAAGATGCTTCTAACGTTGATCTCTCCCATTTCCGCCGCTGGTACAGTCAGTCCGGTACGCCGATTCTGACCGTGCGTGATGACTACAATCCGTCAACTGAGCAGTACACGCTGACGATCAGCCAGCGCACGCCGGCCACGCCGGATCAGGCCGAAAAACAGCCGCTGCATATTCCTTTCGCCCTCGAGTTGTATGACAACGAAGGGAAAGTGATCCCGCTACAAAAAGGCGGGCACCCGGTGAATTCTGTACTCAACGTCACCCAGGCAGAGCAGACGTTTGTCTTTGATAACGTCTACTTCCAGCCGGTTCCGGCGCTGCTGTGCGAATTCTCCGCGCCGGTAAAACTGGAATACAAATGGAGCGATCAGCAGCTGACCTTCCTGATGCGTCATGCGCGTAACGATTTCTCTCGTTGGGACGCGGCGCAAAGCCTGCTGGCGACCTATATTAAGCTTAACGTTGCCCGTCATCAGCAGGGACAACCGCTGTCGCTGCCGGTACACGTGGCTGATGCATTCCGCGCAATTTTACTGGATGAGAAAATCGATCCGGCGCTGGCGGCAGAGATCCTGACGCTGCCTTCAGTAAATGAAATAGCTGAACTGTTCGACATCATCGATCCGGTGGCGATAACCGAAGTACGCGAAGCATTAACCCGCACGCTGGCGGCCGAACTGGCAGATGAATTCCTCGCCATCTATAACGCTAATCATCTTGATGAGTACCGCGTTGAGCATGCCGATATTGGCAAGCGTACGCTGCGTAACGCCTGCCTGCGTTTCCTGGCCTTTGGCGAAACCCATCTGGCTGACACGCTGGTAAGCAAGCAGTATCGTGAAGCGAACAATATGACCGATGCGCTGGCGGCGCTATCCGCGGCAGTAGCGGCGCAGCTGCCATATCGCGACGCGCTAATGCAAGAGTATGATGATAAGTGGCATCATGACGGTCTGGTGATGGACAAATGGTTTATCCTGCAATCCACCAGCCCGGCGAAAAACGTGCTGGAAACCGTACGCGGCCTGCTGAAGCATCGCTCTTTCAGTATGAGTAACCCGAACCGAATCCGTTCGCTGATCGGTGCCTTTGCAGGTAGCAACCCGGCGGCATTCCATGCGGAAGATGGTAGTGGATATCAGTTCCTGGTCGACATGTTGACTGAGCTTAATAGTCGTAACCCGCAGGTGGCGTCACGTCTGATTGAGCCGCTGATTCGCTTAAAACGTTATGATGCAAAACGTCAGGCGAAAATGCGTGCGGCGCTGGAACAGCTGAAAGGTCTGGAGAATCTCTCAGGCGATCTGTTCGAGAAGATCTCTAAAGCGTTAGCCTGATAATATTGCCGGATGGGTCCGGCCTACCATTCACGCGTAGGCCGGATAAGCGGTAGCGCCATCCGGCATTTTTAACCCTGCTTGCGTAACTGAACTTCATTGTTGCCACGCTGCATAACCCGGTTCAACACTTCCGCTTCCAGATCGGCTAACCGTCCCGATCCCAAACGGCGGGGGCGCTGAATATCCACCGTAAGATCCAGTCCGATTTTTCCGTCCTCAATCAGCAACACGCGATCGGCCATTGCCACCGCTTCACTGACGTCATGAGTGACCAGCAGTACGGTAAAGCCGTGCTCTTGCCATAAAGAGACGATCAGATCCTGCATTTCAAGGCGGGTTAGGGCATCCAGAGCGCCGAGGGGTTCATCCAGCAGCAGCAAACCGGGGCGATGAATTAATGCCCGTGCCAGGGCTACACGCTGTTTTTGTCCACCGGATAGCGCAGCCGGCCATTCGTGAGCACGACTCTCCAGCCCAACGGCGGCCAGCGCATCTCGGGCCGCATCGCGCCACTGACCTTTCAGACCCAGGCCCACATTATCGATAACCGTCTTCCATGGCAGCAGACGCGCATCCTGGAACATCATACGCGTATCATCCTGAATTTCCGCCAGTGGGGTGGTTCCGGCAAGTAATGCGCCTGAGGTCGGCGATTCCAGCCCTGCCAGCAGACGCAGCAACGTACTTTTACCACCGCCGCTGCGGCCAACCACGGCAACAAACTGTCCGGCCGGAATATGCAAATCTAATTGATTGAGCACTGTATTGACGGCGTATTGTTTTGTCACGGCGCTCAGCAACAGCGGTGTACCCTGGTTCAGGCGAGCGGTATTCATACGGTAGCCTCCTTTACATGATAAGCCGGATGCCAGCGTAGCCAGACTCGCTCCAGCAGTTGGGCGCTGACGTCGGCAAGTTTGCCGAGCAGGGCGTAGAGAATAATGGCCACCACGACCACATCGGTTTGCAGAAATTCGCGGGCGTTCATCGCCAGGTAACCAATACCGGCATTGGCAGAAATGGTTTCCGCCACAATCAGCGTCAGCCACATCAGCCCGAGAGCAAAACGCACGCCGACCATAATCGAGGGCAGGGCGCCGGGGAGGATCACATGAACAAACAGTGAAAAGCCGGATAATCCATAGCTGCGCGCCATTTCTACCAGTGCACGATCGATACTACGAATCCCATGCCAGGTGTTGATGTAAATTGGGAACAGCGTGCCCAACGCCACGAGAAAGATCTTGGCGGATTCATCAATGCCGAACCACAAAATCACCAGCGGGATCAGCGCCAGATGCGGTACGTTACGCAGCATCTGCACCGAGGTATCAAGCAGGCGTTCTCCCCAACGCGAAAGACCGCTGATAAGTCCCAGTGTCAGGCCAATCGATCCACCGATGGAGAATCCGATCAACGCGCGCCAGGAACTGATGGCCAGATGCTGCCAAAGCTCGCCACTGGCGGAAAGCGTCCAGAAGGCTTCGACAACGCCCTCCGGTGAGGGCAGGATGCGGGTGGACAGCCAGCCCATTGAAGATGCGAACTGCCAGAGCGCCACCAAACCTACCGGTAAAAGCCAGGGCGCGAGGCGTAATAACCATCTGTTTTTCGGCGTTGCCATTAGCCGCTCCTTAGCTTTGCGCGACTTTGCGCGGGATAAATTCGTTTGCCACCGCTTCACCTTGTTGTTGCAGGTATTGCGGCTGCGGAATTTCCGGTATAGCAACATCCAGATGCGGGAACAGCAGCTCGCCAACCTTGTATGCCTCTTCCAAATGTGGGTATCCGGACAACACAAAGCTGTCGATTCCCAGCGCGGCATACTCGTTGATACGCGCCGCGACAGTCGGACCATCTCCGACCAGCGCGGTACCCGCGCCACCGCGTACCAGTCCAACGCCTGCCCACAGGTTCGGACTAATTTCCAATTTGTCGCGTTTACCATTGTGCAGTGCAGCCATTCGCTGCTGACCAACCGAATCCGTTCTTGAGAAGGCGTCCTGGGCTTTGGCAATGGTGTCGTCATCCAGGTGGGCTATCAGACGATCCGCTGCCTGCCACGCCTCGTGGGTTGTCTCCCGTACGATCACATGCAGACGAATACCAAAGCGGATCTTGCGCCCGAGCGCCGCTGCTTTGGCCCGCACCTGTTCAATCTTCGCTTTCACCTGTTCCGGCGGCTCGCCCCAGGTCAGATAGAGATCAACCTGCTCGGCAGCAAGGTCTTGTGCGACATCAGACGAGCCGCCGAAATAAAGCGGTGGCCGGGGTTGTTGTACGGGAGGGAAAAGCAGCTTCGCGCCGCGGACATGAATATGTTTGCCGTTGAAATCCACCGTTTCACCTTGCAGCAAGCGCCGCCAGACCTGAGTAAATTCAGCAGAGGCTTCATATCGTTCTGTGTGATCGAGGAACACGCCGTCACCTGCCAGCTCCTGTGGATCGCTGCCGGTCACCAGGTTAAATAACGCCCGGCCATTTGAGAGTCTGTCGAGCGTCGCAGCCTGACGTGCGGCAACCGTTGGCGAGGTGACGCTTGGGCGCAGCGCGACCAGAAACTTTAATCTCTGGGTGACCGGGATCATCGAAGCGGCGACCAGCCAGGCATCTTCGCAAGAGCGACCGGTTGGGATCAGGACGCCGGTAAATCCGAGACGATCGGCCGTTTGCGCGATTAGTTGCAGATAACTGTGATCGACCGGGCGCGAACCTTCTTCCGTTCCAAGATAATGACCGTCACCGTGTGTGGGTAAAAACCAGAACATATTCAGACTCATAATTTTTCTCCTGCCTGCTGAGTGGGTTGCCAGATACGCTGGCGAATATCGATTTTTTTCGGCACCAAACGGTTGTCATAAAACAGATCGGCGGTTTGTTGTTGCAGGGCAGCAACGGAGGCGTTGACTGGCACAATGGTGGTTGGCGGACGGTGATCCAGATAAGACGCAATCACCGGTTCGGGCAGCCCCATGGTTTTGGCCAGCAGGGTAATGCTTTGCTGGCGCTGGTTGAGCGTTAACGCATCGGCCTGGCTAAAGGTATCCAGTACGCCAAGTACAAAAGCGCTATTTTTCTCGGCATAAGGACGGGCGGCGAGATAAAACGAACCGGTTTGCTTAAGGTCTGAGCCGTCCTTCAGTACGCGTACATCACCTTGCAGTAACGCGGCGGAATAATAGGGATCCCAGATAGCCCACGCATCAACATTCCCTTGCTGAAAGGCCGCTCGCGCATCGGCGGGAGTCAGATACGTCGGTTGAATATCGGTAAATTTCAGTCCGGCCTGTTGCAGCGCCCGGAGCAGTAAATTGTGGGCGCTGGAGCCTTTCTGGAAGGCGACTTTATGTCCTTTAAGCTGCGCGACGCTCTGGATCGGGCTATTTTTTGGCACCAGAATCACTTCGGCTTTCGGTTTGGGCGGCTCGACGCCCACGTAAACCAGATCGGCCCCGGCTGCCTGGGCGAAAATTGGTGGAATGTCACCGGTACTGCCGAGATCGATACTGCCGATATTGAGTGCTTCCAGCATTTGCGGTCCAGCCGGGAATTCGACCCACGAGATTTTAGTCTGCGGATAGCGTTTCTCGAGTAGCTGATGGCTTTTGGCCAGCACCATACTGACGCTTCCTTTCTGGTAACCAATACGCAGAGCATCGGGGGCCGATTCTGCGGCATGCCCCAGAGTTGACAGCGACAACAACCCGGTCAGTGCCAGCCATGACGTGTGACGCCTGAGAAAATCAAGCATGAGCGGCACCTCGCAGGGTGTTCAGTTGAGGAAGTTGGACATCGCGACGATGCAACGCCAGCCAGAAGGTATCGAGCGCACTGTCCAGACGCTGCTGAAGGTTGGGCGTAAACTGAGGTTTATGTTGATAATCAATTACCTGTGAATCATCAGCAAACACACCGTGCAGGATCTCCTGGGCCTTTAATGCGCTCAGTACCGGTTTCAGCGCGTAATCGACGGCAAGTAAATGCGCCACGCTGCCGCCGGTCGCCAGAGGCAAAACCACTTTCCCTTCCAGCGCCCGCTCGGGGAGTAGATCGAGCAGGGTTTTCAGGGCGCCAGAGTAAGCGGCTTTATAGACTGGTGTTGCGACAATCAGCCCGTCTGCATCCTGCAATTGTTCGATAAATGTGTTCAGCGCTGGACTGTCGAAACGAGCATAGATCAGGTCTTCCGGGGAAAAATTGTGTAGGTTCCAGTGAAAGACTTCGACATCCTGACCGTGAAGTTTTTCTCGGGCATATTCCAGTAACGCACTGGATCGAGAGGGAAAGCGAGGGCTCCCCGCCAGAGTGATGACGCGCATAATTTCATTCTCCCCTTATAACTAATTGTTTGCTTTTGGTTAACATCGATAACAATTTGAGCAGTCTGGCAGAGAGATTTTGTTTATCGAAATGATTTATACGGCATAGAAAAGTTGGAAATTGAATAAAAAGGCAGAGGCAAGGAAAACGATTGCTATTTATTGCCGCAGGTCAATTCCCTTTTTGCTCGCGATAGCACATAATACGCCCCCGGTTTGCACACCGGGAATCCAGGAGAGTTCATGTACTACCCCTTCGTTCGTAAAGCCCTTTTTCAGCTCGATCCAGAGCGCGCTCATGAATTGACATTCCAGCAATTACGTCGCATTACCGGCACACCGCTTGAAGCGCTTGTGCGCCAGAAAGTACCGGCAAAACCGGTTACCTGTATGGGGTTGACGTTTAAAAATCCGCTCGGACTTGCTGCCGGACTGGATAAAGACGGGGAGTGCATTGATGCGCTCGGCGCGATGGGATTTGGTTCCATTGAGATTGGTACCGTGACGCCACGCCCTCAGCCGGGTAACGATAAACCGCGTCTGTTCCGTCTGGTCGATGCAGAAGGTCTGATCAACCGCATGGGGTTTAATAACCACGGGGTTGATAACCTGGTTGAGAACGTTAAAAAATCACATTTCGACGGTATTCTGGGTATTAATATTGGTAAGAACAAAGATACCCCAGTAGAGAACGGCAAAGATGACTATCTGATTTGTATGGAAAAAGTCTATGCTTATGCTGGCTATATCGCGATTAATATCTCTTCGCCGAATACGCCGGGATTACGTACGCTGCAATACGGCGAGGCGCTGGACGATCTCCTGACGGCAATTAAAAATAAGCAAAATGATCTCCAAGCGATCCACCATAAATATGTTCCGGTGGCGGTAAAGATCGCGCCGGATCTTTCTGTGGAAGAACTGATCCAGGTCGCCGATAGTTTAGTTCGTCATAATATTGATGGCGTAATTGCGACTAACACCACCCTCGATCGTTCTCTTGTTCAGGGAATGAAAAATTGCGATCAAATGGGTGGTCTGAGCGGTCGACCGTTGCAATTAAAAAGTACAGAAATTATTCGCCAGTTGTCTCAGGAATTAAAAGGTCAGCTGCCGATTATTGGCGTTGGTGGTATCGACTCGGTGATTGCTGCACGTGAGAAAATAGCTGCTGGTGCAACCCTCGTACAGATTTATTCGGGCTTTATTTTTAAAGGTCCGCCGTTGATAAAAGAAATCGTCAGCAATATCTGAATGCTACCTTAATCACAATCCGGGGCTTTATTTCTAGCCCTGGTTGTTTTATATTCCTTTACTGTTGCTTATTTAAACATTCTGAGCTTTTATTATTAGGGCAATAAACGAAGCGGCAAAAGGATACTGTCGTAACGGTGATGATTAAGGAAAGGAGAGAAACTGATGCGAATTAAACCCGACGATAACTGGCGCTGGTATTATGATGAAGAGCACGATCGTATGATGCTCGATTTAGCCAATGGCATGTTATTCCGTTCGCGTTTTGCTCGTAAAATGCTCACTCCTGATGCATTTTCTCCGTCTGGTTTTTGTGTTGATGACGCCGCGCTTTATTTTTCCTTTGAAGAAAAATGTCGCTACCTGGATTTAGCCAAAGAACAAAAAGCGGAACTGGTGCTTAATGCGCTGGTGGCGATTCGTTATCTCAAACCGCAAATGCCAAAAAGCTGGCACTTTGTCGCACACGGTATTAACTGGTCGCCGGTCGTGGGTGACGCAGCCTGTGTTGATTTAAGCGATACCGATGAACAGGTAAACCTGTTAGTGGTTGAGCCGGGTGAAAACGCCGCGCTTTGCCTGCTTGCGCAACCTGGCGTGGTTATCGCCGGGCGTACGATGCAGCTTGGCGATGCGATTAAAATAATGAATGACAGACTGAAACCGCAGGCCGTTGTTGACAGTTTCAGCCTTGAGCAGGCGGTTTAGCTCTCCAGCCTGATTGCCGTTTTGGGAACACAGCTGCAGCACAGAATTGTTCCGTCGTCCCCCATCGCTGATTTCTTCAACGGGCTAACTTCGCCTTCTACCAGTCGAATTCGACAGCATCCGCAAATGCCTGCCCGGCATGAATAGGGAACCCGGATACCCTGGTTTTCCAACTGCTCAAGCAATACCTGCTGATTATTTCCGCGAAAGGTCTGTCCCTGCCAGTCAATAAGCACCGTGGCATCAGGTTGTTGTTCGGGTGTAGTTTCGTCTGATTCAGCCGTGCCGTACGCTCTGGCGGGGCCGGTTGCCAAAATTTCTACCTCATCGCCGACGCGAATAACGCCACTGTTACGCGCGATAAGATTCTGACCGAAATCGACATCGCCGTTATCTACCGCAGTACGGAAGGTTTGCAATGTGGCAAGCGGTTCACCGGATGGATGTTTCTGGCCTTTTTCCGGGCTAACTGTCGTGAAAATACAGCGGCTACAGGGTTTTGCTACATCAAAAATGACGTCGCCAATACGAATCACTTTCCAGGTATCTTCTTCCCAGGCACCAGCTCCCGAAACCACTATATTGGGGCGAAACTGTTCCATTTTGACGCTTGCCGGACAGCGCTGTTGCAGATCGCGCAGGGATGCTTCGTTGGCCAGCAGATAAGGATAACCATCAGCGAAGGATAAAGGAACATCAACATGGCGTTTTACACGGCGCGTCAGCTGCGGTCCGACCCAGCGTAACTGCACTTCACGGGAGAAAAAGCCGCTAAGCCACTGGTTGATAGCCGCTGGCGCAATACGCGCGGTAAAATGGTTTCCCCATACTTCTGTTGGCGCATCCTGGGGAGCGAAGTCGGCAAATCGCACGAGCGCGCTGCTGCCATCTGGAGCTGTAAGATGCAGTCCATCGTGGAATGGGGAAGGCGTAAAACGGACCATTTGTGGGAACTGGCGGGCGGTTATGAACGTTCCGTCAGGTTCAGTGATCATAAATATGCGATCAAAGGCGAGACCGCTAATATCTGCCAGGGCATGCGTAAGCCCAATGCCGCGCATTGATTTAACCGGATGAATAAAAAGTCGGGTTAACGTGACCACTGTACAGCCCCTCGAATGAAAATAAGCCTTCAACTTTATGACATACAGCCCATATTAGCTATAATGCGCAGCAATTTTCTTGGAGTAAAAGTGACATTATGAATTCTCTGTTTGCCAGTACGGCCCGCGGGCTGGAAGAGCTGTTAAAAACTGAACTGGAAAACCTCGGCGCGCTGGAGTGTCAGGTCGTTCAGGGTGGGGTCCATTTTAAGGGCGACACGCGGCTTGTTTACCAGAGCCTGATGTGGAGCCGCCTGGCCTCGCGCATTATCCTGCCGATGGGAGAGTGCAAGGTCTACAGCGATCTTGATCTGTACCTCGGCGTTCAGGCAATCGACTGGACAGAGATATTTAACCCTGGTGCTACGTTTGCCGTCCATTTTAGCGGACTGAACGAGACCATTCGTAACAGCCAGTACGGCGCGCTGAAGGTCAAGGATGCAATTGTCGATGCCTTTACCCGCAAAAATATGCCGCGTCCGAATGTGGATCGTGAATCCCCGGATCTGCGCATCAACGTCTGGTTGAACAAAGATACTGCCAGCATTGCGCTCGATCTGAGCGGTGACGGTTTGCATCAGCGTGGCTATCGCGATCGCGCGGGTCAGGCACCGATTAAAGAGACGCTGGCCGCCGCTATTGTTATGCGTTCTGGCTGGCAGCCGGGAACCCCGTTACTCGATCCGATGTGTGGTTCCGGCACGCTGCTGATTGAAGCGGCAATGTGGGCGACCGATCGCGCGCCGGGTCTGCACCGTGGATACTGGGGCTTCAGCGGTTGGGCGCAACACGACGAAGCTGTCTGGCAAGAAGTTAAAGCCGAAGCGCAGGTGCGTGCGCGTAAGGGACTGGCTGACTATACTTCGCATTTTTATGGATCCGATAGCGATGCGCGCGTGATTGAAAAAGCGCGTAGTAATGCTCGCCGCGCCGGTATCGCCGATCTGATGACGTTTGACGTGAAAGATGTCGCCAAACTGAGCAATCCGCTGCCGAAAGGACCGTATGGGACAGTTATCAGTAACCCGCCTTACGGCGAACGTCTGGATAGCGAACCGGCGCTGATTGCCCTGCACAGCCTGCTGGGCCGTACGATGAAAAACCAGTTTGGCGGCTGGAATTTGTCGCTGTTCAGCGCCTCGCCGGATCTGCTCAGCAGCCTGCAATTACGTGCCGACAAGCAGTTCAAAGCGAAAAACGGTCCGCTGGATTGTGTGCAGAAGAATTATCACGTTGCAGAGACCACTGCGGACAGCAAGCCTGCCACGGTAGCGGAAGATTATGCCAACCGCCTGCGCAAGAATATTAAGAAGCTGGAAAAATGGGCGCGTCAGGAAGGCATTGAATGCTATCGCCTGTATGACGCTGACCTGCCGGAATACAACGTTGCAGTAGATCGTTACGGTGATTGGGTCGTGGTTCAGGAATACGCCCCGCCGAAGACGGTTGATGCGCAAAAAGCACGTCAACGCCTGTTCGACATCATTGCCGCCACGCTGTCAGTACTGGAAATCGCGCCAAACAAACTGGTGCTGAAAACCCGTGAGCGTCAGAAAGGCAAGAATCAGTATCAGAAGATGAATGAGAAGGGGGAATTCATTGAGGTAAGCGAGTACAACGCGCGCCTGTGGGTTAACCTGACTGACTACCTTGATACGGGTTTATTCCTCGATCACCGTATTGCGCGCCGTATGTTGGGGCAGATGAGTAAAGGTAAGGACTTCCTCAACCTGTTTTCCTACACCGGCAGCGCCAGCGTACATGCAGGATTGGGCGGTGCGCGTAGTACTACGACGGTCGATATGTCGCGTACCTATCTGGAATGGGCGGAACGCAACTTGCGTCTGAACGGCCTGAGCGGTCGCGCTCACCGTTTAATTCAGGCCGATTGCCTGGGCTGGCTGCGTGATGCGAATGAACAGTTTGATCTGATTTTCATCGATCCGCCGACGTTCTCTAACTCAAAACGTATGGAAGATTCGTTTGATGTGCAGCGCGATCATCTGGCGCTGATGAAAGATCTGAAACGTCTGCTGCGTAAAGACGGCACGATCATGTTCTCCAACAACAAACGTGGGTTCCGTATGGATCTCGACGGTTTGGCTGAACTGGGATTGAAAGCACAAGAAATTACCCAAAAAACGCTTTCCCAGGATTTTGCCCGTAACCGTCAGATCCACAATTGCTGGCTGATTACCGCAGCCTGAAAGGATAAATAAATGTCATTGATCAGTATGCATGGTGCATGGCTGTCGTTCAGCGATGCGCCGCTTCTTGATAATGCAGAACTGCATATCGAAGATAACGAACGCGTCTGTCTGGTTGGCCGTAACGGCGCAGGTAAATCGACGCTGATGAAGATCCTGAACCGTGAGCAGGGGCTTGACGACGGGCGTATCATTTATGAGCAGGATCTGGTTGTGGCGCGTCTGCAACAGGATCCGCCGCGTAATGTTGAGGGCAGCGTGTATGATTTCGTTGCCGAGGGTATCGAAGAGCAGGCCGAGTATCTCAAGCGTTATCACGATATTTCGCGTCTGGTGATGACTGATCCGAGCGACAGAAATCTGAATGAGATGGCGCGGGTTCAGGAAATGCTCGATCATCACAATCTGTGGCAGCTCGAAAGCCGTATTAATGAAGTGCTGGAGCAGTTGGGGCTGGATCCAAACGCCGCACTGTCTTCGCTTTCAGGCGGTTGGCTGCGTAAAGCGGCGCTGGGCCGCGCGTTAGTGAGTAATCCGCGTGTACTGCTGCTGGATGAACCAACGAACCACCTGGATATTGAAACCATCGACTGGCTGGAAGGGTTCCTGAAATCCTTCAATGGGACAATCATCTTCATTTCCCATGACCGTTCATTTATACGCAATATGGCGACACGTATCGTCGACCTCGATCGTGGCAAGCTGGTGACTTATCCGGGGAATTACGATCAGTATCTGTTGGAGAAAGAAGAAGCGCTGCGCGTAGAAGAGTTACAAAATGCAGAGTTTGACCGCAAGCTGGCGCAGGAAGAGGTCTGGATCCGTCAGGGGATCAAAGCGCGCCGTACCCGCAACGAAGGCCGCGTGCGCGCACTGAAAGCCATGCGTCGCGAGCGTGGCGAACGCCGCGAAGTGATGGGCACGGCGAAGATGCAGGTCGAAGAGGCGAGCCGTTCAGGCAAGATTGTTTTCGAAATGGAAAACGTGGATTACCAGGTTGATGGAAAGCAGCTGGTAAAAGATTTCTCCGCACAGGTACAACGTAGCGACAAAATTGCGCTAATCGGACCGAACGGCTGCGGCAAAACAACGCTGCTGAAGTTGATGTTAGGCCAGCTTCAGGCTGACAGTGGGCGCATTCACGTCGGCACCAAGCTGGAAGTGGCCTATTTCGATCAGCACCGCGCCGAACTGGATCCAGATAAAACCGTGATGGACAACCTGGCTGAAGGTAAGCAAGAAGTGATGGTTAACGGTAAACCTCGCCATGTGCTGGGTTATCTGCAGGATTTCCTGTTCCATCCGAAACGCGCGATGACGCCAGTGCGTGCGCTTTCTGGTGGGGAACGAAATCGCCTGCTGTTGGCGCGTCTTTTTCTGAAACCCAGCAATCTTTTGATTCTCGATGAACCAACGAACGATCTTGACGTCGAAACGCTGGAACTGCTTGAAGAACTAATTGATAGCTATCAGGGGACTGTACTGCTGGTAAGCCACGACCGTCAGTTTGTGGATAATACTGTAACTGAATGCTGGATCTTCGAAGGCGGCGGTAAAATTGGTCGTTATGTCGGTGGTTATCATGATGCGCGCAGCCAGCAATCTCAGTATGTGGCGTTTAAACAACCGGTCACGAAAAAAACAGAGGAAGCCGTTGCTCCTAAAGCAGAAATTGTCAAACGTGGCACGAGCAAACTAAGCTATAAACTGCAGCGCGAACTCGAGCAACTCCCCGCGCAGCTTGAAGAACTGGAAGCTAAACTGGAAAGGCTACAAGCGCAGGTTGCTGACGCCGCTTTTTTCAGTCAGCCACATGAGCAAACACAACAGGTATTAGCTAGTCTGAACGAAGCGGAACAAGAACTTGAGCAAGCCTTTGAGCGCTGGGAGTATCTTGAGTCTTTGAAGAACGGCGCATAATTTAAAGGAGCACATATGTGCGAACATCACCATGCCGCGAAGCATATTTTGTGCTCGCAGTGTGACATGCTGGTGGCGTTACCTCGCCTTGAGCATGGTCAGAAAGCGGCATGTCCACGATGTGGCACTACGTTAACGGTGGAGTGGGACGCGCCGCGGCAGCGTCCTACCGCCTATGTTTTAGCAGCATTATTCATGCTGCTTCTGTCAAACCTCTTCCCCTTTGTGAATATGAACGTTGCAGGGGTGAGCAGCGAAGTCACGTTGCTGGAGATCCCCAGCGTTCTCTTTTCTGAAGACTACGCCAGTCTCGGCACCTTCTTTTTATTATTCGTGCAGTTGGTCCCCGCGTTTTGCCTGCTGACTATCCTGCTGCTGGTGAATCGGGTGCAGATGCCCGCAAGACTTAAGGCGGGTCTTGCACGCGTCCTGTTCCAGTTAAAAAGCTGGGGGATGGCGGAAATCTTCCTCGCCGGCGTGCTGGTCAGCTTCGTTAAGCTCATGGCTTACGGCGATATCGGCGTGGGCAGCAGCTTTATTCCGTGGTGCTTCTTTTGCGTTTTGCAACTGCGCGCATTCCAGTGCGTTGACCGTCGCTGGCTGTGGGATGATATTGCGCCAATGCCAGTGATTAAGCAGGAGTTAAAACCTGGTGTGCCCGGCATTCGACAGGGACTGCGTTCCTGCTCTTGCTGCACTGCGATACTTCCCGCTAATGAACGGGTGTGCCCGCGCTGCCAGACGAAAGGCTATGTGCGGCGTAAAAACAGTCTGCAATGGACGTTGGCATTACTGTTTACGTCAATCATGCTTTATCTTCCTGCCAATATTTTGCCGATTATGATTACCGATCTGCTCGGGTCAAAGCTGCCATCAACGATACTTGAGGGGGTGGTTTTAATCTGGAGCGAAGGCTCTTATCCGGTGGCTGCGGTTATTTTTATCGCCAGTATTATGGTGCCGACGTTGAAAATGATCGCCATTGCCTGGCTATGCTGGGATGCCAAAGGGCACGGCAAACGCGACAGCGAACGTATGCACCTGATTTATGAAGTTGTGGAATTTGTCGGTCGCTGGTCAATGATCGACGTCTTTGTGATTGCGGTACTCTCTGCGCTGGTGCGCATGGGAGGGTTAATGAACATTTATCCTGCAATGGGTGCTTTGATGTTTGCTTTAGTCGTCATTATGACAATGTTTTCTGCGATGACATTTGATCCGCGTCTGTCGTGGGACCGTGAACCAGAACCAGGCCATGAGGAGTCCTGACAGCATGGAATCTAAAAGTGGGGAAGCCAAAGTGCAAAAGGTAAAAAACTGGTCGCCCGTGTGGATATTCCCTATCGTCACTGCACTCATTGGCGCGTGGGTACTGTTTTATCACTACAGTCATCAGGGGCCACAGGTCACGCTTATTACCACCAATGCCGAAGGTATTGAAGGGGGCAAAACGACGATTAAAAGCCGCAGCGTGGATGTCGGTATCGTCGAGAGCGCAACCCTGACTGATGATTTGACCCATGTGGAGATTAAAGCGCGTCTTAACTCCGGAATGGAAAAGCTGCTGCATAAAGATTCTGTCTTTTGGGTGGTGAAGCCGCAGGTTGGACGTGAAGGTATCAGTGGACTCGGCACGCTATTGTCCGGGGCTTATATTGAACTGCAGCCTGGCAATAAAGGCAGTAAGCTGGAAAATTACCAACTGCTGGATTCACCGCCGCTGGCCCCGCCAGATGCAAAAGGGATCCGTGTGATTCTGGACAGCAAAAAAGCCGGTCAGTTGAGTCCAGGCGATCCGGTGCTTTTCCGCGGCTATCGTGTGGGCTCGGTTGAAACCAGCACATTTGATGCGCAAAAGCGTACGATAAGCTATCAGCTTTTCATCAATGCGCCTAACGATCGTCTGGTGACCAGCAATGTACGTTTCTGGAAAGACAGCGGGATCGCCGTAGATCTTACCTCAGCAGGTATGCGCGTAGAAATGGGATCGCTCTCCACGCTGTTTGGCGGTGGTGTAAGTTTTGATGTGCCAGAAGGTTTAGAGCAGGGCGAGCCGGTCGCACAACAATCAGCGTTTAATCTTTATGACGATCAAAAAAGTATTCAGGATTCACTGTATACCGATCATATTGATTACCTGATGTTCTTTAAAGATTCGATTCGTGGCCTACAGCCTGGTGCACCGCTGGAATTCCGTGGCATCCGCTTGGGTACGGTGAGTAAAGTACCTTTCTTCTCACCGAATATGCGTCAGGTATTTAACAATGATTACCGCATTCCGGTGCTGGTGCGTATTGAACCAGAACGTCTGAAGGCGCAACTGGGAGAGGATACCGATGTTGGCGCTCATTTGGAGCAACTGCTTAAACGCGGATTACGAGGATCGCTCAAAACCGGGAACCTGGTAACCGGCGCGCTGTATGTCGATCTCGACTTCTACCCGAAAGAGCCGCCGATTACTGGTGTGCGCGAATTTAATGGTTATCAAATTATTCCGACCGTGAGCGGTGGTCTGGCGCAGATCCAACAGCGTCTGATGGAAGCGTTGGATAAGATTAACAATCTGCCGCTGAACCCGATGATTGAGCAGGCAACTAATACGCTGTCGGAAAGCCAGCGCACAATGAAACATCTGCAAACCACGCTGGATAACATGAACAAGATCACGTCCAGTCAGTCGATGCAGGATCTGCCGGCGGATATGCAGAACACGCTACGTGAACTAAATCGTAGTATGCAGGGTTTCCAGCCTGGTTCCGCGGCCTACAACAAGATGGTGGCGGATATGCAGCGTCTTGATCAGGTACTGCGTGAACTGCAACCGGTACTGAAAACGTTGAACGATAAGAGTAATGCGCTGGTATTTGAAGCGAAGGACAAAAAAGATCCAGAGCCGAAGAGGGCGAAACAATGAAAAAGTGGCTAGTGGTGATGATGGCGGTCTGGCTGACGTCATGCAGCTCCAGCGGAGAAAATAAAAGCTATTACCAGCTCCCTATCGCACAAGGCGGTGTGCAGAGCTCTGCCAATCAGGGAAACCGTCTGCTGTGGGTTGAACAGATTGCGGTACCTGATTATCTGGCCGGTAATGGGGTGGTTTACCAGACCAGCGATGTGCAATATGTGATAGCCAATAATAATCTCTGGGCCAGCCCATTAGATCAGCAATTGCGCAATACGCTGGTTGCGAACCTCAGTATGCAGTTGCCTGGCTGGGTTGTCGCTTCACAGCCGCTGGGAAGCACTCAGGACACGCTGAACGTTACCGTAACCGGCTTCCACGGTCGGTACGATGGTAAGGTTATCGTGAGCGGTGAATGGTTGCTGAATCATCAGGGACAACTGATCAAACGTCCATTCCACATCGAAGCTGTACAGACTAAAGACGGCTACGATGAGATGGTGAAGGTTCTTGCCAATGCCTGGAGTCAGGAAGCAATGGCCATTGCTCAAGAGCTGAAACGCATCCCTTAAGCTTAAATAATTGTAAATTATACCGCCCCTGGTTCATTGCCCGGGGCGGTTTTTTTTATTTTTTTAGCCGTGGAGATAGCTGTTCTGACTGACTATTTTTGTACAAATGATTTAGCGAGTAGCTCACAAATATGACACTGGCGTGAATTTTGCGCATTGACGAGCCTGATGTTTAGGGGTATTCGTTTAGTGTGATTGCACACTTAGTAATCACTGTTTTCTTTTCCACCAGACCCAAAAATGAGGGAAACGAGGCATGAAGAGACAAAAACGAGATCGCCTGGAACGGGCACATCAACGTGGATATCAGGCCGGCATTGCCGGACGCTCAAAAGAAATGTGTCCCTATCAGACGCTGAATCAGAGGTCATACTGGCTGGGAGGCTGGCGAGAAGCCATGGGGGATAGGGTTTTAATGGCCTGATTCTGTCTCTTTAGATAAAAGAAACCTCCGCAGAGCGGAGGTTTCGCCTTTTTGCACACCTGAAAAAACGGGGAAACGTTAATGTCTGGCTGCTTCGCAGTTCTGGATTAGAACGCGGAAGTGTCCTGGAACAGACCCACTTTCAGATCGTTTGCGGTATAGATCAGACGACCATCAACCAGCACTTCACCATCTGCCAGGCCCATGATCAGGCGACGGTTAACGATGCGTTTGAAGTGAATGCGGTAAGTGACTTTCTTCGCGGTCGGCAGAACCTGGCCGGTGAATTTAACTTCGCCTACGCCCAGCGCACGGCCTTTACCTTCGCCGCCCAGCCAGCCAAGATAGAATCCAACCAGTTGCCACATGGCGTCGAGACCCAGACAGCCCGGCATCACCGGATCGCCGATAAAGTGACAACCGAAGAACCACAGGTCCGGGTTGATATCCAGTTCAGCTTCAACATAACCTTTGTCAAAGTTGCCACCGGTTTCGGTCATCTTGATGACACGGTCCATCATCAGCATGCTTGGTGCTGGCAGTTGTGGCCCTTTAGCGCCAAACAGCTCACCGCGACCAGAGGCAAGAAGGTCTTCTTTCGTATAGGATTCGCGTTTATCTACCATGTTCTCTGTAAGCCTTATTTTATTGAAGCACGCAGGATAGCTAACACGTGTACGCTGAACAAGTCCGATCAGTTCGGAATAATCCAGTTCAGCCAACGTAGCGGCCATGGGAAACGGTGACGACCTTCCTGTTGCGTTGCCGTGGCAATACGCTCCTGAATGGTTTGCATCAGCGTTGTCTGGCCTTCGCCATCCCACACCAGATTTAACAACAGTGGCAGCGCATCAGTCACGTCGTCCACCGCCCAGATAGTGAATTTTTCTTCTTCTATGGCCTGTAGCAGCGCAGGCTGCAGGCTGAGGTGTCTGACGTTAGCCGAAGGAATGATAACGCCCTGTGTGCCTGTCAGTTCGCGCTGCTGGCAGATGGCGAAGAAACCTTCAATTTTCTCATTCAGACCACCGACAGGTTGTGCCCGACCAAACTGATCGACAGAACCTGTAATGGCGATACTTTGATTAACAGGAACGTCGGCGAGGGCGCTAATCAATGCGCACAGTTCTGCCATAGACGCGCTGTCACCGTCCACTTCGCTGTAAGATTGCTCAAAGGTCAGTGAGGCAGAGAAGGGGATTTGTTGCTCAAGCTGGAGTTCCGACATCAGGAACGCCTGCATAATCATCATACCCTTGGCATGAATATTTCCGCCGAGCTCGGCTTTGCGCTCAATATCCGTAAACTCGCCGTCGCCAATATGCACGACGCAACTGATACGAGAAGGCTCGCCAAATGCGCGTGGGTGGCCTGGAAACTCAATTACCGACAAGGCGTTGATCTGGCCAATACGCTCGCCTTCTGTCTCGATAAGGATCTGCTCTTGCAGAATTTCATCCTGCATGCGTTCAGCCAGGAATCCCTCACGCCATTCGCGCTGAGCCAGCATCAGGCTGAACTGCTCAGCGTTGCAGGTTTCGCCCTCGCATAACGGAGCCACCTCTTTGAACTGTCGGGTGATCCACAGCGGGTTAAGCGGCAATGTATCCTGTTCACCGGTATAGCGAACGGCTTCACGGATCAGAACCTGCCAGGCATCAGGAGCGGGGTAGGGCAAATTATTGCGTATGGCGGTATGCGTGACCCACTGACACCATTGCGTCATGGTTTCGGCATCCACTATCTGCAGATTATCTTCAAACTCGCTGTAAATGGCCTGCTCAGCCAGCTCTGGTTCCATGTCCTGGAAATCCGCCAGCGATTCACGCTCACCCACCAAAATAACTTTCAGTTTAAGCGGCATAGGGGGAACGGAGACAGGCAGCGGGCGAGACTCATCAAAAGCTACCCAATCAAAACGTTCGTGGCTGACAATGGCTTTCAGGCGCATCCACAACAGAGGTTGGGCCAACAGCGTGCGCAATGAGATAACCAGCACACCTCCATTGGCCTGATGTACCAGACCTGGCTGCAGCGTAATTTCTCCATTGAACTGACGCAGACAGCCAAACAGTTGTTCGGCTTCGGCCCAGTCAGCGCTGACCACCTGCGTCAACGTCGCAAAATTGTCTTCCGCTTTCTCAGCTGTACGATAACGAATAGTGTGACCGGAGATGTCGTAATGACCGCCGGTCAGGCTTCCTGCATCCGTGTGCAAGGGACGTGCAGCCTTTGCAATAAGGTTGAGATACTCAAGCTCTTCCGGTGCTTTTACCAACATGAACGAGGATGTTGTCCAGTGCTGAAGAAGCTGCTCTAGCGCGAATTGTAAACGTGGCTGAGTATCACTAAGTAAGGTGTCGGTGTCGTCAGTGACGTGCGGCTGTGCAAATACTTCCTGATAACTGTCGGTATCAGGAACCAGATCACGCCATGCAAGTTTCGTAATGGTCAAAGTTGATGTTTTTTAGTCTGTTGTAAAAAACGAGATTATACCGTAACCCTCACCACTAAACACCTGGAAAGCGCCGTGAAACGGTTGTGATGACGCGCGGCAGTTCACAGGCTGGATATTCTTTTCTTCAGATGCCGAAAAAGCTGATATTCTGATAAGAGTTACACGGTAACATTGAGATCGCAATGAAATATCAACAACTTGAAAACCTTGAAAGCGGCTGGAAATGGAAGTATCTGGTGAAGAAGCATCGTGAGGGGGAATTAATCACCCGTTACGTCGAGGCCAGCGCTGCCAAAGAAGCCGTTGATTTATTGCTAACCCTCGAAAATGAACCGGTTCGGGTTAATGCCTGGATTGAAGAACACATGAATTCTGCGCTGCTTAATCGTATGAAACAAACCATACGTGCCAGGCGCAAGCGGCACTTTAATGCTGAGCATCAGCATACCCGGAAGAAATCCATCGATCTGGAGTTCATGGTCTGGCAGCGTCTGGCTGGTCTTGCGCAGCGGCGCGGAAAAACGCTTTCTGAAACTATTGTGCAGCTAATTGAAGACGCAGAGCATAAAGAGAAGTACGCGAACAAAATGTCGACATTGAAACAGGATTTACAGGCGTTGCTGGGAAAAGAGTAGCGGTCGGCTGGTTTAACACGTGGCTTACTTTGGATGAAAAAAGATGAAAAAAAACCCCGCATGGCGGGGTTTTTTATAAGACGATAACTTAAGCCTGAGGCTGAGTTACAACGTCTTTGATGCCTTTAACTTCGATCTCAACACGACGATCCGGAGCCAGGCAGTCGATCAGTGCAGCGCGAGCTTTCACGTTGTCACAGGTGTTGCCAGTAACTGGGTTGGATTCACCCATGCCACGTGCAGAGATTTTGTCAGAAGGAATACCTTTAGAGATCAGGTAATCAACAACGGACTGAGCACGTTTCTCGGACAGCGCCTGGTTGTAAGCGTCAGAACCGATGCGGTCAGTGAAGCCCAGAACCACTACGGAACCGTCTTTCGGATCCAGGTTGCTCAGCTGGCTGTACATCTGGTCCAGAGCCTGCTGGCCTTCTGGTTTCAGAGTTGCTTTGTTGAAGTTGAACAGAACGTCAGACTTCAGAGTGAAGTGCTTGGTCTGTACTTCTGGAGCCGGAGCCGGAGCAACAACTACTGGAGCTGCTTCTTCCTGCTGGCCGAAACGGTAAGAAACACCAACGCTCAACAGACCGTTATCTGGACGACCGCCAACGGTGTTCGCGTCACCGATGTTGTTGGTCCACTGGTATTCCAGACGGGTAGCGATTTCAGGAGTAATTGCATACTCTACGCCACCAGCGAATACTGGGGATACACCAGTGTCGTGGTCTTTGAAGCCAGTGTTGTTTTTAGCGTCTGCACGCCAAACCATACCACCCAGACGGGTATAAACGTCCAGATCGTCAGTGATTGGGTAACCCAGTTTAGCGGTCAGCTGAACGCCCTGAGCTTTGAAAGCGCCATTCTGCTCGCTGCCTTTGTATGGCATACGGCCTAACCAGTCGTAACCCATTTCAAAACCAACGTACGGGTTAACCTGGTAACCACCGAACGCACCGGCACCCAGTTGGCTTTCGTGGGTCGGACCGTTGTTGTCGATACGGTTGTTGCCAATATCATGGAACTGAGACCAGCCCAGTTTAGCACCAGTATACCAGGTGTTATCTTTCGGAGCGGCCTGCGCCACGGTAGCGAAACCAGCCAGTGCCACTGCAATTGCGATAGCTGTCTTTTTCATTTTTTGCGCCTCGTTATCATCCAAAATTCGCCATGAATATCTCCGAAGAGAGATAACACGGTTAAATCCTTCACCCGGGGACCAGTTCAATAGTTACTCTACCGATATCTGCGGCTTACGCCGAGCACCCCTGGCGATGTAAAGTCTACAACGTAGTTGAAAACTTACAAGTGTGAAGTCCGTCAGGCATATGAAAAAAAAAGGCTTGTATACACAATATTTAACATTTATAGCTGAATAAATGTACTGAGGATATCCTGAAAACCGCTTCTGACAAGCGTTCAGACGAAAAACACATTACAGCTCAAAGACAAATTGAGAGATGAAAAAAAATTCCAGGATAAATCCTAATTTTACTCAATGATACAAATTCGAGTGAATTTTTAGCCCGGAATGCTGTCTCCCCGCAAGTGTCTGGGCGCGAACCGGACGCATGATAAAACCCATCGCATTACCTTCATCAGCCGCTTTGACCAGTTCGGCATGTTCATCTTCCGTTAATTCTTCCGCCAGCCAGCCAATGACAACACTGTAATTACCCGTGCGTAGCGCACGAATCATTGATTCCAGCGTATTGCAGGGGGAGAGCTGACTAATTTGCATGACTTTCGTCAATGGAAGTCCAGCTGACTGCACCCACTCCCGACTTAATTTTTGCTGAGGCGTTAGCCACAGCTGCCAGCGTGATTGTTGCCCTAACTGTTGCAGCAGGGGAAGCAGCAGCAGTTGTGTCATCATGGGCTGGTCCTCGCGATAGACAACTTCACTGATAAGCCCAGCGGTTGCGTTCTCTGATGAAACGCGCGCAATGTTGCTTGATGTGGAAGAGAACGACGATGAACGATTTGCATAGCCTGAAGTGTACATAATCAATCCAGCCCTGTGAGTTACTGTATGAATATACAGTAACCCTGCCATCAACAAAGATCAACCTTATTTTCGGAAACAGGTTCGCAATTTTTAGTCGTCGTCACGGGAAAAATAAAATTCATCTTGCCCCATACGCATAAGTTGCCTATTTTCGTCATTAACGGATCCGCTACTGAAAATCATTTGCTTACGTTATGATTTAAAAAGGATTTTTATGAAAGAGCTTTCTTATGCAAGGATCTATAAATCGCAGGAATATCTGGCTTCTCTGGGGACAATTCACTATCGCTCACTGTTTGGTGGCTACAGTCTGACGGTTGGCGATACGGTCTTTGCCATGGTCGCTAATGGTGAGCTGTATCTTCGCGCCTGTGAGCAGAGCGCCCAGTATTGTGTACAAAATTCTCCTGTCTGGCTGACATTTATTAAGCGCGGACGTCCTCTTGTACTTAATTATTACCAGGTGAACGATGCCCTGTGGCAAAACCAGCAGCAGCTGGTGTCGTTATCGCGATATTCGTTGGATGCTGCGGTTAAGGAGAAACAAAGTCGCTTTGCCCAGCATCGTCTGCGGGAATTGCCGAATATGACGTTTCATCTGGAGACTCTGCTGAATGAAGCTGGAATTAAAGATGAGGGGACCATGCGATCGTTGGGAGCACAAATGTGCTGGCTGAAACTTCGGCAAAATAACCCGGCTCTGACGGTAAAAGTACTCTATGCCCTTGAAGGCGCGGTAGGGGGGATACATGAAGCCGCGCTCCCGGCGACGCGTCGCCAGGAGCTGGTTGAGTGGGTAAGTTCTCTTACGCCGGAACCGGGGTATTAGACGGCAGCACGTCAATTTGCTGCTGTAATCGCCGGATCTCCGGGAGCAGAGCGATCAATAGCCCAACTTGCTGAACGACCAGCGGCTCTTTGCTGTCCGGGCGTGGTTCCAGATGCTGAATTCGCTGCTTCAGCCCTTCTAACGCCTGGTATACACGCTGCTCGTCAGCGGGTTGATGGTGAAGGGCATCATCAACATAGCAAACAGCGTCATCCAGCAATGCCAAAACGTCTGGATTGGTCAACTGTTCGCGATGTGCGCCTAGCGCAGAAATATAACTGGTAAACGTATGGTTGAGACACAGTAAACGGAACGCCGTTTCGCGGGTTTGGGCCGTGACATCCGGCTCGCTCGACATGTTTGATACCACGGAGGCGAGTTCAGCATCACGATTATGCGCATCACGGCGAGCGATACGGTAGGCCAGACGATTATCACGACCCTGATGATATTGTTCGAGAATTGCATCAAGGTAGCGGCAGTTAGCGTCAGTCGCCCGTTCAATTACCCGTGGTAGGTTACGAAAACGCCAGTCTGGCCAGATGAAACTGACAGCAGCCCAGGCGATAGCACAGCCAATTAGCGTATCGATGACACGCGGCAGCGCAACCTCAAAACCTTCGCCGAGCAGGTTAAAGCACAGTAACACCAGCAGCGTGATAAACATGGTGGCATGCGCATACTGGACGTTGCGAAAGGCAAAAAACAGTACGCCAGTGATCACCAGGAGTATCAGTTGCCCCTCGAGAGAGGGCACAAACCACAGGATCGGTAAACCAATGGCAATCCCAACCAACGTGCCGATAATCCTGAGCGCCAGGCGATGTCGGGTGGCGTTGTAGTTTGGCTGACAGACAAACAGGCTGGTCAGCAAGATCCAGTATCCGTGATTCATGCCGGTTATCTGGATAATGGCATAACCAACACAGAGTACTAACGACATGCGAACGGCATGGCGAAACAGAGCAGACTCAGGGGTGAAATTACGGCTCAGACGTAACCAGATATCACTGAATCCATGGGGACTGTCATCGGCAAGCTGATTTTCAGACTCATTGCGCGAGAGTACCTGAGCCTGTTCGGATTCGATGGTAGCAAGCTGCGCGTCGATTGCCCGTAGGTTTGACAGTAAAAAACCCAGCGTATTGAGCAGGTCGGCAGGTTCACCACTGGCGCGCATGCGCTCAAGTGCAGCATCTATATGGGTGAAGGCTCGCTCAAAGTGCGGATCGTGCTGGTAAGGCGTGCGCAATAAAATACAGCGAGATAATTGTGAACAGGCTTGCCCTTGCATCGACATCAACCGCTGGAAACGGAACATCACATCGCTGTGACGGAAATGATCGCGTAGCGTTTGATACTGAATATGTGAGGAGCTTGCGCGTTCATGAATATCCTGCGCCACAAAATAGTAATGTAGCGTGCGACGTGTTCCCCGTTGTCCACGGTCACCGCGCAGGCGGGTCAGCAGCGACACTTTAGTCTGATTCAGCGTTGCCATCAGTTGGCCATTCGCGAGAGCTAAATCATACAACGGTGCCTGGCTTTCATCTTCTATGTCGGGGTCAAAAAGACGCGATTTCAGTTCCAGGTAGTGCGCTAACTGTTCGTAGCTGCGTGCCAGATTGTCCTGTAAGGGGCGGATGGGGAACAGAAGATGTCCGGTGAGCGTCAGCAGGTTATACCAGATAGCGCCAGCGAGCAGCAGGATTGGTTGTTGATACCACTGATCGTAAAGCGAGGTGCCCAGCATCGTGTAAATGGCGATCAGCAATGCACCAAAAGCAATAGTTGCATAGCGCTGACCTAATCCCCCCAGCAGAATAAAGCCGCTGGTGGAAAGCGTTAACCCAATAGCAAACAGCCATGGCCATGGGAAGAGCAGTTCAACGGAGGCTGAGGCAATAAAAAAGCACACCAGTGTGATGATTAAATTGCGTAGTCGGCCTGCTAGACGATCGTCCAGATCGGTAAGTGCGGCAGCGACCATGCCCAGCGTGAGAGGGATGGTCAGCTTGACATCGCCCAGCCACCAGGGCAGCGCTGTTGTGCCGCATAGCGCGATAAAAATCCGCACGTAGTACAGCCATGTGCTGTTCCAGGTATAGCGTTTGAGCAGAGGACTTAACATAAAGGCCATCGGTCCTGATTATTCAAAACGACGACGCGCATTGGCTTCACGCGCTGCACGGGCAACTTCTACTGAAACCACACGGCGACCCACCGGCCAGAGCGCAATGGCAGCGATTTTAAAGTTTGCAATGCCAACCGGAATACCAATAATCGTTATGCACTGGGCAATACCAGAGATAATGTGCATCAGGCACAACCACCAGCCGAAGAAAATCAGCCAGAAAATATTGAGCACGGTGCCGCCGGTATTTAACAGGACGCTTTTACCGGCCGGATTCAGTTCATCGACATGAATCGCTTCGTTACCATAGGGAAACAGCGAAAGTCGGGTTATCTCCCAGCATGAACGGGTCAAGGGTAAAGTAAAAATAAGCACGACACTGACCAGCGTTGCCAGTAACCAGGCAAGGGTGGTGGCGAACCCCCCAAGCACAAAATTTAAAATATTCAGAACAGTACGCATAAACCCTCGGTTAACTCTGGTTTTCTGTGAATTCGGCAATTGTAACGTTTTTTTGGGCTGGAGCACGTTTTCTCTGGCGGTTACACTGATAAGCAAACCTCTTCGTGTGGATCCGCTTGAGTCTTATGGAACTGAAAGCAACTTCTCTTGGAAAACGTCTGGCACAACACCCTTACGATCGGGCCGTTATTCTCAATGCCGGGATTAAAGTTTCCGGCGATCGTCACGAGTATCTTATTCCCTTCAATCAGTTACTGGCTATTCATTGCAAACGCGGCCTGGTATGGGGCGAGCTGGAGTTTGTACTCCCGGATGAGAAGGTGGTTCGTCTTCACGGTACAGAGTGGGCGGAAACCCAGCGCTTCCATCATCATTTGAATGCGCTCTGGCAACAGTGGAGCCAGGAAATGAGTGACATTGCTGCCGGGGTTTTACAGCAGCAATTGGATGCGATAGAGGCGCGTACTAGTGAAAGTAAATGGCTGACGCGCGAACAAACGTCAGGGCTGCAGCAGCAGATTCGCCGTGCCTTTGCCGCGTTACCGCTCCCGGTTAATCGGCTGGAGGAATTTGAAAATTGCCGGGAGGCGTTACGTCAATGCCAGGCATGGTTGAAAGACATTGAAGCCTGTCGCTTACAGCACAATCAGGCGTACACCGATGCAATGCTGGAAGAGTATGCCGAGTTTTTCCAGCATATTGAATCTTCGCCGTTGAACCCTGCTCAGGCGCGCGCGGTGGTGAATGGTGAGCAATCATTGTTGGTACTTGCAGGTGCTGGAAGCGGTAAAACATCTGTGTTGGTTGCCCGGGCGGGTTGGTTGCTTGCACGAGGAGAAGCTGCACCAGAACAGATCCTGTTGCTGGCGTTTGGACGCAAAGCAGCCCAGGAGATGGATGACCGCATCCGTGATCGTCTGCATACGGATGAGGTCACCGCACGGACGTTCCATTCACTCGCGTTGCACATTATTTCGCAAGGTAGCAAAAAAGTTCCAACGGTGAGCAAGTTTGAAAATGATGCTATCGCGCGCAACAAACTCTTTATAACAACCTGGCGTCAGCAGTGCAGCGAGAAAAAGGCTCAGGCTAAAGGCTGGCGACAATGGTTAGAAGAAGAAATGCAGTGGTCTGTACCCGAAGGTAACTTCTGGGATGACGAAAAATTACAGCGTCGTCTGGCTTCCCGGTTGGATCGCTGGGTTAGTTTGATGCGAATGCATGGCGGAGCGCAGGCGGAGATGATTGCTAATGCTCCGGAGGAGATCCGTGATCTGTTCAGTAAACGCATAAAGCTAATGGCGCCGCTGCTCAAGGCCTGGAAGAGTGCCCTGAAGGATGAGAATGCCGTCGATTTCTCCGGGTTGATCCATCAGGCTATTGTCATTCTGGAGAAGGGGCGGTTTATCAGTCCGTGGAAACATATTCTGGTCGATGAATTTCAGGATATTTCCCCTCAGCGCGCCGCCCTGTTAGCCGCCTTGCGTAAGCAAAACTCGCAGACTACGCTGTTTGCCGTGGGAGATGACTGGCAGGCCATTTACCGGTTCAGCGGAGCACAGCTTTCTCTGACAACCGCATTTCAGCAAAATTTTGGTGAGGGCGATAGCTGTAATCTGGATACGACTTACCGTTTTAATAGCCGTATTGGCGAAGTCGCAAACCAGTTTATCCAGCAAAACCCACACCAGCTCAAAAAACCGCTGAACAGTCTGGCGACCGGTGATAAAAAAGCCGTCACGTTGCTCGACGAAAGCCAGTTAGATCTGTTGCTGGATAAGCTGTCGGGTTTTGTGAAAGCCGAAGAGAGAATTCTGGTGCTGGCGCGATACCATCATCTCAAACCTGCCAGCCTGGACAAAGCGGCCACCCGCTGGCCCAAGCTGCAGCTGGATTTTATGACTATTCATGCCAGCAAAGGGCAGCAGGCGGATTACGTCATTGTTATGGGGCTTCATGAAGGGAATGACGGTTTCCCGGCTCCGGCTCGAGAGTCGATTATGGAAGAGGCGTTACTCCCGGCTGTTGAAGATTTTCCTGATGCAGAAGAGAGACGGTTGCTGTATGTGGCGCTAACGCGTGCGCGGCATCGGGTATGGCTACTGTTTAGCAAAGACGCGCCATCATGCTTTGTTGATGAGCTTAAGCAATTAGACGTTCCGGTGACCCGGAAACCCTGAAAAGCAGGCGGTAATTACCGCCTGCTTAGCGCTTATTTGAGACGTTCTGCCAGATAACGGGCGTAATCCGGGATCAAGATATCCGTTGCGTCGTTGAAGTTTGGCGACTGGATAATAAAATCAGCGGTTGACACGTTAGTGGCGACTGGAATGTTCCAGACCGTGGCCAGGCGTAGCAGGGCTTTGACATCAGGATCGTGGGGAACGGCGTTGAGCGGATCCCAGAAGAAAATCAGCACATCAATTTTCCCTTCTGAAATCAGCGCACCTACCTGCTGGTCACCCCCCATTGGGCCGCTCAGCATGGCGTTGACGTCCATTCCTGTCGCGCGTTGAATTAAGTTTCCTGTTGTTCCTGTAGCATACAGAACGTGTTTTTCCAGTAATGGCTGGTGGCGTTCAACCCAGCTCATCAACATCTTTTTGCAGTGATCGTGTGCGACCAACGCAATATGTTTCTGCGCTGGCAATGTGCGAGTCGTTAATTCCATAGTACAGCTCCCAAGTTAACCTTGTTACAGAGTACTGGAAGCACTTGACGCTGCAAGAGAAAGACAAAAAAAATGCGTATACGAACATAAATGTCACGATGGGGGTTGTTTCTCCGCCCATTGTAAGAAGTTACTTCGCGTTTGTGCGTCAGCCTGTTGAAACCAATATTTTAAGCGCTGCTCGGTCAGTGTTTGCGACTGAGGCGGCACGCGATCCAGTTCAGACACCCCGGAAAGCAGCGAACTGTCATCGGCCATCATTGTGGCAAATTGCGGTAAAGATGCATGCTTAGCCGCTTTGTTATAGCGCTCTGTTTCCATTTCATAATCTACGATTTTTGCGGTGGACGTGATTGACAGAATATCCAGCTTAACCGGTATAGGCATGGAATCCCCATCCAGCAGTTCTACGCGCGGGGCATCATCAAAATGCGTTGCATCCCGCTCGTTGCTCAGACGTGGGAGGTGGAAATTAACCTGACTGACGAGTTGGGTATCAAAGCTGATGACCAACGGAGGCGAAATATACAGACGTTCTTCGTGGCTGGACAGGCGAATGGTTTTTTCTACGCGAAACACGAGCTGGTGCCGACCATTTTCCAGCTCAATACTGTCGGCACCACGCAGTAATGAGCTGGAGACTTTTTTTCCGTCCAGTACCAGAAGGTCAATATCATTGGACAGACGTAAAGAGGTAGCAAAAACGGTTGCCGGCAAATATAGGGCAATCAAGGCTGTCACAATGCCGGCTTTCATAGGTTTCTCCTGTCCAGAAAATATCTGTATAAGATGTATCTAAATTTTTCGATAATCATGTTTACTAACATATAGACATATTTTTGAGTTTAGCTCTCATGCGCCAGTATGGGATGAATGGTTGCAAAGTCAGGTTTGTCGTACACTTTGCTAAACAGCCTGGAGGAAAACGATGAAAGAGACCGATATTGCTGGCATTTTGACAACAACCCGCACGATTGCACTGGTGGGGGCAAGCGATAAACCCGATCGTCCAAGCTATCGGGTGATGAAATATTTACTCGATCAGGGCTATCACGTTATTCCTGTTTCACCGAAGGTTGCTGGAAAAACGCTGCTGGGGCAGCAGGGCTATGCGACGCTGGCAGATGTACCAGAGAAAGTGGATATGGTAGATGTCTTCCGTAATTCTGAAGCGGCGTGGGGTGTTGCTCAGGAGGCAATTGCCATCGGCGCGAAGACCCTATGGATGCAGCTCGGCGTGATTAACGAGCAGGCAGCCGTGCTGGCTCGCGATGCAGGGATGACGGTGGTGATGGATCGCTGCCCGGCGATTGAGATCCCGCGGTTGGGACTGGCGAAGTAAGACTGATCTGTAGCCGAACAAAACGCACAGGCCCGATTAGCGAATCGCCATCGGGTCTGTTTTAGCATCAATTGCGCAGGCGCGGGGCCTGGAGCTGTTTTCGAATTGTTCGCGCCAGTTCATCCATCGACGGTTGCTCCGGATGTTCTTCCTGTAGCTCACTACTCAGTTGTGCTTCGGCCAGATATGTATGCACTGGCAGACCATTATCGTCTTCCATCACCACGTGATACCAGGGAGCGGCGCGAAGTTCGTCGTTAACCGCCAACTCATCGGCTGACGGTTGATCAAGCGAATATTCCGGGTCGATATCCACGACCACTCCGAGGTAACCTAACAGGGAATGGCGGACCTGCTGGCCGATACCGAATTTGCTGGCAATCATAGTCACCTCCCGGGAAATAGATACCCTTTATGTAAGGGTAATATTCCACTTTTCAAGTTACATGATGCGACAGGCAAACCCTTTCAGATACAGCCCTTCCGGGTAGGTAGCGATCACCGGGTGATCGGCGGCCTGACGGAACTGCTCTATAAATTGTACATCACGACCAGCATCTATTGCGGCATCAGCGATGATTTTCTGAAATAAATCGGTGGTCATTAGCCCAGAGCAGGAGAAAGTCAGCAGCACACCGCCCGGATTGAGCAACTGAATAGCCAGCATATTGATGTCCTTATAGCCGCGGCAGGCGCCCATCAACTGGCTTTTGTTTTCGACAAATTTCGGCGGATCCATAACGATTACGTCGAATTTCTCACCACGATCGCGATAAGCACGCAGAAGTTTGAACACATCATCACGCACGAACTCAGCTTTGCTCAGATCCAGCTTGTTTAGTTCCACGTTCTGGCGGGCAATATCGAGCGCTTCCTGAGAGGTGTCAACGCTGACGACCTGACGGCATCCGCCCATTAATGCTGAGACCGCAAAGCCGCCGGTATAAGAGAAACAGTTCAGCACACGCTGATTTTCCACATAACGACGCGTGGCCAGGCGGCTGTCGCGTTGATCGAGGTAATAGCCGGTTTTGTGACCATGCTGAATATCAACCAGCAGCTTCATTCCGTGCTCTTCAATTGGCAGCAGGGCTGGCGGAAGCTCACCCGTTACTGGCCCTTGAGTCAGCTCCATACCTTCTTTTTTACGTACGGCCACATCGCTACGGTCATAAATGGCGCAGTCCGGGAAAACAATTTGCAGAGCGCTAATCAGCGCGGCGCGTTGGTATTCAGCCCCCGCACTGAGCAACTGCAACACCAGGAAGTTGCCGAAGCGGTCAATGGTAATGCCCGGCAGGCCATCGGATTCTCCGGCGATCAGACGGTAACTGTCCAGGCCGTCTTTTTTCGCCAGCCAGTCACGCCATGTCTGCGCCTGCTGCAGACGACGGGTGAAGAAATCAATATCGATGGACTCAGACTTGTCGAATGTCCAGACGCGTGCACGGATCTGCGACGCGGGTGAGTACGCGCCGCGTGCTAACCATTTACCCTGATGGTCAACAATATCGATGGTTTCACCGAGGTTGGCTTTACCTTCCATACGGGCGACAGCACCGGAAAATACCCACGGATGGCGGCGAAGTAATGATTTTTCGCGCCCTTTGGCTAACACTAAACGTACACTCATAATTTACTATTCTGTCAATTCAAAGAAATGGGCGCCATTGTCCTGAGTTTTTCGCATATTTGCAACGCACGCTGTGATGATAAGGAGAACCGCAATGTCGAAAGTCTGCATAATCGCCTGGGTCTATGGCCGGGTTCAGGGGGTAGGATTTCGCTACACCACCCAGCATGAAGCACAACGGCTGGGGTTGACCGGCTACGCGAAGAATATGGATGACGGCAGCGTAGAGGTTGTCGCCTGCGGTGAAAGCAACCGGGTAGAACAACTGATGAAGTGGTTGAAAGCCGGGGGGCCGAGCAGCGCCAGGGTTGATCGGGTTCTCAGTGAACCACATCGTCCTGGCGACGAGCTAAAAGGATTTAGTATCCGCTATTAAATACATTTCACCGGTTTCGGCAGGCCGGCAATTTTAGTCGCCTGCTTGGCCGGACCTTTCGGGAACAGGCGGTAGAGATAGCGGCTGTTGCCTTTCTCTTCGCCAAACTTGCTGGCCATCGCTTTTACCAGCATGCGGATAGCGGGGGAGGTATTAAACTCCAGATAAAACTCGCGGACAAAACGCACCACTTCCCAGTGTTCCGCGGAGAGCGTAATGCCTTCGTTTTCGGCGATTCTCTCCGCCAGCGCCTCGCTCCATAGCGTGGTATATTTCAGATAGCCTTCGCTATCGGTACTGATTTCTTTACCTTCAAAGATCAACATAATTTGTCACTGCGTTAGTCAAACTGGCGGCAGTTTACCAAAAAAGAAAGCCCCGCATAAGCGGGGCTGGATAATGCGTGTGGACATCTTAATCGCGGCTAGCGAAGCCCAGAATGCTCAGCAGACTGACGAAGATGTTGTACAGCGAAACATACAGGCTAACGGTGGCACGAATATAGTTGGTTTCACCGCCGCGGATGATATTGCTGGTTTCAAACAGGATTGCGCCTGAAGAAATCAGAATGAACACCGCGCTGATTGCCAGATGTAATGCTGGCAGTTGCAGGAAGATATTTGCAACCATACCAATCAACACCACGACCACACCCGCCATCAGCATACCGCCGAGGAAGGACATATCTTTACGCGTGGTCAGTACATACGCAGAGCAGCTGAAGAAGACCAGCGCCGTTCCGCCCAGCGCCATGGCGATAACATCACCCATGCCCGCAGACAGGTAGGTATTCAGAATTGGTCCCAGGATGTAGCCCAGGAAGCCAGTGAAAGCGAACGCTGACAAAATACCAACCGGCTTATCTGCCGTTTTGTAGGTCATGAACATCAGACCATACATACCCACCAGCGTCAGGATAAGTCCCGGAGAAGGTAACATCAGTACGGTACTGGCGGTTGCAGTGATCGCTGAAAACGCCAGCGTCAGGCTGAGCAGGAAATAGGTATTGCGCAGCACCTTATGCGTGCTGAGTAGCGATGTACGCTCGCGCGAAGAACTAATAATACGATCCATGAGTCACTCTCTTATGACAGATGTAATTAATGATGGAGGATAATGAAATCAAGGGGAATGACACAGCGGTTTTACCCATCTTTACGCATTTTAACCCGCCAGACTTAAGCATATTATTTCAACAAAAGTTCCCGAATTAGATGTTAGCACTGTATGTGCAAAAATGTCAGATCGCTATCTACCAGGTAACTGAAAAATATTGCGTTATTCCTGAATCTCTCTGACAGTGACAGCGGTGTCTACATAAAACAGAGCAATAAGGTAAAGGGAATGATTCAACATAAATCGAAGATATTGACGTTTACGCTGTTGGCTGTCTGTTTGATGTCTATAAACGGCGCGGTGAGGGCGGCAAATGTTCCAGCAGGAACATTACTTGCAGAAAAGCAGGAACTGGTCAGAAACAACGGTAGTGAGCCGGCATCGCTGGATCCGCATAAAGTCGAAAGCAACGTTGAGTTTAATTTAATCAGCGATATGTTCGACGGTCTGGTGGCTGTTAAGCAGGATGGGTCTATCGAACCCCGTCTAGCCGCATCCTGGGAGAATAAAGGCAACACTGTCTGGACCTTCCATTTACGCCCGGGCATAACCTGGTCAGATGGATCTGCTATTACCGCACAGGATGTCGTCTGGAGCTGGCAGCGTCTCGTCTCGCCGCAAACGGCTTCACCTTATGCTTCGTATCTGGGCAACATGCACGTTGCGAACGCGGTTGATATTGCCCAAGGGAATAAAGATCCCACTACACTAGGGGTCAAAGCCCTGGATGATACCACGCTGGAAATTACCCTGACGCAACCGACGGCGGCGTTTCTGGCGATGCTGGCGCATCCATCGCTGGTCCCGCTGGATAAAGTGCTAATAGGCCGTTTTGGTGATAAGTGGACCCGGCCAGAACATTTTGTCAGCAGCGGGGCGTACAAACTATCGCAATGGGTGGTCAATGAGCGCATCGTTGCCGAGCGAAATCCACATTACTGGGACGATCGGCATACGGTTATTAATAAAGTTACTTATTTGCCTATCAGCTCAGAGTCGGCTGACGTAAATCGCTATAAGGCCGGTGAAATCGACATTGTGTATAGCGTACCGGTCAATCAGTTCGCGCAACTGAAAAAAACGATGGGGGATGAACTGCATGTCTCGCCCCAGCTTTCAACGTATTACTATCAGTTCAATACAACCCGCGCGCCGTTTAATGATCCGCGCGTGCGGCGGGCGCTGAATATGGCGTTGGATAAAGACATCATTGCGCAAAAGGTAATGGGACAGGGGCAGCGAGCAGCGTGGGTTATCAGCCAGCCGGAAATAGGTGGGGTGAAACTGCATGCGCCGGAGTATGCGTCATGGCCGCTTGAAAAACGTATTGCTGAAGCCAAAAAGCTGCTGGCTGAAGCCGGTTTTGGTCCTGAGCATCCGCTTAGCTTGAATCTGCTCTACAACACCTTCGAAACGCACCAGCGTATTGCGATTGCCGCATCGTCGATGTGGAAGAAAAACCTTGGCGTCGAGGCGAAGCTGCAAAACCAGGAATGGAAAACCATGCTGGACACCATGCACACCGGTAATTTTGACGTCGTGCGCTATGCGTGGATAGCCGACTATGATGATGCCTCAAGTTTCCTCAATATTTTCCGTACCGGTGATAGCGAGAATACCACCAAGTACAGCAATCCCGCCTTTGATGAAGCGATGCGTAATGCGGCGAAAGCAACTTCGCTGGAAGAACGAGGCAAATACTATCAGCAGGCTGAAGACCTTTTAGGTGAGGATGTGCCCGCGATTCCGGTTTACCACTACGTCCGCACGCATCTCGTGAAGCCGTGGGTGGGGGGATTTGCGCCGGATAACCGGGGAAATTACTACACCAAAGATATGTACATCAAAAAACATTAAGCGCTATAGCCGGCATTCGTGCTGAATAAATGGTCAATCTGTTGTTATTTCAGTCGATTAACAACATTTTGGCTGTTTTTCAGGCAAACGAACACATTGGTGCTTTACAGGTCCGTTCGGGATGTTTATAGTGCGCCTCATTGGAAGCGTGGCCGAGCGGTTGAAGGCACCGGTCTTGAAAACCGGCGACCCGAAAGGGTTCTAGAGTTCGAATCTCTACGCTTCCGCCAAATATGAAACCCAAGTCGTTGTTCGACTTGGGTTTTTTCTTTTTTATCGGTTTCCAGTATGCCATCCAGTATGCCATTGCCGCCTGACTTGCGTTAGTGGGGGTTGGACGAATTAGTGACCATCATCTGTATTAACTTGCTGCCAGTGTTCCTGGATAAAGATGGGTAAGGATGCCATTAATTTTATCCACCAACCCTGGCCTTTTGAACGTGATACGTGTCGTTCCCTTCTAAAAGTACTCGGTATAAACATCTCATCTTCATAGTTGGAGCCTTGCCAATTTTCATGAATAAGAACTCTGAGACTGAGACTGAGACTGAGACTGATATCATCTCTGTTATCGGGGACAATTTTTCCATCCAGAAGCCTCACCATGCGTTCAAGCTCTAGAAGCCGAGCGCGTTGCCAGCCCCAGTTAAGCCCAAATCCCCATCGGTCGAATTTGACCAGTCCCGTCACAATGCTCTTCTTTCCAAACTTACAGGAGCTTTTGCTCCTGTAATTCCAGCTCAGCCCTTTGAACACATTTATCACTACTCGCTCAAACACCTCGCCTTTATTCAGATGCAACTGCTCAAACGTGCTGAGGATATTCTCTTCGCTAACAGCCGGAATATCATCCTTTTCCAGGCTGTTGTACCACTGCTCACGCGCCTGAGCATCTATGAGTCAGAGTATCCCGGAGTACTTCATCAGGTCTCGCCATATGCTGCGATCGAGATTGCGGATAATAGCTTTTATCGCGGTTTCTGGCTTCTCCATCAGCCAGCAGTCGTAACGGTATTGCCGTACTACCCATTCATTCGATTTACCTCCGCCGACACTGCATGTCAGGGCAGAGATATCGTCAAGTTGTTGTATCAGCGTTTCAATCTGCATCAGCGCGGTATTACGTCCGGTGATGATGCGTTCAATGCTGGTAGAACAAATCACATCGGTGTGGCCGGTGATGACTTCGGGGTCGGTGAGGGTAAGGTCTGACATCAGTAAGTTCCTTTATATAAAGCAAAGCGCCAGTCGATGAGGGCTGGCGCTTATGCTGCGTGATGTGAGTATGGTTCGATGGTTAATCTGTCTGCCCTGTTGCAGAAGTTGCAGATGACGAAGATCGCGAACGTCCTGCAATGCTTTTGTGATATGGGGTAACAGCTTTGCTGTGTTGTTGTTTTTTCGAAGATGATCTCTGTACCGCAATCGATATTTTCCTTCAGCCAGCCAATCAGAATGTTGAGAGCCGCTTCGGTGGTTAATTCCGGCATGTGAAAACCTTATGGAGATTGAGATTGTGCTACCAGTCAAATGTAGTGAAGCCCGGCAGCACTTCGCCAAAGGCATCCAGATGAATGATGCCCGCGGCGTACCGATGGATAAGCGTTACCACTAACTGGCGGCAGGATTTTGACAGACCCAGGCGTTTGAGGCGTAAGACCGGAAACGACCACGCGCCCAGGTAGAGCAGATAACCCGAGCCGGTGTAATGTATCCATTCCGACTCGCCAAAGTCTTCATGCTGGTGTGAAAGGGTAAACAGCAGCGAATTGTCTTCCGCCGTGATATGTGCTGTGCTGCAGCAGACCCCCGGTAATGCCGTAAAGGGCGGCAGTGGTGATTCAACGATAGCCTTACCCGGTTCATCGGCGATCCGCAGCGTGCAGCCGGTGTCACAGATCACATTGATCAGGTCGGCCAGTTCAATACCGTCAATATCTACAGCGATCCGACCCGCATTTAGGGCCAGTACGTTGATGGTATCGGCTTCTACGGTCAGGGACAGCTTCATGGCTGCACCTCGCGATATTTGCCGGTGGTGATATCGGTCACCGTCCTGTAGCCATTGTGTGTCATCAGTCCACAGGCTTTGCGGGCACGGAGAATATCGATACTGGAGAGAAGCGGCGACTGCGTTTCTGCGCTGAAGCCATGGCGGTCCGTACGAATCAGACCATATTTCTCCACGATAAAGTTCACCGCGTCACACAGTGAGATACCGGCGTCGATGTGCTCCTGAATAACGCCATCTTGACCAAATGGTGTGTCGTTAAGCGTCAGACCGTAGTGACGATCCAGCAGATGGCTTAGAAGCTGCTGCCAGATATCCACCGGTAACGGACGTGGAGAAGCCTCCTGCGTGGAGGATAGTGGTTGGGTTTGCATAGTGGGATCTCTTTGTTGATGGGTTAAAACGAGGGAAATTACGCGGTTGCTGCTGGTGTGGGGTAAATCGCGAGATAGACGTATCCATGCGAGCCGAGGCTGTCGGCCTCGCAGGTCAGCCCTTTTGCGTTGAGCTTGACACAGTGCTGATGGCGGGGGCTGAGCTCACCGGAAACCAGCATTAATTCCAGTTGTTTGAGCAGTACCGGAAATGCCTGGTCGAGATGGCGTAAATCCGCGGCGCTGAACTGACCGGTGATACTGGCGCGGTCAGCGAGATAGTGCAGCCGGTTGTTTTCCTGCACCAGTCGTGCGCCAAAGCACGGCGTGACGGTGGGTTTAAGTCCCCACCAGGGCTCAGAAATATCATGGTTTGCTACATTTGTTGTGTTCTGCATTTAAGTAATCCTTAACGATGCGTTAATTCAGGGTAACGCTGCGCAATACGACATACGGGCCGTTGCGGTCCTGACGCCGTTCTGCGAAGACGGCCAGCACACCGCTGATATCCTGTACCTCCCGACCGGCATAGTGGCAGATACTGCCGGACCACTGGTATTTCCCGGTACAGAAGCGAAACAACCGCGACTGTGGATGCTGACGGTAAATCGTCATTGCCTGGCGCTTGCTGATGATTTTCATTGCTATTCTCCTTACAACCAGCCGCGTTCTGCAAAAGAGACAATATCCATCCCGCCGACCACCAGATGGTCCAGCAGGCGAATATCAACTAGGTCCAGCGCCTGCCTGAGACGTTCTGTGATTTGTCTGTCTGCATCGCTGGGTTCGGCGTGCCCTGAAGGGTGGCAGTGCGCCACGAGAATGGCGGCAGCGTTATGTTTCAGCGCCGCCTTCACCACCTCTCGTGGGTGTACCTGCGTATGGTTGATGGTGCCGGTGAAGAGGGTTTCGTGCGCAATCAGCCGGTGCTGGTTATCGAGAAAGAGCGCGGTAAATTCTTCGCGTTCCAGTGTGGCAAGCTGCAGGTGCAGCCAGTCACGGACGGTATGGCTGGAGGTGAATGACGCCCCGGGTTCACGTAACTGTCGCTCCAGCAGGGTCAGTGCCGTCCTGACCGTCTGCTGTTCTGTGGGGGCCAGTTCTCGGGCAAACAGCGGAAGTTGTTGTTCCATAATTTTGACCTCAGTCGATGATGTGCATAATGGCATTACACTCCGCGTGGTTCAGCGCGTAGTCCCGCAGGTGGTAATAGTGCCCGGTCATGGCATCGCATTCGGTACGCATGGCGTGGTGGCTGTACGTCATCAGGCAGACGGCAATACCGGCGGCTTCGGCGCTCATCTCTGTGCCGTTACCGTTCATCGGGTTGAACAGCGTCCATTTTTCACTGTCGTCACCGTCGGGCTCCGGAGCCATAAACGCGCCACCGTTGCTCAGCGTGTAAAACTGCCAGATGCCCCCGCTGTAGTTCGCGCACAGGCGGTCCATCCAGGCGAAGATATGTGGTTCCAGGGTTATCCACTGTGGGATGGTGCCAAAATACTGCGGCCAGAAGCCGATGCGCTGCTCATCGGGCAGCAACATGGCTGTGAGGGTCGTCGTATTTTCAGTGTCTGAAAGTGTTTGCAGATTTGTGATGTTATTCATAGGTTATTCCTTTTGAAAGGGCATAAGTGTGGTCTCCCTGAGCGGGAACCTTGCGTGCTGGCGATGTTGTTCGGGAGGTTACGGGGGGACTGTGTTATCGGCAGGTCATATTGTCAGGCTGTCCGGTTTGGCGTTGCTGTGGGCAGGACTGTACATAGCCATCAGCGTCGGACCGTGAGGGTCAGACGCCGTCAGCCGCAACCAGGTGGCACAGGCTGAGTTCACCCGGCCGGTAGCAGAGATGCCTGCACCAGGCGCAGAAGTCATCGTCGGATAGAGAACGGTTTGCAGGGAGACAGGCCAGACTGCTGCCAGGCAGGCATCTGCAGGAACGCGCTGCATCAGCTCAGTGCCTGCTGCAGCTCCTCTGCCATTACCCATAACGCCCGGTTGAGTTTAATGTCTCCATCGATACCGTTGACTGCGCGTGTACGGCTGCGTTTACCCTGTGCTGAACGACCGGACAGACCACCTTTGCTCAGGTTTTCCTGCAACCGGTTAAAGACACTCCACAGGTCATTCTGTTCATCCTGCCAGCGGCGGGCACCCAGTACCTGAGATTCGGTGACGGGGTGATGCTCTTCACCAAAACGGTACGTCAGAGCAGCTTTCGCCAGCGCCTGCTGTGCTTGAGGCGGGAGCAGCAGCGACTGCATGGCATCTCGCTTCTCCTCCACCCGGTCAAATACCCCGAGCACTTCATAAGCGCCTTCGATGACTTTCTCCACCACATCGCCTTTATGCGGTACGCGTACTTCACCCAATGACGTCCCGCAGACCAGTCCGTTACAGCAGACGCTGCGGAACAGCCCCGGCAGCATCTGGTAGCTGCTGGAGCCGTCGTGAGAGTTGAGGAGAATAATCTCCGGGACCTGCTGACCGGTGATTTGCCCGGCACGGCGCAGGCGCAGCATATGCTTCGTATGCTCCCGGCGGCTCGGGTCACGGACGCGGGTCTGGCAGGCAAAGAACGGCTGAAAACCTTCATTCTGGAGGCTCTCCAGCAGGGTGATGGTGGGGATACAGGTATAGCGTTCACTGCGGGAGGCATGCTTCTCCTCGCCGAACACGCTGGGGGTATGTTGCATCAGTTCGTCATGGGTTAAGGGGCGATCGCGACGGATCAGGTTAACGCGACCAAAGCGGCTGGCTAATTTCATGGGGTTTACCTTTACGGATGACATATACGAAAAAGCCCTGCTCATACGAGCAGGGCTTTAGAGGCATTATTTTAATGATGTAGGGAAATAATTTATGAATATTTCCGAACGAGTACTATTTACCTTTGTAGGTTTTCCCTAAGACCGTCATTGTCCAGCCGTTCTCAGTGATTTCATAACCAACGGCATCAGGTTCAAGTTGACAGAGTTCTGGAATATTTTCCGGGCTGGGGCCGAAAGATTTGATTTCTCCGGTACGGAGGTTAAGTATACTCCAGTCACCGTACATACAGGACGACCCCATATCCTGCCAATACAGTGCATAATCCCAGCCAGCACCGATAACGTCACCGCCAGTATGAAAATCACCACTCAGGCCCTCGACTTCATGCCAGCCAGATTTACCTGCACAGTTTTTACACCAGAGATTATCTGCGGCATCCTCTGCGAGTTCATAATTACTATTTGGTACAGGTCGTGGGTTGATGAGTTCGCCAGCATAAGCGCTAACCATAAAGCTAAAAAATACGGTAACTACTACAATTAATTTATGCATTCTATTATCTCCCTTAGAATGCTACGCTATGTTTAGAATCTTCAGCGTTAAAACCCGACAAATCAACGGTGTATGAGCCGTTTGACAGTTTTACTGTGATACTTTTACTCTTCTTTAAGACGTTATACGCCCATTCATTACCTTCATCACTTTTGATACTTGTATAGAAACCAAGTTCAATATTCGGGTTATTTTTACGACGGTATTCGCATTCATTATATGTCTTACATGGGTTCAACTCTTCTAATGTAGTGTGGGAAATTAAGCGTTGACCGTTGATAACAATCTCACCGTTTCGTTCGGCTCCTAACTTAACTTTCATTGTGTAGCCAGCAGCAGGACCAGTGAATATACGCACAAAGCCGACACTAATCTTACCCTGCCCGTATACCAAGATGAGATTATCATTATTCACGTCACCGATACGTTTCATTAGAACGTTGTTCCTGGATTTCCAGGACATATCTACCGGCCCGGTATTTTCTTTAATAACTGGAGCAGGTTTTGCGGATTTGCCGACTCGCTCAGCTTCCGGTATTCCTTTAAATTCTTCAACCTTTTTGATCTCATGTTCTGGTTGTACAGCAGTTTGACTTGTCCCCCATGCATATGCATTAGTGGCGATAAGTTCAACTGAGATAACCAAAATAAAATTACGCATATTTCAGTACCTTCTGGTTAAGAATGATAAAGTATTTAATATTTTTTCATTAGTAATAAGCTTCAGACAATAAATTACAAATGGGAATCATTTACTAATTTAATTTAGTGGCACAGTATTTTTCTGACGTTGCAACCAAATGATTAAATTCAGGAGCTGCCTGTAATGTATTATTTCTTCCCCAGTGCTCACCGTATTTCTCAGCAATACGATCATACATGCAATCGCAGATGTCATCATTTCCACTGTTGCTCAGGCAGCTTTGCATAAACTCCTTCTTCTCCTTTGATTCACCACAGGCTGAGAGGAGAGAGAGGGAAATTATTGATACCAATATTCTCCTTTTCATAATCGCTTTCCGATAACAAAGACGATGATCAGGACAGCAAAGATGATCATCCCCAGCACTTCACCGAGTCCGGGAAACCAGACAGTAGGCCACACAAGACATTTGCCGAAAATGGTGCCCATGCTCTCGTATCGCAACCGTCCCCAGAGCGATTGGTAAAAACCGGTCATAACCCCCAGAAAAATATAAAAACCGAACAGCCTGGATATCATCCTTGCAAACCTCGCTTGTGTAGTGGTGCGGATTATTGTTGAAAATACAGCCAGATACATGGCAGACACATGCGTGCCATACCTCACCTATCTCCATGATTTAAAGTGAATATTTTCGTACGGCATGATTCTATGGGGTGTTTGCACGGAGGGGTAATTGATTTTATAGATCAATTATCGGATATCGATCGGTTTTGCAGATCGATAGAAGTAACAATATGAATAAAAAGAGAAAATCTGGTGTATTCTCGTTAGGAAGTCTACAGGGTATTACCATCAATTGAAAAAGAAGGACCAGACGCTGCGGGCCACGTGGGCGATGGTATGCGTGACGGCCTGCAGAGCCTTCCGGGCAATGTTGGGTAACGGTACGTTGTCGATGACCCGGTCAAGCGTATCGACGACGGCGTCTGCAAAGCCGCTGCGGGCGTTTTCCTGTACGGGGGCTGAATGGTATGACTGATGCAGATGGGGCAGCAGTGGGCTGCGTACCTGCTTTGGGAGGCTGGTTATCATTTGCTCCACAATACGGGCCAGGTGATAGCGTCCTTTTACGGATACAGGGATAATAATATCATCCTGTATACCCAACTGACTGGCAACGGCCTGCTGTTTACGTTTTATATTCTCAAGCTGGACGTCAGATGGTGTGGCTGAACGCCAGTTCCAGCGTTCGGAAGGCTCCACTTTATCCGCCTGATTGAGTATCCAGAGCACCGGCGGCATGGTACTGCCGCATTGAGCCAGTATTGTCTGATAAAACTGCTCTTCCACCGAGAAGGCCCTGTCATCCGCTTTTAAGACCCACAGCACCATATCCAGAGTCGGTAACTGTTCCTGATACAGCGCACGATATTCATCATCCCGGCTCTGGCTTTCACCCACACCCGGTAAATCGACCAGCGTCAGATAGTGTTGTCCAAATTGCAGACGGACACGTTGCGGCTCACGGGTACAGGCTTCCACGGCATTGACCGCGCAAACTTCACTGCGGAACAGGGCATTACAGAGCGATGATTTACCTGCGCCGGTTTTACCCATAATGCCAATGACAGGTTCATAAGTAACAAGCTGGCTGAGTTCCTTAATCAGTGTGTGGCGTAATGTGCGGGGATAGCGACGTAAATGGCGGCGGATAATCTGATATCCGGATGGTTGCTTCATTGATAACTCCTCAAAAATGAAACAGGCCAACCTGAAGGGTGGCCTGATGAAAGGATATGCTGTTATGCAATGATGTAATATATAAGTGAAAAAAATTAAAAATGTCTATGGCGCTGGTTGCAGTTGTGCAATCTCTTGTGTTTTTGAAGTCTGCTCGCATGTGTTAACTTTTTGTTATTATTAGAGGTGATTTGTTTTTTAGGGAGGGTGATGGTGAGGTGATAATTTAATGTTATACATTGCCACATCTGGTTTCTAAGTCATTTAAAGAAATGTGCATGCTGAACTTAACGCATAACCATAGTTTTTTAGTGGTCAGGCATGATTCTGATATGAAAATTTGTAAATTATATGTCCAACTGGGTCCAAACTCGTTGATCGATATTTTTTGCGATTGACCTGCGATTGTAGTTGCGATTTATTGTCTGTGTTCCGGACTATACAATCAATGGAGGAGTTATGATTCGTTTTCCAATAAATGCAATTCCAGACAAAATACGTGAGACTATTTATGATATCCGTGAGCATACACAGGCACCGGTAGAGTTGATTTCTTCATCTGTGATTAGTGCAATGTCGATGGCCTCCCAGAGTATAGTGGATGTAAAGATAAATGAAACGGTAACCACACCTGCATCATTATTTCTGCTGGTTATAGCTAACTCTGGTGAGAGAAAAACAACTGTGGACAGAATGGTGCTCAAGCCTTTTTACAGGCATGATGCCTGTTGGCTACGACAGGCTGAGGAACAGGAGAAGATTTTTGAGGTTGAGACAAAAATATGGAGCGCAAAAGAAAAGGCAATTTTAAACACTATCAGGAGGAAAGTTACAAAGGATCAATGTACTAAATCGGAGTCTCAGCGTCTTGTAGAATTACAGTCTGAGAAACCCGTGCTGCCTAAAATTGGTCAGTATATTTATAATAATGTCACTCCTGAAGCGTTACAATTTGCGATGTATAGTCGTTCGGCACATATTGGCTTGATCGCCGATGAGGGGGCAAACATCCTGGACAGACAGGTGATGAATGATTTAAGTTTTATTAATTCAATGTGGGATGGTGTTGATTTTCGTGTCGAACGTAAAACAGCACAGAGTTTTACGATAGAAAATGGTCGTGTCACACTCTCTGTCATGGTACAAAAAAAACCATTTGACTTATATCTGAAACGGCAGGGGGGAAAAGCCCGGGGAAGTGGTTTTTTTGCTCGTTGCTTACCGGTAGTTATTGATGAAAAATTAACTACGCAAGGAGAACGTCTTATTCGGCAGCAACCAGCAGGTATGATATTTCTTGAACAGTTCCATCAGCGTCTGGAGGCTTTAATATCAGAGAGAACAACTTCTATTGAGTCTAACCAGCAGAGGTGTCTGTCATTCGCTCTTTCGGCACAGCATGAGTGGGAGAAAATTTATAATGAAATTGAATGTCGTATTCGACCAGATGAGCGCTATGCTCACATGAGTGACTTTGCTTCAAAACTGGCCAATAATGTAGCACGCTTGTCAGCTTTGTTTTCTTTCTTTACGGAAGGGGAGCGTTTAATAAAAAAAGAGTATGTTGAAGGAGCCTGGAAGTTGTGCGAATGGTATATGGAACAGGCGATTAATTTATTTGGTTGTGACGATGGTTATTATGAGGCGCTGTTGATTTCATGGCTTCAACGTGAATTCTCAACTCAAAGAAATACATCCCTCAGATATAATGATATAAGGCGTAATGGGCCTAATGTGCTGCGTAAAGGAACACTATTGACTAAGGTAATGGATAACCTTGAATGTGCAGGTGTGATCGATATTGATTATCAAAGAAGTGGGGCAAGAGTGGTGTATAAGGGAGATAAATTTAGCAACAATATATTTACAAAAAATCCAGCTTACCGGCATTACTGAGTTGCTACTGTTGCGATTGTCGCAGCTTATCGCAAGGTAAAGAGGCAAAAATCATATGAAATTGATTTCCTGTTGATACTATGATTTTTTAAATTATTAGGTTGTGCTTTGTTTGAAATGGGTAACCGTTATCTGTATTTGATAAGACTTGAAGTCTTAAATATGATGTATATGGTCGGATATTTTTACGTTGCTAACTTAAGAGTGATATTTCATTGTAATCTAATTAAAAAATACTGCTGCTATATAAAGAAGAAAGTGGTGGGTAATTCATGTTGTTTACTGTCGGTAATAGTAATATATAGCAGTGTAATATACGACAGTCTATCTGTATAGATTACCATGTGTCCGTATATGCACATGGTACAGCCACATGAATTATATAATCAAGTACTGATATATATTGGTGAGCAGATAAGTCGTACACACAGCCATGACATGTGGATACTCCACATTACAACAAGAACGACATATTTACGTTTATATCTAGTTGATATGGTAATTGCTGTTACCTGCTACATACACAGCGATATTGATTAATTATAATCACCACGATAATGGAAGACAGATATGATTTTATAATTAAATGTATTTTAGTTATTAAGCACTCTCCTGTACTTACATGGAGAGTGATGGCTGGATATCGTCTGTTGATAAATTATATCTGGTGACCTGCCCCCACGATTAGATACAACACTCAGTTAGTAACGTCGGAATCTTCATTCTCAGAATGACCCTTTCTCCAGCCCGCTGCAAATTCAGACGGTGTCTGATAATTCAGCGTGGAGTGCGGGCGGCATTCGTTATAATCCTGCCGCCAGTCATTAATAATTTTCCTGGCATGAACGATATCGCTGAACCAGTGCTCATTCAAACATTCATCGCGAAATCGTCCGTTAAAGCTCTCAATAAATCCGTTCTGCGTTGGCTTGCCCGGCTGGATTAAGCGCAACTCAACACCATGCTCAAAGGCCCATTGATCCAGTGCACGGCAAGTGAACTCCGGCCCCTGGTCAGTTCTTATCGTCGCCGGATAGCCTCGAAACAGTGCAATGCTGTCCAGAATACGCGTGACCTGAACGCCTGAAATCCCAAAGGCAACAGTGACCGTCAGGCATTCCTTTGTGAAATCATCGACGCAGGTAAGACACTTGATCCTGCGACCGGTGGAAAGTGCGTCCATGACGAAATCCATCGACCAGGTCAGATTGGGCGCCGCCGGACGGAGCAGCGGCAGACGTTCTGTTGCCAGCCCTTTACGACGTCTTCTGCGTTTTACGCCCAGGCCACTGAGGTGATAAAGCCGGTACACGCGCTTATGATTAACATGAAGCCCTTCACGGCGCAGCAACTGCCAAATACGACGGTAGCCAAAACGCCTGCGCTCCAGTGCCAGCTCAATGATGCGCCCTGATAAATGCGCATCAGCAGCCGGACGGTGAGCCTCATAGCGGCAGGTCGACAGGGATAAACCTGTAAGCCTGCAGGCACGACGTTGCGACAGACCGGTCGCATCACACATCAACATCACGGTTTCCCGCTTCTGGTCTGTCGTCAGTACTTTCGCCCAAGAGCCACCTGAAGCGCCTCTTTATCCAGCATGGCTTCGGCAAGCAGCTTCTTGAGTCTGGTGTTCTCTTCCTCAAGCGACTTCAGGCGCTTAACTTCAGGCACCTCCATACCGCCATACTTCTTACGCCAGGTGTAAAACGTGGCATCGGAAATGGCATGCTTGCGGCAGAGTTCACGGGCGGGTACCCCAGCTTCGGCTTCGCGGAGAATACTGATGATCTGTTCGTCGGAAAAACGCTTCTTCATGGGGATGTCCTCATGTGGCTTATGAAGACATTACTAACATCGGGGTGTACTAATCAACGGGGAGCAGGTCA